>CAZMNK010000167.1:0-11511 GCA_964567625.1 uncultured Enterobacterales bacterium | reverse complement strand
GTCGGACTCCTTGCCAGACGAGAAGGCCGAGGAGTGGGAGCGTCCGGACATCGATGGCGACACCATCGCCTTCTTCCAGTACACCTCGGGGTCCACTGGGCGGCCCAAGGGCGTCATGCTCTCCCACGCCAACGTGCTCTACAACTCGGCTTGCAGCACGAAGGGCTTCAACATGGGCGTGAGCGATCACATCGTCTGCTGGCTGCCCCCGTACCACGACATGGGGCTCATCGGCGGGTGCTTGGCCCCGGTGTGGAACGGCTTCGGCGCGACGCTGATGTCGCCGCTGAGCTTTCTTCAGAAGCCCGCCCGCTGGCTGCTGGCAATGTCCCACTACGGTGGCACGGTCACCGCCGCCCCGAACTTCAGCTATGACCTGGTGGCCCGCAAGATGGACCCGGCGGAGGTCGCCGGTCTGGACCTCTCCAAGTGGCACTGCGCGGTCAACGGGGGCGAGCCCGTGCGGGCCGATGTCGCCGACCGCTTCATCGAGACCTTTGGTCCGGTGGGCTTCGACCCGAAGACCTATACGCCCAGCTACGGCATGGCCGAAGCGACCTTGTACATCTGTGCCAAGAAGCACGAAGAGGTCGTCCGCACGGTCCTGGTCGACAGAGAGAAGTTCCACCGGGGCGAGGTCGAGCGGGTTCCGGACGACCACCCCGGCGCCTATCCGCTGGTCGCCCACGGCCAGCAGATCCTGGAACAGGAGATCGCGATCGCCGATCCACTGACCAGTACAGAGCTGCCGCCGTTCAAGGTCGGCGAGATCTGGTTGCGCGGTCGGAGCAACGCGGCCGGCTACTGGCGGCGACCCGAGGAGACCAAGGAAACCTATGGCGCGGTGCTGGCCGGACGGGGCGAGGGCACCTGGCTGCGCACCGGAGATCTGGGCTTCCTGGATGCGGACAGACACGTCTACATCACCGGTCGCATGAAGGACCTGATCATCATCCGGGGCAAGAACCACTACCCCCAGGACATCGAGCACACCGTCGAGAACTGCCACGTGGCGATGCGCCCGGGATGCAGCGCGGTTTTCACCTTGACCATCCAGGGCGAGGAGCGCCTGGTGGTGGCGGCCGAGGTCGACCTGCGCCGGCTGCCGGCGGGCGGAATCGAAGACGCCGATGCCCTGCTGGCCCACGTGCGCGGTGCCGTGGCCGAACAGCATGGCATCCAGTGCTACGGGATCAGCCTGCTCAAGCACCGGACCGTTCCCAAGACCACCAGCGGCAAGATCCAGCGTCGCGCCACGATGCTCGAGTTCCTGGATGGTTCGGGCCAGGTCGTGCACCAGTGGGTCCAGGAGGTCCAGGCGCCCGCTGAAGAACAGGCCGGCAGCGGTCGCAGCCCCCGGGAGATCCGGACCTGGATCACAGCCAAGCTCGCCGCGAACCTGGGCGTGTCCCCCCGGGACCTGGACCCCTCGGTCCCGTTCACCCGCCACGGTCTGGACTCGGTCCAGGCGATCGAGTTGATCGGCGACCTGGAGACCTGGCTGGGCCAGACCGTCGAGATCAGCGCCATCTGGGACCACCCCAGCATCCAGGCCCTCGCAGCCCACCTGAGTGGTGATGTCGACGACGCCCGGGACGCGGGCGGAGCCGAGGCCTCGACCGAGGCCATCGCCGTGGTGGGCGTGGGCTGCCGTTTTCCCGGCGCCGAGAACCCCCAGGCCTTCTGGAACCTGCTGGAGAAAGGCGTCGACGCCATCAGCGATGCACCGGTCGGCCGTTGGACCAGTGGCCCGGGCGGTTTCATCGATGCCATCGACCACTTCGACCCCGAGTATTTCGGCATCTCCCCACGGGAAGCCAAGGGCATGGACCCCCAACAGCGACTTCTGCTCGAGGTGGTCATCGAGGCCATCGAGTCGGCGGGAATCGCCCCTGAGCGGCTGGCGGGCACGAACACCGGCGTCTTCGTGGGCATTGCGTCCACCGACTACGGCTTCCTGAGCATCGCCAACCCGGACAACGTCAACGCCTACAGCGGGACGGGCAACGCCCACAGCATCGCCGCGAACCGGCTGAGCTACATGCTCGACCTGCGCGGTCCCAGCCTGGCCATCGACACAGCCTGCAGCAGTTCCCTGGTGGCCCTGCACCAGGCGGTGACAGCCTTGCACCGGGGGGAGATCAGCACCGCGATCGTGGCCGGCGTGAACCTGCTGGTGGCCCCCCACGGCAACGTGGCCTTTGAGCAGGCCGGCATGCTGGCCGCCGACGGCCGTTGCAAGACCTTCGATGAGCGGGCCGATGGCTACGTGCGCGGCGAGGGCTGCGGTGTGCTGGTCCTGGAGCGGGTGAGCACGGCAGAACAGCGAGGTGACCGCGTCCAGGCCATCATCCGTGGCACCGCCCTGAACCAGGACGGCCGCTCCAACGGCCTGACCGCCCCCAGTGGCCCGGCCCAGCAGCGGGTGGTGCGGGCGGCGCTGCGTGCCGCAGGCGCCACTCCGTCGGACCTGGGCTATGTCGAGGCCCATGGCACCGGCACCGCGTTGGGTGACCCGATCGAGGTCAACGCCCTGAGCGCCGTGATCGGTGAGCGCGAGGACCCTGTCTGGCTCGGCTCGGTCAAGACGAACATCGGCCACCTGGAGGCAGCCAGCGGGCTCGCCGGGGTCATCAAGGTCGTGTTGTCCCTTCAGCACGGGGTCATCCCCCCGCACCTGCACCTGGAGCAGCCGAACCCGGGCATGAACCTGGGCTCCCTCCAGATCCCGACCCAGGCCGTGCCCTGGCCGAAGGGTGCCCTGGCCGGTGTGAGTAGCTTCGGCTTCGGCGGCACCAACGCCCACGCCGTGCTGGCTGCGGCTCCCGAGCAGGCCCGACCCGAAGGGGAGGCCGGACGAGGCAGGTCGCTCTTGAGTCTCGCCGCCAGGACCCCGGAGGCACTGGCCGCCCTGGGTGTGCGTTTTGCGGATGCTCTCGAGGGACTCGATCCCCAGGACCTGCCGGACTTCTGCTACACGGCCAATGTCGGCCGGGCCCGCCAGCCTCACCGGGCCGTGGCCACAGGCGACGACCCGGTCGAACTTGCCGCGCTCCTTCGGGACATCTCGCCCGGCAACCGCAAGCTGACCCAGGGCGAGGCTCCCCCGTCACCGCCCTCGGTCGCCTGGCTCTTCACGGGCCAGGGCAGCCAGTACCTGGGCATGGGTCGAGGACTCTACGACAGCGAGCCGGTGTTCCAGGAGGCCCTGGACCGTTGTGATGCCTTGCTTCGAGAGCCTCTGGGCCTGTCCATCGTGGACCTGATCTACGCCACCGACCCCACGGACGAACAGGCCGCGATCCTCAACCACACCGCGGTGACCCAGCCGGCCATCTTCAGCCTCCAGATCGCCCTGTCCGCGCTCTGGCAGTCCTGGGGCGTGACCCCGGACGCCGTCGCCGGTCATAGCGTCGGTGCCTACGCCGCCGCGGTCATCGCCGGCTGCCTTTCGCTCGAGGACGGGGCACGGCTCATCGTTGTCCGCGGCCGGCTGATGGGCTCCCTGCCCGAGGGCGGTGCCATGGTGGCGATTCGGGCCAGCGAGGCCGACGTGTTGGCGGCGCTCGAGGGCCGACCTCCGACAGTGGGCATCGCCGCTCTGAACGGTCCGACCGAGACCGTGGTGTCCGGTGTCCGGGCACTGGTCGATGAAGTCGCCGCGGTCCTTGATTCCCAGGGCTTCCGCACCACCATGCTCCCCGTGAGCCACGCCTTCCACTCAGCGCTGATGGACCCGATCCTGAACGACTTCGCCCTGGTCGCTGCCGACCTGGCCTGGAAGGCGCCCCAGGTGCCCTTTGTGTCCGATCACTCGGGCGACGTGCTCGACTTTGAGCGGGTCTCGGACTCGCTGTACTGGCGGGACCACATCCGTCAGCCCATCCGGTTCACCGATGCCCTGTCCACCTTGGATGGCCTGGGAACCACCCTCTACCTGGAGATCGGCCCCAGCCCGGTCCTGATCGGCATGGGCCGCAAGACCCTGTCCGAGGCTCCGGCAACCTGGCTGAGCAGCCTGCGCAAGGGCAAGGACGACCAGCGTGTCCTGCTGGCCGCCGTGGCCCAGGGCACGGTGGCTGGTCTGGCGATCGACTGGGAAGGCTTCGAGAGCGACCGCGCTCGGCGCAAGCTGGACCTGCCGGTCACGCCCTTCACCCGGTCCCGTCACTGGGTGGAGCATGGGCCCGAGCTCGGCGGCACCCGGGTGCTCGAGGTCAACTGGGAAGTGGCGGAGACACTCCGGGGAGAACTGAAGGGCGACTGGGTGGTGATCCCCCGGGACACCGGAATGGGCCAGAGGGTCAGCCAGGGCCTGGAGGCCCAGGGCGGCCGAGTGGTCAGCGAACCCGGCCTCGACTGCCGGGGAGTGGTGTACCTGGGGGGGCTGGACGGAGGGGAACCGGAACAGGTGATCTCCGATGCCATGGCCACGGTCAAGGGGCTGCTGAACCAGCCCGAGGCCCCCCTCTACCTGGTGACCCGTGGGGCCTGTCGGGTCAGCGAAGGCGACACCGTGGATCCCACCCAGGCAGCCTTGTGGGGCCTGGGGCGTGGCTTTGCCCAGGAGCGCCCCGACCGGTGGGGTGGCCTGATGGACCTGGGGGGTGGCGACGAGATCGCCGAGATTCTCTCGGAACTGACGGTCTCCGATGGCGAGCAGGTGGCCTGGCGCAACGGCGATCGGCACGTGGCCCGGCTCGAGGAGATCGAGCTCTCGGTCTCACGAATCACCATCGACCCGGAGGGGACCTACCTGATCACCGGAGGCCTGGGCGGACTGGGACTGCGGGTGGCCGGTTGGTTGTTCGAACAGGGCGCACGAAAGCTCGCCCTGACCAGTCGGAGGGGCGGGACCTCTCCCGAGGTCGAGGCCCTTGAAGCGGCTGGAGCCAAGATCCAGGTCTTTGCGGCGGACGTTGGCGACCCGATCGCCATGCAGGCCGTGTTCGCACAGCTGGAGAACCTCCGGGGTGTGGTCCATGCCGCCGGGGTGGTCGAGCGCATTGGCCTGGATGAACTGGAGGACGAGGTCCTGCGGAGCATGCTCCAGGCCAAGGTCGGCGGGAGCCGCGTGCTGGACGCCCTGACGGCAGACATGGAACTGGACTTCTTCGTCTTGTTCTCGTCGGTCTCGGCTCTCTGGGGGGGGCAGGGTCTGACAGCCTACGCAACTGCCAACGCCTTTGAAGACGGCATTGCCCACGCGCGTGCAGCCGCGGGTCGTCCTGCCTTGAGCCTCGGCTGGGGTGTCTGGGCGGACGGTGGCATGGCCACCACCGACGAACAGGCGAACCTGGCGCGGCTCGGTCTCTACGCACTCAAGCCGGACTCGGCCCTGGGCCGGATGGGGGCCCTGCTCGGGCACAATGGCCACTACGGGGTGGCCGATGTGGACTGGGAGCGGCTGCGCCCGGTGCTGGAGGTGCGCAAGCCGGCGCCCCTGTTCTCCAAGCTCGGGGTGACCAATGGTGTTCATCAGTCTGGAGATGCCGAGCTGCTCACCCTGCTCGCCGCCACCGAGTTGGGTGCCCGCCGCGGCGTCCTGATCGATGCGGTCCGGGCCGAGATCCGCCGGGTCGCCGAGATGTCGGAGGACCACTTCATTCCACTGGACAAGGGCTTCTTCGACATCGGCCTGGACTCGATCATGGTGGTCGAGATGAAGGGTTCCCTGGAAGCGCGGCTGGGACGGGTGCTGCCCGCGACCTTGCTCATCGACCAGCCGGACCTGTCTCGGCTGGTCGACTGGCTGCTCCAGGACCTGGACCTGGCGGAGAGCGTCCAGAGGGCGGACACGCGGTCCCAGGTTCGCGCCGATGAACCGGTTGCCGTGATCGGGATGGCCTGTCGCTATCCGGGCGGTGCCAACAGCCCCGAGGACCTCTGGGAACTTCTCACCAGTGGGCGGGATGCGGTGACGGAGGTCCCCGCAGACCGTTGGGATCTGGACACCTGGTACGACCCCTCGCCGGAGACGATCGGCAAGATGTACACCCGGCGTGGCGGGTTCATCGAGGGCGTGGACCGCTTCGATGCCAGCTTCTTCGGCATCATTCCGCGGGAAGCCGCACGGATGGATCCCCAGCATCGCCTGTTGCTCGAGGTCGCCTGGCAGGCGCTGGAGAATGCAGGCCAGTCCCCCAGCCGTTCCCAGGGTGGCAGCAGTCGCTCGGGCGGTGTGTTCGTGGGAATCGGGAGTGGTGACTACCTGCAAAAGGTGGCCGGCGCCCGCGGGCCGGAAGAGGTCGACGCCTGGACCGGGACCGGAAACGCCATGGCCTTTGCGGCCGGACGACTGGCGTTCCACCTGGGGCTCCAGGGCCCGGCGATGGCCCTGGACACGGCCTGCAGCAGTTCTCTTGTGGCCACCCACCTGGCGGTCCAGTCCCTTCGAAGTGGGGAGTGCGGGATCGCGCTTGCCGGTGGTGTCAATGTCATCCTGGATCCCGAGGTCAGCGTCTACCTGTCCCGGGCTCGGGCCCTGGCTGCGGACGGGAAGTGCAAGGCCTTTGACGCCCGGGCGGACGGCTATGTGCGCGGCGAGGGTTGCGGCGTGGTCGTGCTCAAGCGGCTGAGCGATGCCCTGCGGGACGGCGACACCGTGCACGCCGTCATTCGAGGTACTGCCGTCAACCACGATGGTCGGAGCAGCGGCATCACGGTGCCGAATGGCCCGGCCCAGCAGGCGGTCCTGCGCGCGGCGCTGGAGAGTGCTGGCGTGGAGCCGGCCCAGGTGGGCTTTATCGAGGCGCACGGTACGGGTACCGGGCTGGGCGACCCCATCGAGATCGGGGCTCTCAACGCGGTGCTTCAGCCTCAACAGCCCCTGGTGGTCGGTACGCTCAAGAGCAACATCGGGCACCTGGAGGCCGCCGCTGGGATGGCGGGCTTCATCAAAGCGGTGATGTGTGTCGAGCGTGGCGCGATCCCCCCCAACCTGCATTTCGAGTCCCTGAACCCTCACATTGACGGGTCGATCCCGATCGTCGTGCCCACGGAGACCACGGCCTGGCCGGCGGATCGCCCTGAGCGGGTCGCGGGCGTGAGTGCCTTTGGCCTGAGTGGGACCAACGCCCACGTGGTGCTGGGCGAGGCGCCGGTGAGAGAGGCGGTGGCAGGCGTGGAGCGGTCTGGCTGGGTCCTCCCGTTGAGCGCCCAGAGCCCCGGTGCCCTCCAGGTGCTGGCCTCCTCGCTCGCAGACCAGCTTGCCGCCCAGCCGTCGTTGAGCCTGGCTGACCTGGCGCTCTCGATGGCTGTCGGTCGGGCACAGCTGGCCTGTCGTTCGGCCATCGTGGCGACGGACCTGGGGTCCCTCGAGCAGGGCCTGCGGGAGCTGGCCACCCGAGAGGTCGCACCGGTGCTGGCGGACTCGGAGACACTCTTTGCCTGGCCAGCGGACCCCTCTGCCGGCGTGGACGAGGCCGTGAAGCAGTTTGAGGCGGGGGTCGACATCGACTGGAGCCCCCTGTTCGAAGGCACCGCTGCTCGCCGGGTGCGGGTGCCCAACACGCCGCTGGAGGCGAAGCGCCACTGGTTGGAAGTGGGGCCAAGGGCGCCAGTGGCCCAGGGTCTCGAGGCCAGCACGGGCAGTGCATTGCTTGGGGATCGACTGGCCTTGCCCTTGCTCGATGCCGTGGTCTTCCAGGCCTGGCACTCGCCCACGAGCCCGGTCTGGCTGGACCACCACCGGCTCTTCGGTCGCGTTGTGAGCCCGGGAGCCGCCCATGTGGCCCTTTCCCTGGCAGCGGTCCAGGCCTCTCGGGGTACTCAACAGGTCTGTGTGGGGGACCTTGCCTTCCCTCGGGCCCTGGTGCTGGGGGACCGGGAGAGTCGCCGGGTGCAGATCGTGATCGACCGGGACAGCGGGGACGCCGACCTGACAGTGGCGAGCCTGTTGGAGAGCGGACACCCGGTGGTCCATGCGACGGGACGTGTCTTTGGCGATGCCGAGCCCCTTGTGGCTCCCGTCGAGTCTCTGTCCGACATCCAGTCCCGCCTCGACGCTGGGGAGAACAGTGACGCCTTCTACCAGCGCTTCAACGATGTGGGCTACACCCTGGGCGCGGCCTTCCGTTGGATGGGCGAGACCTGGCGTTGTGATGGCGAGGCCCTGGTCCGAATGCGGGTTCCCGCCGAGGACATCGGGCTCGAGGATGCGCCACTGCACCCGGGGCTCATCGACTCCTGCTTCCAGGTTCTGACCCGGGCGCTACCCCAGGAACAGGTGTCCTCCCTGCTCGATGGCACGGCACTGTTCGTGCCGGTCGGAGTGGAGCGGTTCCAGCTGGTGGGGACCTTTGCCGAGGAACTCTGGGCTCATGCAGTGGTGCGGGAGGAGACCAGGGCGGACATCGATCTTCGTGGAGCGGACGGGTCCCTGTGTGCCCGCATCGTGGGACTTCAGATCGCTCGGATTCCTCGGGCGGTGCTTGGCGGTGGGGAGTTGAGCCCGGAGGATGTCTACGGAAGCCGTTGGTGTGGAGAAGCCCTGGATGAAGAGCCCGAACAGGGCAAGGGATTCCAGGAGGTCCTGGTCCTGGGAGAGGGAGAGGACACAGCCTCGGTCCTGGTGGAGACCCTGGTTCAGCGGGGTGCCAACGCCCGTCTCCTGTCTCGGGAGGACCTGGGGTCCATCCAGGGCAGGGTCGCTGTGGTGGACTGCATCGGTCTCTCGGCGCCTGCCGTAGAAGGGGTCAGCGGCGCACTGGACACGGTTCGAGCCCTGGGGCCGCTGGATGCCCGTCTCTACATGGTGACCCGTGGCGCGGTGGAACCCACAGGACCGGACTCGGTGCTCTCGGGATGTGCCCTGCTGGGTCTGCAGCGAGCGGTGGCCATGGAGGCTCCTGGTCTGCAATGCACCAGCGTGGACCTGGACCCGGCCCTTCCCACAGGTGCGGTGGCAGCCCTGGTGGATGAAATCCAGGCGGATTCCCCGGCCGACCAGGTCCAATTGCGACAGTCCGGTCGGTTCGTGGCACGCCTGCTCGAGCACAAGACCGCGACCCCGGTGGCGACCCAGCGTATGAACCTGGGGTCCAGGGGTTCGCTGGAGAGCCTGGCCCTGCAGCCTGCGAGCCGGGTGGCGCCGGGTGCGGGCGAGGTGGAGATACAGGTTCGGTCGGTCGGCCTGAACTTCCGGGACGTTCTCGGTGCACTCGGGGCCTACCCGGGCGATCCCGGGCCCCTGGGTGGCGAGTGCACGGGCCTGGTCACCGGGGTGGGGCCCGGCGTGACCGGCTTCTCGGTGGGTGACCGGGTGGTCACGATGCTGGCGTCCCAGGGCTGCTTCCGCAGCCACGCGTTGGCCGACGTTCGGTTCACAGCGCATCTGCCAGGGACCCTGGACTTTGCCCAGGGAGCCACGGTGCCAGCGGCATTTGTGACCGCTCTCTATGGGTTGGAGACCCTCGCCAACCTCAAGGCGGGGGACCGGGTGCTCATCCACGCCGCTTCTGGAGGCGTGGGTCTCGCGGCGGTCATGCTCGCTCAGTCGGTTGGCGCGGAGATCTTTGCCACCGCTGGATCCCCGGCCAAGCGCCGGGTGCTGACGGAGCTCGGGGTGCCCCACGTGATGCATTCTCGGGACCTGGCCTTTGCGGAGGAGATCCGCACCCGGACCGATGGCGAGGGAATCGACGTGGTGCTCAACTCCCTCGGGGTGGACCACGTGCGAGAGAGCCTGGCACTCCTGCGCGAGGGCGGACGCTTTATCGAGATTGGCAAGGCGGACGTGCTCGATGAGACTCGGGTGGTCGCACTGGGGCGGAACATCCAGTACTTCCACTTTGACCTGGTCACCATGAGTCAAGAGGACCCGGCGCTCGTCCAGAGCTTGCTGGTCACGTGCCTGGAACGTTGCGCAGAAGGTCCCTGGAGCCCGCTGCCCCTGCGACGTTTCTCCCTCGGAGACACCATCGGGGCCTTCCGACACATGGCCCGGGCCCGGCACGTGGGCAAGGTGGTGGTCGACTGGCCCTCGGCACCGCGACAGAAGGAAATTCGCTCCGGCGTCAGCTACCTGGTGACCGGTGGCCTGGGGGCGCTGGGCCTGGAGTTGACCCGTTGGCTCGTGGAACAGGGTGCCGATCACCTGACCCTGCTGGGCCGGCGTGAGCCCTCTCCCCACGCCGGGGAGATCCTGGCGGCACTGCGGGACCGCGGCGTTCAGATCCAGATCGCGGCAGCGGATGTCACCGACACCGCGGCCATGACCGCCGTGATCGCCGATCTTCCCAGTCCCCTGGCTGGCGTCTTCCACTGCGCGGGCATCGTCGACGATGCTCTGCTGGCAGAGCAGGGACCCTCTCGGACCGAACGGGTCATGGGCCCCAAGGTCCAGGGGGCCTGGGTCCTGCACCGGTTGACCCAGGACCTGGCACTGGACCACTTTGTTCTCTACAGTTCCGCCTCTGGTGTGCTGGGTTCACCCGGCCAGGCTTCCTATGCCGCAGCCAATGCCTGGCTGGATGGCCTGGCTTGCTGGCGCCAGGCCCGGGGCCTGGTGGGGCTGAGTGTTGCCTGGGGTCCCTGGGCCGATGCGGGCATGGCTGCCGAGACGGAGGGCCAGGATCGCTGGAGTCGGGCGGGGATCTCTCCCCTGTCCGCCCAGGCGTCGCTGGAGATTCTGAGTTCCCTGCTCCAGGACACCTGCCCCGTGCCGGTGGTGCTTCGTATCGACCGGGCCCGCATGGCCAGAGGATTGAGCCTGGGGCCGGTGCCTCCGCTGATGTTGGACCTGTTGGAGAGCCAGCAGGACCAGGACGAGCGGGCCTCGGAGCGCCTGGAATTGCGCATGGAGATCGAGGACTGCGAGGATCCAGGGGACCGCTACGAGAGCGTGGTCGAATACCTGACCGCCTGCATGGCCACGGTCACCGAGGATGACGAGGTGGACCCGGAGTCACCCCTCGAAGACCAGGACTCCCTTGTCGCGGTGGAGTTTGCAGCCCTGGTGGAGAAGGAACTCGGCATCCGGCTCGAGGTGGATGACCTGTTGGCCTGTGAGAACCTGATGGACCTGGCGGAGCTGGTCAACGAACGGATCGCCTAGCGGTCACCGGTGAGAAACGGCGTGGGTCTGTGAGGGCTCACGCCAGGACGAAGTCCACCGAGCCGACGAAGCCGTTTGTGGCGTTTCCTGAAAACGGGACGATGAGCGAGCTGTTCGCGTAGGGATCGCAGGACAGGTACTCGTCGCCCTCGAAGTAGAACTGGGTGACCAACCGCTCGGTTCCCTGGACCGTGATCTTCACGTGGTAGTGCCGAGGCCGGTAGACCCCCTGGTCCGGATAGCGACCGGGCCGGATGGTGCGCAGGGACCAGGCTCCGTCCTGGTCACAGGTCAGGGTGCAGCGGTAGTCGAACCCTTTTTTGTCGTATTCCCCGGACTCGTCGGCGTGCCAGATCTCGACAGTGGCACCGGCGATTCCCGCAGTACAGCCCGCCTCGAAGACCTTGCCGGACAGGGTCACCACCGTGCCATCCTCCCCCTGGACCAGGTCGGCT
>CAZMNK010000166.1:0-11623 GCA_964567625.1 uncultured Enterobacterales bacterium | reverse complement strand
ATCCTCGCGCAAGAAGCCGGCACTGGTCCCGGACAGGTTTGGTTCCGTGAAGGCCATGTATGCCGCTTCCAGGCCCATCTCGATGCCGGAACCGCTGGTGCCAACCGCAACCATTTCGCCGAAGATCTCATCGGCACCGGGGGTGTCGGAAAGGATCACGAAGACCTGGTTGTTCAGGGTCATCGCTGTTCCGGTTCCAAGGTCGGCTGCCACGCCGCCATTGCTCCCCGAGTCGGTGTCTCGCGCCACGACCATGATGCCGCCTGCGGCGAGTTGGGTGCCGTCCGGGAAGGCCCAGGCATTGCGTCCTTCGTCCACCAGGTAGTGATTGCTCAAGTCCAGGTCGTGCTCGACCTGGCTTGTGAGCTCCACCCATTCGCCAGACACATCGTCAACGGCAAGTGGATCGGCCATCCACTCCGTGATCAGCACATCTCCCGTGGAAGGTACCGGCAGTCCAGAGGCCCCCGTGTCCCCGGTGCCGGTGTCGGTGTCGGTGTCCGTGTCGGTGTCCGTCTTGGTGCCTGGACCGCTGGCGCCACAACTGGGATTGGGGCTTCCCGGAGACCCCAGGTCGCCATCTCCATAGGCCTCGGTCCCCAGGCACCAGTTGGCCGAGGAGTCGTTCAGGCTGGCCGAGGTCACCGAGGGATCCAGGGACCACGAGGCGCCTTCCGCCAGTCCCCAGTCTCGATCCCAGGCGACACCATCCACTTCCTTGCCATTGGCGTCCACCAGGAGAATCTCGTCATCTCCCCCGACAAAGCGGCCCATGAACTTGTCGTCCAGGGTGTCGGTTGTGATGACCGCGATCTTGTAGTCGGACTCACTGGTTTCGAAGTGCTGGATGAAGCTCTGGAAGTTCTGCGCCAGCTTCTCCTGCTCCTCGACCATCGAACAGGAGTTGTCGACCACGAGCACGATGTCGACCGTGTTGCGGGCATTCTGCTCGAAGTAGTCCGTCTGGGTCTGCTCCGTGTAGGTGTACTCGTTGCACCCCGCCAGGGTCAGAGCCACCAGGATTCCAGTCATTGCGTCTCCTCGCTTCCGCCCGTGGAGGTGTCGGTGCCGTCATCGGAACCTGCCCCCGGATCCAGTCCTCTGGCAATGGCCAGCAGCAGCGCATCCGCAAGGTCCGGGTTCTGGACGTTCCAGTGGAAGCTGCTCAAGATGACCTGTCCCTGGCCGTGGTCAAAGGTGACCAGCAAGGGCACATTCTGAACCGTCCCAAAGCCTTCAGACGCCGACAGCTTCACCTCGGCATCGCCCCGCAGCAGGACATCGACGCTCTCATCCTGGGCGACGTCCTCCATGACCATCCAGTCGCTGTAGTTGAACTCCAGGGAGATCTGGTCTGCCCCCAGGGTTTCCGCCAGCGTGCTGTCGGTGACGGTGGCCAGGACCTGGCCGATGGTGCCGGCCTGTGCCTCGTCCAGGACCAGGTCGTCGCCATAGAAATCGATCTTCTCGGGCCAGGCCGCTTCGACCAGGTCATAGGACCAGTCGCTGGCCCAGAGCAGTCCTCGACGCCCCACCCACTCGGCCACATCGCTCACCACTTCCTCATCGGTGACCAGGTGATCGTCAGGTTCGACCCCGTTGTACTCCCAGGCGCCAAAACCCCGGGCGCCGGAGTTCAGCAACACAGCGTCGTAGCCGAAGATCTCCCGGCTCCCGGTTTCGCTGACGCCGGTGAACAGGGTCTCCGACTTGAGGGCGACCAGGCTGGGGTCAAGCTCCGGGTCATAGCTTGCGCAGCAGATGAAGCCCTCGTAGGACTGGTAGGCAATGAGCTGCCGATCCAGTGACTCCGCCACATTGTCGAAGTCGCCGGTCACCACGGCCACCGCCTCGATAGGGCGGACGCTCACGCTGGTCTCAATGCAGGCGAGCCAAAGGGTCGCCAGCCAGATGGATGTCATGGATTACTCGAGAATCAGGCTGGCCGACAAGTAGATGTACGAGTAGGCCTGGTTGGTCTGGTACTTGGAGTCCTTGAGACCGAATTCAGGACCCTCGATGTAGCTATATGCCGTGAAAGTGACCGGGCTGGCCTCGAGCTGAGAGAGCTCCTCGCCCGTGTAGACATGCTCCCCATCATCCCAGGGAATGCTGCCGGCGAACCCGGACTTCCCCGTGGAAACCAGGGTGCCACTGATGCTGGTCGAGAAGATAGCGTCCGGGTAGGTCTCGGCGGGGGTCCAGGTGTAGGGGAAGTCCTCGGCCCGGTTCTGGGTGTAGTTGCCCCAAAGATCCGGGCTGGTCAGGTGCCAGTCTGCCGGCACCGTGGGCTGGACATCGTCCAGGATCTCCTCGGGCAGGCCATCCGGGTCCCCCTGCAGGTGCAGGTCGTACCACTGGTCGGGCACGTAGTCGTCCATGGTGAGGTTGTCACCGGTGTAGTAGATGCTGCCGCTGCTGGCGTCGATGTGCTTGTTCAGGGTGACCGTGTTCGCCTCGGACTCCAGCCAGACGTAGTCCCCCGCAGAGACGGTCTGCGGAATCGGGCAATCGTCGTTGGACTCCACCGAGTCCGGAACCTCGAAGACCCCGTTGAGGTCATAGGGCTGCGGACCATCCCCGGGGGGCGAACCGGAGCCACAGGGGGGGTCCAACGGAATGACGAACTGGGTAAAGGCCACGATGCCCTGGTTGAGGGCACCGGTGTCGTTGTCGATCGCCCGGCTCACGTAGAAGAACAGCGCAATGGCGACATCGCCCAGGTCCAGGTCTCCGCCCACAACCTCAAAGGCCTCTGGAATGAGCACCCCTTCGTCCGCCGTCTCGATGAGCACATCTCGCCAGCCCATCGTCGCCGCATTGGACAGGGTCATGCGCCCCCAGAGGTTCTGGGCATCGAGCACGGTGATGCTGTCCACGACGATGTCCAGGACCTCCCGGCCGTCATCGGTCAGGAAGGTGAGCTCGGTGACATCCTGCTGGAAGTTCGTCTCCCGCCCGACCACCGTGAATTCGACCTGTGTCCCCTGTTCGGCGACCGGGGGATCCCAGGTCGCTGCCAGCCCGACCCGGTCCACCGTAAAGGCGTCATAGACGGTCACGACCTTGGGCCCGTCCTCGGTGAAGACGTCTCGCTCACCCGGATAGGCGTCGGCCCGGACTGCGATGGTGGCTTGCAGGAGCGTGCCCGAGAGCACCGTCAACTCCAGCACATCGACCCCTTCGCCGAAGTTGATCCAGGTTCTTCCCCCGAGCCACTCCGTGTTGGTCCCGGCGATCTCCACCTCGACGGTCTCGCCAATGCGGGCGTTGGCCGGCGACACCGAAAAAGTCGACGCATTGACCCGAAATGCATTGGCCAACACATGTTCCCGGCCATCGATGTCCAGGGTGACGTTGCGCTTGCCAGTCTCGGCGTCCACTGCGATCTCGATGTCCGCAAAAGTCGTCCAACCATCGACCACGGTCACCGACGCCACGGAGATGCCCTCTCCGAAGTCGACGGTCGTGTCCTCCAGGTCAAACCCCGAGCGCGAGGCCGATACCGTCACCCGCATGCTGGCCCCAACGGCTCCTTCCGGGGGATCCACGGTGAAGCTCAATTGGGTGGACTCTTCCTCCTCGCCGAGGAGGGTCTCTCCATCACAGGCAGGGCCAAGGCCCACTACAAAGAGGGCCATCAAGGCAGCAAGAAGGGGTCGCAACATCAGTTGTCCCAGGAGAGAGAGGGGTGGATAGGGCTTCCACGGCGGCGACTGGGTGGGCAATATACCGCCACGCTGAAGGGACGGGCAATCAACCGTCTTTCCCAGGGATCAAGCGGAGCCGCGCCCAAACGGGCCGGTGGTCGGAGACATCGTCGAATTGACTGAGCACGCATGCCTCTATGACCTCCAGGCGGGCCCCGGTAAACACATAATCCAGGCGCCTATCAGGAGCGCCTGCACCATAGGGCAGGTACGTCCGCCAATCGGGATCTGCAACAGCGTCCTTTGAAATGTCCTGAAATTCACCGACCAGCTTCGCCATCGGGTCGCCATGATCCGCGTAATTCTGCTGATCCCGGGTCAACCGAGAGGGCGTGTCTCCTGGCGCGAGCAGGTTGAAGTCCCCGCCCAACAGAAAGCCCGGCCCTCTTCGCATCCAGGCCCGGACAACGGCCACCTGGCGGGGAAGCGTGCCATCCCCTCGAGAGAAAGCCGACAGGTGGGTGGTGCCCACCCGCAGGGAAGAGCCCCCACTCACCTCCAGGGGAAGCGCCAACAGGGCCCGCTTGAGGTTCAAGGCCTGGCGCCACCGGGGCTCCACCAACCGCGGCAAGTCCAGTCGTACCCCCCGCCCCAGGGGAAAGCGGCTCAGGACCGCCAGGTGCAGATCGATGCGTCCCAGTGGTCGTGGGACGGGGACCGGTACGTAGCGAGCCCGGTGGTAGGGCGTGGTCGCCCAACAAGCCCAGTCCGACGCCCGCAACAGGGGCTGAAGTTGATCGACTCTCTGGGTCCTGGCACTGTCCCTGTCGATCTCCTGTAGCAGTGCCAGGTCGGGCTTGAGTTCCGCGATGGCCTGTTCCACGGCCGCCAGGGTCCGCGCCTGGTCCGCGGGTTCCACGTGAACCGCAGGCCCCCCATCGTAGAAGAACTCCACGCGACGGGAGGCGCAGAACTGCAGGTTCCAACAGAGAACCGTAAAGGGCTCCCCGACCCGCAACTTTCGGGCCCGGCGCAGTGGCACAGGAAAGACGGGGAGTCGCGGTCGCGGCTCCCAGGCCAACGCGTTTCGCAGGTGTCGCCCCAGTGGGGCCATCCAGGCCTCCGGGGACAACCAGGATGCTACTTGGCGGCGTCTTGAATGCGCTTGGCGAACTTCAAGTACATGTCCAACACCTGGTAGCGCCGGTCATCATCATCCATCCTCTCGATGCCGGACCGGGGATGGATGTTGAAGAAACCGGTGATGGCGTAGGGCAAGTGGTAGCCCCAACGCAGGGTGTCGCGCATGTCCGCAAAGGACTCCACGAGGTCGAGCACCGGCTTGACGTCGTAGCGAGGGCTGTCCAGGTAGAAGAGAAGCAATTCAAGCGGGCAGTTGCCAGCACCACGGCCCATGCCGTGCACGGTGGCATCGACAAAGTCCACGCCTTCATCGATCGCGGTGATCGAATTGGCAAATGCCTGTTGCTGGTTGTTGTGGAAGTGGACACCGACCTTGATGTCCTCGCCCAGGTAGTTCATGTACTTATGAACGAGGTACCGGACGTGGTACGGGAACAGCGAGCCAAAGCTGTCCACGATGGCCACATTGTGAACGCCACTCGTCGCCAGTCGCTTCAGGAAGGTATCGACCTCGGACGGCTCGCAGGTCGAGACCGCCATGACGTTCATGAAGGTCTCGTACCCCATCTCCAGGGCGTGATCGAGAAGCTTCAGCGCCTCGTCAAGCTGGTGGTGGTAGGTGGCGATCCGAACCACGTCGATGACGCTGTCGCTCTTCCTTGGGATGTCCGCCAGGTCCACCCGGCCCACATCCACCATCGTGGACAGCTTCATCGCTCCGGGCTCCACGACCCCTTCAAGGTCCGCCTCGGTGCAAAAGCGCCAGGGGCCGACCTCATTCCTGTCGAAAAGCCCCGCCTTGGTCCGGTAGCCCACCTCCATGTAGTCCACGCCGGACGCCGTCAGCTTCTTGAAGGTCTGACGGACGAATCCCGGGTCAAACTGCCACTTGTTGCAGATCCCGCCATCGCGAATGGTGCAGTCCAGGACCTTGATGCGACGGCGCCGATCCGTGACAAGACCATCGGGGCAACAGGAGACGCGGTAGTCAAGGCCCATTCGGAATCCTCCAGAAGCCGCGCAGCATAGTCAGTACCGCATGGCATCGCCACGTGAGAAGATCACAATGCATCCCCTCAAGGTTTCTGCTCAAGCTGCCGTTCCATGTGCCGATCTGGTCTGAGCCCCGGAGTCTCTTGATGGCCGACACCCTTTCCAAGCTGCAACGAATCCGCAACCACCAGAGGAAGGCGGCCCGAATTGAATTGGCTCGGGCCCAACGGGAGCAGGCCAACCAGAAGGAGAAGCTCGCCGAGAACCGCACCCAGGTCGACAACGCGCGCTCTGCTGCGGAGTCCAATGACTCGGGTGAGCTCGCCCGGTACCACGCCTTCCAGCTCCGCATGGAGATGGCTCGGCGACGGGAGCAGACCCAACTTGAGCGGAAGGAACGCAATGTCGCCTCCCGGCAGGAGAAGCTCGTCCACGCCATGCGCGAAGTTCGTGTGGTCGAACGCCTCCAGGAAATCAGAGCCGAAGAGGACGCACAGGAAACTCGCCGCACTGAAGACCAGACCATGGACGAAGTGGGACTCCAGGGCTGGAAGCGCCACACTGCGTAGAGGACAACAATGACCCGGCGACACGAAATGGTCCTGTTGCTGGCCATCGGTGCCAGCACCGTCCTGCTCACCGGCGCCCTTTTCTCGGGCAATGTCCCGATGGCAGCGACTGCTGAAGCAGCGGACACAACCTCGATTCCAGATTGTCCCGACCTCGATGGAACCGGCATGCGGGACATCCTGAACGCCCTCAAGGCCAAAGAACGGACCATGACCCGCCGCGAGAAGAGCATCGATGCTCGGGAAGAGGACCTGCGACAGGTCGAAAAGGACCTCCAGGTCCGACTCGACGACCTGGTCCAGCTTCGCGACGAAGTTCGCTCCATGCTGGAAGGGGGCGATGAGGAACGGGAAGAACGGGTCAAGGGGCTGGTCAAGATGGTCGAAAGCATGCGACCTGCCCAGGCAGCCCTGATCTTTGCTGAACTGGAGGAGGACCTGGCGGTCAACGTGCTCGAACAGATGAACAGGGCCAAGGCAGGAAAGCTCCTGGCCTCCATGACCCCCAACGAAGCTGCCAACCTGGCGGAGCAGCTCACCGAACCTCTCTTGTGGGAGCTACCATGAACCCTTCTGCGATTCCCCTGATGTCCGACGCGCCCCCGATGCCGTCACGCAAGAACGCTGCTGTGCCAGAGA
The DNA here is from genome assembly GCA_964567625.1 of uncultured Enterobacterales bacterium. Taxonomy (GTDB): domain Bacteria; phylum Myxococcota_A; class UBA796; order UBA796; family CAJQPC01; genus CAYFPX01. Next base: position 4,629 of record CAZMNK010000166.1, on the reverse strand, counting down.
CCAGGCCAGACGCCTTTGAGGAGAAGCTGTCCGAGGCCGAGGAGGCCGAGAAAACAGAGGCATCCATCGAAGCCCATGAGGCTCAGGAGACTCAGGAGACTCAGGAAACAACCGCCTCCCCAGGCGACGATCCTCCCCTGGAAGAGGAGCAGGACCCCACCGAGGCCCCTCCCGTCCCTCCCGGAATCCTGCAGATGTTCACGGAGCCGGCCGCGAAACCCATCGAGGCCCCCCAGAACAACCTCGCTCCCACCCAGGAGGGCCTGTCACCCCAGGAAATCAGCGCCGCACCCCTTCAGGACGACGGGGCGCCCCTGGAGATGTTCGAGCTCGAAGAACTGGCCCCTCAGGCCCTCGGAGGGGAGGGTTCGGGAACCCCCGGAAACACCACGGACCTCTCCAATCTCGGTGGAAAACAGGGCTCGAGTCCCGAGTCCCCCCTGAACGGGGCCATCCATTCGTTTGACGTGGACGGACCGGACCTCGACGCCCTGGTCAAGCCCGAGGCCACGGTAGAGGCCAAGCCCGAGGCCCAGGACATTCCCGAGTTGCCAGTGGCCAAACTCCGGCGCCTTCGGGTGACTGTGGACAAGGAGCTGGCCATCGAAGTGAGCAAGCAGAATGGTCGCATCGATGTGACGGCCGATGGTTCGACCCAGGCGCTGGACGACCTCGAAGATCTGGGTCCGGACCTGGCCGCGAACCTGCAAGAGCTTGGCTTTGAGCTGGGAAGGTTTACCCAGCAGGAGCGAAAAGGCGCCAATGGCGAGGCCTCCGACACCGACGAAAGCGGTGATGGAAAGGACCCCAAGCGGATTCCTGCCCGGAAACCCCGGGGCGGGCGACTGGTGAACCGACTCGCCTAGGCCCAGGCCTGGCGGAGCACCGCGACGGGAGCATGGACTCGTTATCGGGTTGGCGTACATACTCCTGAACGGCCCAGATGTTCCTGCTGCTGACCCTGGCACACGCCCTTCCTCCCCCGGCCGACGTGCGCTCCGCCATGCAGGTCGAGAGCAACTGGGAGGAATTTGGCACCAAGACGACCGAGGTCGGCGAGGTCAAACAACGCCACCTGAACCTCGATGGAGTCGATTGTCTCGAGGGAACGGTGATCACACAGGTGCCCCTGGACACGCTCCTGGCCATCACTGTCGACGTCGCCAACAACCCCCTCTGGACCTCGTCGGACCTGGCCTTCTCCGAACTGTTGTACGAAGGCCTCGACGGCATCCACTACCTGCAGTTGCTACAGAACCCTGCACCGATCTCAGACCGCTACTGGTACCTCCAGGGCCGTGTGACCCAGGACGGGGACGGCAAGGTCTTCAGTTGGGACCATCTGGATGGAAGCCAGCACTACCCTCCTCGCCATGCCGCCTTGATGACACAGCACGGGGGCGCTGTAGAGGTCGCCTTCAACCTGGGAAGCTGGTCTTTCTACCCACGGCCTGACGGCAGAACCCTGGCCCGCTTTCGCTCCTGTACGAACGCTGGCGGCCGGATCCCTCTCTGGATCGCAGAAGCCGCTGCCAAGGCCCTGCTCCCCAACAACCTCGTGGACCTGATCCGCTACGCAGAGTCCAGGTAACCAGGGCCCCACCAAGACCCCGGTGCTATGCTGAACCCGCTTGCTGCAAGCCCTCCCGACGGGGCCGCTTCGAAGGCGTGATGGGAAGGCTTGGACAGCAACCAGGGGGCGAGGTGAGCCGGGCCAGACAGTGTCTGCGTCTTGGAGTCGAGGGGGGCGCTGTGACTGCGCTCTACCTGCTCGCCGCAGCCTGGATGACCTGGCCTGCCGCCCTGCACCTCGACGAGATCATCATCGGAGGCGGCGAGCTGGGGGGCTGGCTCTGGCGACAGTGGTGGCACGCCACCCAGCTCGAGGCCCTGGCTGCCTCGGAAGACCCTCTCGTCCAACGCGGTCTGACCCTGGTGGGACTGGGGCGCTACCCGGAGACGGGCAACATCCTGGACATCATGCTCCTCGCCTGGCCACTCCAGGCCCTCTTCGGGCTGGTCAAGGGGTACAACCTGCAGGTCCTGCTGACCCTGGGTATCAACGGGCTCTGTGGCTACATTCTCGCCCGGAGCCTGGTGGAAGACCGGCTGGTCGCACTGGCCGCAGGACTGATTGCCGTCGTCAATCCCGTCTGCATCCAGGATGTGGAAGCCTCCGGGCTGCGGCAGGTGCTCCTCTGGTGGCTGCTTCTGCTGCCCATACCGCTCCGGCGGGCCATCGAACACCAGAGCGCACTGGCAGCTGCAGCGGCCGGCATCCTCCTCGGACTATGTGCCGCATTCTATTGGTTCTATGGACTTTTTGCTGGGATCTTGATCCTGATCTGGCTGACCCTGCACACCTGGCACCACCGCTCAAAGGGGCGGAGAGCCCTCGGGGAATTGCGATGGCTGGGTGACCTGGTGCTCTTCGCCGCTCTGATCACCGTGCCCTTTGCAACGCCGTATGTCCTGGACGAGGGGGATGGCCGAGGCATCGGGCGCACGGCCGAGCTCCCTGAACTCACCTGGGGAGAGGACTTTCCCAGCCACTCAGAACTGGAAACCGTCCCACTCCGACCTTCCAGCCCCGAGGAGAACCTGCTGTCCTCGCTGCAGCGTGGCCTGATGTCTTCCTGGTCACCGGACTGGGTCTTGAACCCCGCCCATGGCCGGGCACTGCCCGTTGCAGTCTTCTGGCTGGGACTCCTGCCAGTGCTGTTTCATCGCCGCTGGCGGAACCCCCTCGCCATCACCTGGGTCGTGATCTTCAGCGTGTTCTACCTGGGGTCCCTGGGGCCCTTCCTGAAGCCGCTGGGAGGCCAGTTGGACACCGCGGAGGTACTACGGCTCGGCGACGAAGCCATCCGCATGCCCTGGACCTGGATGTTCAAGTGGGTTCCCGGGATGTCCCGGATGTTCGCGCCCTACCGCATGGGTGCCGTGGTCGTCGTCGCCTCCGTGGCCCTGCTGGCAATGGGACTGGCCCAGGTTCCCACCGGGACTCGGAATCGCCGGATCCTGGCCGTCGTGGTCGGGATCGCCACACTTCTGCAGGTGAGCTGGCGCTGGCGAGTAGAACCCCTCCCCAGCCAGGCCGTCGCCCCCGATCGTCTCGTGGCACCCCTGGAGGTGGCAGCCTTTCGTGTGCCCGACTTCTACAGGAACCTCCCAAGTCGAGAGAGGGCGGGCATTGTCGAACTTCCTCTGGACCAACAACAGGACCTGATCTGCTTCTACCAACTCCATCACGGACGCAAGGTCTACAGAAGCTGGGCCTCTGAAGCGGCGCTGCCTCCCTTGCTGCGAGGCCGAGGAGGCGGTTCGACGGGGGCCGAGCTTCGCTTTCTCGCCGCCCGTGATGATCACGGTCCAGGGGTCGAACTCGCCCTGTCCGAACTCTCGCGGGATCCCCAGACCGCCACTCTGGATGCCTTTGAGGACGAGGAATTCGACCAGGTCCTGGCGGCCGGCGGATACCGCCACCTGGTCGTCCACGAGCGAGGCTATTTCCTGGTCGACCCGGACCAGGGGGCCACCCTGTATGAGTTGGCCGTAGACAAGTTGGCCTCCCGGCTGGGTATCGAACCCCAGGAAGAGGTGGACCTGGAGTGGTTCGACTTTCCCGGCAATCGACTTCATGGGCAACAACCCGCCCGGGCGTCCTGGACCGCCTCGCGCATCGCCTTGCATGACGATGCGCTGCCGAGCCAGTTCCGGATGGCTGTCTTCGAGGTAGGCGACCGGGTGGATGGCTATGAGGGCGAGGTTCCAGGCACAGAGGCCCCCACGCCAGCCCACCCGCCGCTGGCCCACCACCAGCCCGGTTCGGGAGGGAACATCGTGCTGGTCGTGGTCCCCGGTCTCCCGGCCGACCGCGGCGGACCAGGGCCAGAGGCCGCGTTCGTAGAGGGTCTCGGTCGCCACCCATCGACCCGGTTCGCCCAGGCCCATGCCCAGACGCTGTCCCCCTACCTGGGCCTGGGGTCCCTTCTGACCGGACGACCGGCCTCGACCCTTCCCCTGTGCAGTCCGCTTGGGGGAGACCCCCAACAAGACATCAACGCAGAGATCGAGTGGTGCACACAACTGCCGCGGACAGTGACCACACTGCCCCAGGCCCTGTCCATCCACGGCTACACCACCCGTGCAGTGGTGCTCGAATCGGACCCCGCTGGAACCTCCCAGCGATGGGACGCCCTGGAAGAGGACCTGGTCCAACGCCCGGAGTCCACGGCAGACGAGGGCCCCCGCTTTACCCTGATCGTGGTTCCCGACCTGGCCCTCACCGATGGCGCGGACGGACCTGGTCTCCAGGACAGGGCTCGAATGCTGGGTGAAGGGGTGGGACAGGTCCTGGATGCCATGGACAGTGCTTCCCCCCACCAGGAAGCCTGGGTGATGGTGACCTCGACCGCCGGACCCGCCAACCCCGAGACCTCCGGCTGGATCCGCCTTGACCAACTGCGGGTTCCACTGCTGGTCTTCGATCCAGGGACCCAGGATGACTCGCAAGAGGTGACCGAGGTGGTCCAGCTACTGGATGTGATGCCCACCGTGATCGGCCGGGCGGGGGGCTCCCCGGTACAGGGACTGACTGGCCGAGACCTGCTGGACGGACCCGGACCG
>CAZMNK010000165.1:0-11734 GCA_964567625.1 uncultured Enterobacterales bacterium | reverse complement strand
ACCATATTTAGAGCGAACGTTAGTCGATCCGTACGGGAGATCCGTTCGGATCGGCCGCAATTGGTTTTGGCCGAATCGGTAGGTATAACCACTCGAAATGAATAAGGAAGAGGCCATAGGACTACCTGGATAAAAGTTAAGATTTAATCCAACTTAAAGCTAATGTACCTACACGGTGGTTCCGATCCTTGTGTTGAAGAGTACCGAATCCTTTGGTGCTGTTCAAAAACCCAACATAGGAAGCCACCATGGCACTCACAGTAAACACGAATGTTACTGCGCATAATGCGCTGAACAATCTCAACCACACTCAGGGAAGCCTGAGCGGGTCTTTCGAGCGAATCAGCTCGGGCCTCCGCATCAACAAGGCCGCGGATGACGCGGCTGGCCTGGCCGTCGCCGAGAATCTCTCGTCGCAGGCAAGGTCAGCTCGGGTCGCCATGCGGAACACGAACGATGGTATTTCCGTCGTTCAGACCGCGGAAGGCGCCACCGATGAGGTGGTGAACCTGGTCAAACGTATGCGTGAACTCGCCGTCCAGTCCGCCTCGGAGACTCTGGATGACGATGAACGTGCATACATCGACCAGGAGTTCGAAGCCCTTTCCGATGAGGTCGATCGTATTGCTGCCACCACCGAATTCAACGGTATTGCGTTGACGGATGGTAGCAATACAATTGTGGGCGTGCAGGTCGGGATCAACGCCACCTCGGATGATCAGATCAGTATCTCCGTTGGTGACTTGACCGCGACCACGCTTGGCATCACCGCTGGACAAGTCGATATGGACACTGCCAGCGGCGCCACCGCGGCCATTACGGAATTGGATGCTGCTCTTGATTCTCTCAATGGGTATCGGTCTGGCTACGGTGCGGTTCAGAACCGCCTCGAATCCTCGCTGAACAACATGGAGACCTTTGAGCAGAACCTGAACTCAGCTTCTTCGGCGATCAGAGATGCGGACTTCGCATTCGAGACCGCTGAGATGGCGAAGCACCAGATCCTGCAGCAGGCTGGTATCGCTGTGCTTGCTCAGGCCAATGCGGTCAGCCAGGGTGCCCTTTCGCTCCTGTAAAACAGGGCCCCTCACTCTGAGTACCCGACCGGGCCTACCTGGTCGGGGCTCTGAGCCCCAAGCCGGTCTCGGCCGGTGAGAAGGTTCAGGGTTTCCGACCACGCGGCCCGGGGGGGTCTCAGGGTAAACCGACCGGGTTTGCCTTGGTCGGGTCCCAGGTTTCGCCGACCGGCTTCTGCCGGAAGGGGAAACTGGGTGCCCGGCCAAGGTGGCCCGCCTTGGTTCAACGCTCCCGGCCAGGGTTACCTGGTGGGGAGCGCTTCTCCAATTGGTGCACGAACCTCAAGTTGGCAAACCCCGATCCGATTTGAGAGGATGACCGCGTCTCTGTCCCTCCTGGAGAAACTGCATGCCTAGCATCGATGGAATCGTTTCGGGGCTCGATACGAGCGCCCTGATCGACGCCATTGTCGAGGCCGTGGCCGGTCCCAAGTACATCATGGAGGATCAGCTCGTCGACAGCGAGGAGTTGAAGGACAAGGTTGCGGGCATCAAGAACCGCCTCGAGGACATGGTCGATGTCATGGAGGAAATGGACGAGGAGGCGGAATTCCCGGCCTTTTCTTCCTCCCTTCCCGAAGAGGGCTACGTCGACATGTCCCTGGACACCGAAGCGTTGCCCGGGATCTACACTTTTGAGGTCGCCGCCCTGGCAAGCGCCGATACCCAGGTCTCCAACGGGTTTGACGACCGGGACCTGGAAGGCGTCTGGGGCGAGGGTGACATGCTCATCACCTACGGCTCGGACACGGCCACCATCACGCTGGATGGCACCGAGGACCTGGATGACATCGCGGATTTGATCAACGAAGAAGTCGATGGGCTGACGGCCTATGTCCTGGACACGGGCGAGGACTCGGGGAACTACCGGCTTGTGATTGCAGGCGAGGACACCGGCGCGGCCAATACGGTCGATATCGATGTTTCCGGGCTGAGCCTGACGATGTCCATCTCTCTTACGGAAACGGTGAGCGCGGCAGATGCCGAGGCCTCCGTCAATGGCGTGACCGTCTACAGCGCCGACGGAGAGTTCGCCGATGTCGTGCAGGGCATGACCTTTACGGCTCAGCAGATCACGACGACCCCCTTGGTCGCTACGGTAAGCCGGGATGACACGGCACTGACCGAGAAGGTCCAGGCCTTTGTTGACGCCTACAACGATGTCGTTTCCTACTACAACACCAATACCCAGTTTGACCCTGACAATGGCATCGAAGGCGCCCTCATTGGGGACAGCACCATCCGCAACATCCTGGGTACCATCGGAGACCTGGTCACAGGTCAGTACTCGGTGGGGGAGAGCTCTTTTGAGAGCCTCGCCCAGATCGGTATCGCGACCTCCAGTGACGGGACCCTGGAGTTTGACTCCTCCGAGTTCACCTCGGCGCTGGACGACAGCTACGACGACGTGGTGGCCCTGTTCACCTATGACAATGGGAGTGGGGACCAGGGGCCCTTTGCGGCGCTCAGGGACCGGGTGAGCGATGTCTACATCGACTCCGACGGCCTGCTCGCTGACAAGCAGGAGAGCATTGAAGACAGCATTGAGGAACTGGAGGATCGGATTTCGGACTTCGAGGAGCGCCTCGATGACTATGCGGAACGGCTTCGAGATCAGTTCACGACGATGGAAACCGTGCTGGCGGAGGTACAGGCCACGCAGAGTTACCTGACGTCGCTGTTCAGTAGCAGCAGCAGCAGTGGCTGAGAGTGAGTAAACCCAACCGGTGAGGTGCCGCGATGCGTGGCCTGAAGCAATACAAGTCCAATCGCGTGGAGAGCGCTTCTCCTCGTCGCCTTCTCGTGATGCTGTTCGAGACCGCAGTGGTGCGTCAACAGTCCGCCATCTACGCGATGGAACAAGAGGACATGACGCAGGCCCGTCAGGATCTCAACCGGGCGCGTGCGATCTTCATGGAACTCAAGGCCGGATTGGATCCCGAGGTCGATGAAGCTCTGGTGATCCGGCTCGCGGCCCTCTACAGTTGGTGTGTACAAGAGCTCGTCAAAGCCGAGCGTGAAAAGGACATTTCCATCATCGAAGGTGTTCTCAAGGTGTCCCATGAACTGCTGGCGGCCTGGAAGGAGGCCGTGGACGACCCGGCCTGCCCGGACCTTAAAGTCAAGTGACAGAAGCCACGCTGCTGCTTTCGGAGATCCGCGATCTGTGTGATCGTCTGGACGAGGACGAAATGCCGTCTCCCGCAAAGCTGCGCTCGGTGGCCACCGGAGCTCGAGACATCGCCAGCCTCATTGATATGGAGCAGGGGCGCGAGCTCGCACAGGCGATGCAGGACCTGGCCGATGCAGGCCAGCGTTTCAATGATCGAATTCTGGATCGGTTGCGCTCCCTGCAACAGGGCCGAAAGGCACTGAAGGGCTATGGTCGCCTGCGTTCCAACAAGCAGGGCCAGAGGATTCGCAAGAAAGCTTGAGTTTGACCACCGTTGTCCGAAGAGGGCCTGTGGAACTCCCGACTACTAATACCTGCTTTCGAGTGGTCGCCCGAGCGGGGCTGGCCCTGGAGTCTCCCAGCGAGACCCGCTGGTTGCAGCCTGTTCAGGCCAGAAGGCTCGCAGAGCATGCCCGAGGTCTTGTTGGGTCACTGTTGACCCGTCGGGACAGCCAGGTGAAGGAGGCCCTTGGGGCCGTCCTGGATGCCGTCTCGGTCCTGGAACGCGAGATCGATCTTCTGCACCGCCGGTTCTTCCTGGAATCAAGCGGCGTTGCCATGCGGGATCGGGACATTGCGCTTGGGGCGGATGGCTTCTGGCTTTACGGGCCCTCGGAGGAGGAGCGCGAGCTGCTCAGCCAGGGACATGCTCGGGTCTTCCTGGAACTCTCCAGCCGGGGCGCTACTCAACTCCTGGACCTGGATGTGCAGGTAGCCGGCTGGTCGGAGGACGCGGTGGACCTGGTCTTCAGCGACCCCGATCCGGCCCTCGTGGACGTGGTGGTCGGCTACGTATTTGCCAGGCAACGCAGTGATCGTAGACGTGAACTGGACTCCGAAGGAAAGTAGGCGAGCCCTGGCCCTGGCCGTGGCGCTTGGTCTGGCTTCCACGGCTTCGGGCCCGTCCCATGCCGTGCCTGCCTTGCCCCCGCAGTTGACCGGGATTCCCACGTTGATCGACGAGGAAGGCATTCGTCTGGGTGTCCGTGCCATCGTCGAGACCTGGGAGGAGCCCGAACTGCAGAACCGCTTCGGTACCTCTCGTGGGGTCATGGCAGGCCTCAACCTGGGGATTCCGCTTCACGAGTTCCTGGTGGTGGACATCGAGCTGGGCTTCAAGCGCCTGATGGAGACCATTGACGAGAACGGAGAATCCAGTGGCGATGTGATGGACCTGCTTCCGATGTCGCTACAGGCCCAGGGCCGGCTGGGCCTTGGAAGTCAGGGGGAGATCTTCCTGGGTTTGGGGCCGACGCTTACCCCGTTCCGGCACAGTCACCCGGGGACGGTGAATGCGCTGAACGATGACACCGCGACCAATGGTGTGAAGCTGGCCGGCGAGATCCGACTGGGACTTCGCATCGACACCGGGCTGATTCAACCGGCCCGCGCCCCCGGAATGGGCCGTCAATTCAAGGCGGTGGACTTTGAGGGGTATGTGGGGCGTCGCTTCCAGATCCATCCTCGCGGCGAGGGCTACGACCTGGCTGCCTGGAGACTCGGTCTGGGCCTCTCCTTCCGCTTCTGATGCGGGGTACCCTCTTGATCGCCATCCTGTGCTGGTTCGGATTCGCCCACGCTGCGGAGCCCGAGGTGGGCGTGATGAACTTCCGGCCCAGTCCGGAGGCGGCCGTCCACATGTTGCCCCAACGCAGCCCGAGCCGGGTGGAGTTGATTCTCCATGAGAACCAGGCCCACATTGACGCCCAGCTCTCGACCAAGCGTACCCCTTGGGTCCAGGAAATGACCGCCTGGTCCATGGGCGATGGAACCTGGTTCATGGTCGTGGACCTCTCTCGGACCGATCTGGAGGTCCGACTGAAGCACGTGGCGCCTCGGTGGGAATTGCGGTTCATTCCAGGGGACGGATCAAGGAAGGGCGGCAAGGAGACTGTGTCCGTCGACAAGTTCCTGGCGGGCGAGTCCGAGCGAAAGCTGGGTCAGCGCACGAGTGCCAGCCTGCATCCACTGGATGGGGACATGGGCCTGGCCCGGTTGAATGCTGTCAACTACAACCCTTCCTACCCGCGATGGAGACGGCCCCGTGGCCGGTCCGCTGAAGCCATCCTGCTGACGGAACCCGTTGGGGACCCCATGTTGGCGGTGGACCGCTACCGCCACGTCCTCACCAGTTCGCGCGTCCCCCGGTTCAAGGCCCAGGCTCTCTACCTGCTCGGTCTCGCCCATCTGCAGGCGGGTCTTGCCCGAGAAGCCAACTACTACTTGCGCCGGTTGGACGAATTCGAAGGCCACTTCCCTCCGATCCACGGGCGATTGGCCCAGGCCCATGCGGCAGTCGCTGCCGGAGAAAAGGAGGAGGCGTTCAACCGTTGCCAGGAAGCCGCAAGTGCTGGAGCACGGGAAGTCCATGTGCTGGAATGCCTGGGCATCGTGGCGTTGCAGACCGGGACTCCGGCGCCCGCTGAAATAGGCCGGGCCCTGGCTGCGCGGACCTCTCGTGCCGAGACCCTGTTCCTGGCGGCCCAGCTGCTTCAGCAGGACTACTACCACGAGGAGGCAGCCGTGGTGCTGTCGGGCGTGGTGCCACTGCTCGGGGGGAAGCTGGGGGCCATGGCCCGGTTCAACCTGGGAGACAGCCTGTTTGCGACGGGTGATCTGCCCGGGGCTCGAAGGGAATGGGACACTGTGGGCCGGAAGTGGCAGACAGATGGTGTTGGCAAGGCACAAGGAATCCTTGTCCAGGAACGCCTGCGGATGCGGGTGATGGTCGACGCGGGGGCGGCGGAGTGGCCCGAGTTCCTGTCGGGGCTCTACAGGGCCGCCCGCAAGGAGAGCATGGCCGGCGCTGAGGCGCTCTACACGCTCTCCCAGGTTTCGGCGACCCTGGGCAACTTTGAAGGAGCAGCGGGACACCTGGCTGAATTGCTGGAACGCTATGGCGATGAGTTGATGGGCTCAGAGTTGCCGATCCAATTGTGGTCCCTGTCTTCACGCCGGATGGCACAGCTGCAGGGGGCGGGACGAAACCTGGAGCTTGCCGCCTTCTACCGGGATCACTACATCCCTCGCTTCTTGCGACCCCATGTGGAGGACACCGCCCCTCTGGAGGCCGTGGCTGCTGCTCTCGAGGAGCTTGGCCTCTACGGCGAGGCGCTGGAGGTCTCTCGGGAAATCTTTGCCATTCACACCAGCCAGGGGCTTGACGAACCCGGGGCCCTGGTGCACCTGGCACAACTCTACGGGCTCTCGGGACGAAACCAGGAGTGCCTGGAAACACTGGCGTACACGCGAAGTCTCCCCGCCCGCGACATCGCGCCCTGGCATGGCGAGATGTTGTTGTTGGAGGGCGAGGTGCTCCGGGACCTGGGCCGAATGGAAGAAGCGGCAAATTCCTGGCGGGAGGCGACCGGTCACAAGACGGTCCGGCAAGAGGCGCGGTCTCGCCTGGCGCTTCATGAGGCCTCAGAAGGTCAATGTGAGGCCGCCATCCCCGAGCTTACCGGCCTGGTGGCCTTGCCCCTGGAAGATGCCCCGGAGTCTGTTCTGGATGGGCGAGCCTGGCTGGCGCTGGCCCGGTGCCACCTGAGCTTGAACCAGCTCGACGAGGCGCTGCTCGCCGCCCAGGAGGCTGCAGGACGCAGCGACGATCGCCTGCACAAGCGCTACGCGACCTATTTTGCCTACCTGGCCGCAGAAGGGCAGGGCATGACCAGCGAGGCGCTCAAGAGCGACGACGACCTGTGGGCTGCCCTGGGTCGTGAGGACGAGGCACACGTTTCTTTCGAGTCCGAGTTGGAGAACTATCGGAAGCGATGAATGGTCCTGCTGGTTGCCGCCCTCCAGCCGGATTTTCAGAGAAAAGTGCTTGAATTCTCCAGCCTCCGTCCGAAGCAGGATCGTACCGCGACGGTAAGTTCCATGTCCTCGTTTCTGTTCGATGCACTGCACAAGAATCTGGGCAATGTCCTGGATCTGCGAGATCAGCAGCATGGACTGACCGTCAGCAACCTCGCGAATGCGGACACCCCTGGGTATGAGGCCCGGGAGATGGATTTCTCCACCGTCCTGGCGACGGCAATGGAGGCAGGCGACGATGTGAACCTGCGTCGCACTCGCGATGACCACTTCGGTAGTGCCGGTGTGTCTGGACAGCCACCCGAGATCCACCGCGAGAAGGCTGCCCCGTGGGCTGAGGATGGAAACTCGGTAAACGCCGAACGGGAAATGTCGAAGTTGAACGCAAATCAACTGATGTACACGGCGGTCGTTCGTGGCATCAGTCGTCGCCTGGCACTCCTGAGATACGCAGCCGGCGACGGCAAGTGATCAGTCTGGAGCTTTCATGGACATTCTGGATACCTTGAACATAGCGGCCATGGGCATGGGCGCTCAGCGCGTTCGGTTGCAAGCCGTGGCATCCAACCTGGCGAACGCCAGAACCACCCGAACAGATGACGGGGGGCCCTACCAACGGAAGCTCCCGGTGTTTGAGTCGCGCTCCATTGACCCATTTGGGGACCTGTTGGAGCGGGAACTCAGCAGCGTTGAAGTGACCCAACTGGACACGGTGGAAGGCGAACGACTGGTCTTCGAGCCCAATCATCCGGATGCAAATGAGGATGGCTATGTGGCCTATCCAGACATCGACATGCTCAGTGAGATGGTGGACATGATGACGGCATCCCGAAGTTATGCGGCCAATGCAAGGGCTGTGGACACGACCCGCGAGATGGCCTTGAAGGCCCTTGAGATCGGGCGCTGATCATGTCGATTAATCCCGTTGGAGGCGGCTTTGCCGCGCAGTTCGTCAGGCCGGCAGGTGGCGTCGAGAAAGCTGGGCAGGTCGAAAAGACCCAGACCCCGAAGGACAACCAGTTCGCCATGAAGCTGGAGTCTGCCATCGAAGGGGTGGACATGCAGCAGCATCGGGCCGATGAGGCTCTGCGAGAGCTCGGTTCGGGCCAGAACGCAAGTCTGCATGGCTCCATGGTCGCCTTGACCGAGGCGGAGATCGCGTTGAGAACCATGGTCTCGGTCCGGGACAAGGTCGTCGGAGCCTACGAACAGATCATGAACATGTCGATCTGATCAGGGTCTGATTCGAACCACATCTATGGGGATGTGTGCACGGTTTGTGCGCAATCCCGGGTACGCGCGGCGGGCGCACAGTTCCTGCGGAAAGACCCGATTCTCTTTCCGCCCACCTGGATTGAGCACCAGCACCAGCCCCTGGTCGCTGTGAATCAGTTCGGCCTCTTCCGAGTAGAAGCGTGCAGGACGCGCTTCCCACTTTGGAGGCGGCCAGGTCGCATCTGGGCAAGGTGAAGGGGGCCTCGGATCCGGGGGATGAGGTGGAGCTGAGTCCGCTGGTGGAGCCCCGAGACAGGGAGCGCCTGGGCTGGAGGTTGAGATGAGGACTTCCCAGATTACCGGTCAAACGGAAGGAGCCAGGGGTACGGCTCCTGAACAGGGCCCGTTGCCTGCTCGTTTCGATCCCCTGTCATCTCATTGGCCCTGTGGAACAATTCAGGGGGCCGCTCGCGTTTTTCTGGCGTTTTCTTGGAAAAGTGCAATCGGGTCCTAAACAAATGCGCTGAGCGTCCGATAGCGGCTCAACCCCCTGGAGTTCAAGGACCCCCGTGAATCGCATTCTCGAGCAGCTCAAGACCTTCCTCGATGCACTGGACCCGCTGCGCCGCAAGGTGCTTGTCGGCGCCCTGGTCGTCTCAGCCCTGTCGGTGGTGACGGTGGCCTGGTTTGTGATGACGGATGTGTACACCGTCGTGCTTGAAGGGGACCGCCGAGACCGTGTCCAGGCCACTGTGGCTCAACTCGAGGAGCTGGGGATTCCGTACCGCGTCATCGGCGGCGGTACCGGTCTCGAAGTTCCAGAACAGTACCAGGGACGGGCCTTCCGGCTTTCCCAGGACGCGGCGACCGCACCAGACATGGACGAGATGCCCGAAGCCAAGGGCTTCATGACCCCTCGGGACCAGGAGCAGCGATACAAGTTCCTGCTCCAACAGCGCATCGCCCAGAACATCGCGGCCCTCAAGGGCATCAACCGGGCACGCGTGGAACTGGTCCAGGCCGGTGACTCGACCTTTTTTGCCGAGGAGACCCCTGCTCGCGCCGCCGTCGTGCTGGAACTGGAAGGAGGCGTGACCTTCAGCAATCAGCAGGTCCGTGGCGTGGTTGCGCTCATCACGAATTCCGTGGATGGCCTTGACCGCGAGAACGTGTCGATTGTGGACGACGGTGGCAAGGTGCTCTTCGAAGGTCCCCAGGGTGAGTTTGAAGGCGGTCTGAACGCCCAACTCATGTCGCGTAAGCGGGCGCTGGAAGAGGACCTGCAGGACAAGGTCGCCGACCACCTGGTGCGCCGGTTGGGATCCTCCATGGACTTTACGGTGACGGCTCTGGTCGAGCTCAGCACCGAGAGTTCCACCCTGGAGATCCGCGAGGTGGATCCCGAGTCCGTCGTGACCATCTCTTCCTCGTTGACCGAGGAGAGAAGTCAGCAGGAGCGCAGTGGGGGAGTCCCCGGAACCGCTTCCAGTCTGCCTGAGAAGGTGGGCGCCAGTTCGGGGAGCGGAACCTCCAGCGAGCGTCTGAACGAGAAGTTCAACTACGACGTCTCCCAGACCCTGAAGACCGTCCAGCAGTCTCCCGGTGCTGTGAAGCGGCAGGCTGTTTCGGTCCAGGTGGACCAGTCCCGTCTATTGGCCCTCCAGGCCGCCGCTGCTGTGGGCGAGGACGCTGAGGAAGCCGGGGAGTCCGCAGAGGTAGATCCCCAGTGGGTCGCAGCGCAGTCCAAGCTCATCGAGGACTCCATTCGAGCCGCTGTCTTCTTTGACACCGACCGCGGAGACGTCCTTCACGTGACGGTCACCCCGTTCTCTCCCCTGGAGATGGAAGCGGCTCCGACGGGATTCACGGTGTCCGAGGCCATGCCCTACGCCCGCTATGGCGTGGCAACGCTGGCCCTTTTCCTGCTCTTCTTCACCGTGCTCAGGCCCCTGGTCGGTCGCGTCATCGACGTGCGGACCCCGGATGACCTGCTGCGTGAAGCCAAGGAAGCAGCATCTGAGGAATACATTGAGCCCGAACCCGACGATAATCTGGCATCCAGGCTGCGGGATCTGGTAGATAACTTTGAGCCTGTCGATGCTGCCGACTTGAACCGCCTGGTTGATCGAGAGGACGAAGCGTCCGCTCAGGTCATTCGCCTCTGGAACAGCCAGAGCTGATTCGAAGCCCTCCTGGAGCCCTCCATGGCCGCAGCCACCACCGCCCCGGTCTTCTTCTCAACGCCCGAATTGACGGGCATTCAGCGAAGCGCCATTCTGGTGATGTACCTGGACCGAAAGGTCGCCCGGAAGCTATTGAATCGCCTCACCACCGACGAGATTCGTGAGGTGGGAATGGCCATGGCCGAGGTGGAGCGGGTCAGCCCGGAAGTCATCGAAAAGGTGGTCGCGGACTTTGTTCGGGATCTCTACGCGATCAAACTCCTGCCTCACACAGGTAAGGAGTTCGCCCTGGATGTGTTGCCCTCACTGATGACCGGTTCCAGGGCCGCTCGGGTGGCTGGAAGCCTGCGTCGGGAGCTCTCCAGTGAGTTCCAGGACTACGTGGCGACCAAGCCTGCCGAGGCCATTGTGGCCTTGCTCATGGACGAGCACCCCCAGACCCAGGCTGTGGCCTTGCTCCTGATGGGTGCGGAAAATGCCGCGAGGGTGCTGGCCGAGATGGATGAGCAGGGGCAGTACGACCTGGCTCTCCGGATGTCCCGCATCAACGAAATTCCTGGAGAACTGGTCGACGACGTGGAGGAGGCCTTCACCGACGCCCTGGCCGACCATGGAGCCGACCGCTGGAAGGTGCCTGGCGTGGACAAGACCGCCAAGATCCTGGGACGACTGGGGCGGGATGCCACCGACCCGCTGTTGGCACGGATGGCCAAGGCGGACAAGGTCCTGTCGGACACCATTCGCCGACGCATGGTCATCTTCAGCGACCTCGGGGCCCTGGACTTCCGTGGTGTTCAGGCCATCCTCAAGGAAGTCGACCGTGCCGACCTGCTCCTGGCGCTCAAGGGCGTGGACGCGGACTTGCAAGAGTTGTTCCTGGCCAACATGTCCAAGCGTGCGGCGGCGGACCTCCGGGACGAGCTGGAGATCATGGGGCCCACCCCGCGGTCCCTGGTCAACCAGGCCCAGGAGAACATCGTCGAGGTCGCCCTGCGTCTCGCCGAAGAGCAGGTCATCTTCCTCTCTATCGGTGGGTCGGACGACCTGGTCTGAGGCGATTGAACAGTGGCACCTTTCGATCCGCTCTGGGAAAAGGAACGCGAGAGCTTTGTCCCCTCGTCCTTCGGGCAAAAGGAAGGAGAGGCCCGGGGCTTTCGTTCCCGCATCGGTGGCGTGGACGGCGAATCCGAACCCCCATCTGAGGGCGTGGAAGACCCGAAGTCGGCCGGGGAGGAGTCGGAACCGGACGCCGCTCCCATGGGAGACGGAGA
>CAZMNK010000164.1:0-11783 GCA_964567625.1 uncultured Enterobacterales bacterium | reverse complement strand
TCCTTCAACACCTCGGGGATGTAGCCGGCCTTGCCGATGTGGAGTTCATAGCGCATGGGTTTGCAGACCAGCTCGAAGCCCCCGGTCTCGTCGGTCTGGTCCTGGCATTGTGCGCCGCCGACAGCACTGACCATGGCCCCGACGATTGGCTCGCCGGCCACGTCGGTCACCTGGCCGTCGATGGCCATTCGGCTGCAGCCGGTGGACAGGACCACGACTCCGAGGACAAGGCCAGTGAGAGTGGGCCGCATCAGCCCTCCTGGAGGTCGACGTGATCGATTTTGGACAGGGGGATGAAGAGGGTCCGAGAGGACCCCTCAAGGGGCCGTCCTCGGTCGTCCTTCCAGGTGGCTCCGGTGATGGTCACGCCCCCGTCGCCGATTCGCTTCAGATCACCGTGGATCGAAGCGGCGCCTGCGGGCACGTGTGTGTCACCGGTGCTGTAGGTGAAAAGGGAGGTTTTCAGGAAGACGGTCGCCTGGGCCAAGACACCCTCCAAAGCGCCGGACGTTACCATGTCGCGCCCGTACACCTGGAGGGGAGCATGGGGATGTTTCTGGGGGTCCTGGCGATGACGGCCTGCACGGCCGAACTGGAGCAGGAGCGGGATGCCCTGCAAGCCCAGGTCAATGACCTTGGCCGGGAACTCGAGGGTGTTGCCGCCGAGCGCGCGGTGCTCGAGGCCCGGGTGGAGCGTCTCCAGGGCGAGATGGCCCAACTGAAGCAGGCGGAACTCATTCGGCGGCTGGGGCTCCGGCCCGGGCAGACCCTGGCGGCGGACCTGGTCACCAGCCGGGGCACGCTCACCTGCGAACTGTGGCCGGACAAGGCCCCGCAGACGGTGCTCAATTTTGTCGAACTGGCCGAGGGGACTCGCGAGTGGACCGATCCAATGAGTGGTCGGCAGGTTCGTCGTCCGCTCTATGACGGGACGATCTTCCACCGGGTGATCCCGGGATTCATGATCCAGGCGGGGGACCCGTTGGGCACAGGCACCGGGGGACCCGGCTACAAGTTTCCGGACGAATCTCAGGACCTGAAGTTCTCGGACCCCGGACTCCTGGCCATGGCCAACGCGGGCCCCGACACCAATGGCTCCCAGTTCTTCGTCACACTGGAGGCGGTGCCTCACCTCAATGGGCGACACACCATTTTCGGGAGTTGTGGGCCCCTGGAGGCCGCGGTGGAGATCGCCAGAGTCCAGCGGGACAAGCGTGATCGGCCCAAGAAGGATGTGGTCCTTCGCAAGGTGACCGTCAAACGGGTGGACTGACCCGTGGCCACCCTGGGTGCTACGATGCCTCGGCTTTTGGCCGATGGAAATTTGCCCAGGGGAAGTTGTGGATCACATTGGACCTGCCTGGAACGCGATCAAGGACAACCTCGTTCCCTACGCCGTCTATGTACTGGTGTTCACGCTTGTGGCCGCCTTTACCCTGGGGCTGGGCGCACTGGTGCTCTTTCCCAACTACTACCGAGGATTCCACAAGGCCCTTTCTGCCCAGGCCGCTCCCGAAGTCGGTGACCTGTTCGTGTTCGACCACATCGGAGACGACGTGGTGACGATGCTGCTCATGTGCGTGGCGCTGGTCATTGGCTTCTGCCTCTGTGTCCTGCCAGGCATCGTGCTGAGTGTCGGGTTCTTCTGGGTTCCGCTGCTCGCGGCCTCCCGCGCCTACGAGCCCGTGGATGCCTTGAAGGCCTCGCTTTACGCGGTCAAGGCGGAACCGATCCAACCGCTCATCTTCATCATCGTGATGTCGGTGGTGAACTCAATCGCCATTCAAATTCTCTTTCTTCCCTACCTGGTCAGCGCCCCGGTCTTCCTGGTGGCCCAGATCCTCTGGTTCAATCAGGCCCAGAAGGAGATCGCGCAGGCCGCGGCGGCCGGCGGCGTCCAGCCTCGGGTCTGAATCGACTCCGGTGCGTCGGCGAGGAAGCCGGCTATCGCTGGTAGCCGACTCCGACGATCATCAGGCTGCTTCGGTCGCTGAGGGTTCCGACCTTCTCCGTGCTCGCGGAGGTCAGCACCGGAATGGACTGAGAGGTCAGCCCGTAGCCGGCGTGAACGAACAAGTCCTGCCAGACCCTGTAGCTGACTTCCAGATCCACATTGGTGGAATAGGGCAAGGGACCCCGCAGGCCTTGCAGCAGGCTGGCCTGGAAGTGGAGGTCGCCCTCCATCAAGTCGGCACCGACTTCGGCGCCCAGACCCAGGCCAGGCAAGCCCAGGGGCCCAAACTCGATGGTGCCCTCGTCATCGCCGTTCAGGTAGGTGACGAAGTCGCCATAGAGCAGGCCGATCTTGGCCGCAGCGTAGAAGTCACCCACCCCGGCGGAGAAGACGTAGCGGCCCATCGCATTCACTCGGATCTGGGGAACCCAGTCGGTGATGATGGCGCTGGAGCCGGGCCAACTGACCCTGTAGGCGGCCAGGCGGCCTTCGGCCTCGACGCCGATGAACTGGCCAAATGTGACGGGAAGGGCGTCGCCCCAGGCCGCGACATCGACGTGGAAGCCGTTCTGCCAGGTCAGGCCGGCATCTCCGCCCAGGCTGACCGGCTTGTCCCACAGGGGGTTGTTCTCGACATTCTCGGGGGTCTGGGCGTAGGTGTAGCTGCCGCCGACCCAACCGGCCTTCACGCGGAGCCACGGGGCGTCCGAGCTGGTTGAGAGTGCCGCAGTGCTCCTTGTCCCGCTTTCTGAGGGGGCAGCCTCGGCGACAGGCTCTTCCTCGGCAGACGGTTCGGCTGCAGGCTCTTCCTCGGCCGCGGGCTCAGTGGCCTCTTCGGTCTCGGCTGGAGCTTCCGGTGTGGTGCTGGACGAGGTGGTGGTGGTTCCCCAGGTGTTTTCTGCCAATTCGGGACCGGTCCAGGCGCTTCCTGCACTGGCCACAGTGGGGATGGTCATGAGCTTGATGACCGCTCCCTGGGGATCGGTGACCACCACCTTGGTGTCCGCGACCGCCTCGTTGGACAGGGTCAAGGCCGCCTGCCAGGCGCCACCTCCCAGATCCTGCACGGGCCCCAGGGTGCCCTGGGTGACCAGCACCTCAGGCCTGTCGGTCACGACGGAACGGCCGGCGCTGTCCTGGCCCTCGATGCGCAGCACCACAGTTCCCCCGGCGGCTGCCGAGGCGGGCTGGCTGGAGAGCACATAGGTGTCCAGTTCTCCCGGGTCGGCGGACTCCGTCACTGTGGAAGTCGCGGTGACCGGGGCTCCCGCGCGAGGCACGGTGAGTTCGGCGACGACCCCGGACCAGTCCTTGGCCATCGAACGGGCGGCTGCGCTGCCTGAACGGGGCAGGGTCAAGGCTGGTGCCACGGTGCTGGGGGCCTGGATAAGGGAGGTACCTCCGGTGATGTCCTCGGACTGAGCCAGGATCGTGACGATGCCGGACTTGCGGCCCGCGGTGTAGCGAACCTGGGCAAGACCGCCAGCGTCGGTCTTCACATGGGAGGGCAAGGAGCCCTTGCCAGCCAGCAGACGAAGGGTCACAGGCACGTTGGGAACGGGATGGCCGAACGCATCGAGCGAAATGACCGTCAGGGTCATGGTTGCCGTACCGCTGCTCGCGATCCGGCCCTCGTCGGAGAGGACGACCAGGTGCTGGAGGGTGTTCCCGGCGGGTGCCACAGCGACCGTGGCTCCGACCGCGACCGAGTTGTTCCCGGAGGTGGAGAAGGTGACCTGGTAGTCGCCGCCCTTCAGGTCTCGGACATCCCCGCTCACCGAGGCATTGGAAGAGGTCAACAGCAACTGCTGTCCCGTGAGTCCCTGGCCGGATGCGTCCGTCACCTTGGCGAAGATCTTGAAAGCCTTGGTGCTGTCCGTCAGCTTCTCGGGCTCTGCGATGAGCTTGATGTTGGCCGCGCGGGGGGGGACCAGGTGCACCTCGCTGATGGCGGTCTGGCCGTCCTGCTTGGTGAGCGAGGCGGAGATGGTGGCGGTGCTTGGGTTCCCGTTTGCTGCGGGGGTGAACAGGGCCCGGTAGACGCCATTGCCTTCATGGGTGGCGGCGGTCACGGTTCCTGCCGTGGTGCTGAAGGTCACGCTGGCGTTCACATCGGGTCCGCCGGTGGGCGTCAGGACCACCGCTCGCACGGGGACCTGGGTCCGGCCGTCTGAAGGTACCCCGGCATGGGTGGGGAACATGGCGATGCGTGAGGTCTCCGGCACCTGGAGATCGATCTCCTGCTCCGAGGTCCGGCCAGCGATCGCTGTGACCAGGGTGGCCTTGGCAACGCCGGGGACCACGGTGATTGGAACGCTGGCCCGGCCTGAAGCATCGGCGATCACGGGACCGTATTCCTGTTTGTCGATGCGCAGGAGCACGGTCGCACCGGGCTCGACCTTGACCGGGAAGCCGGCCTTGCCCACCAGGGGGAGAGCCTGGTAGCCGAGCACTTTTTCGGGGGAGCGGGCATCCACAAAGGTCAGGATTGCCAGCTGGGGAAAGTTCACCGGCGGGGGTTCATACCGGGCGGTGAACTGGCCATTGCCCAGGTAGGTGGGGTTGGTGATGGTGCCGGTAGACGCCAGCGCCCGCACCTTGGCATTGGATTCCTGGGCGCCCAGGGGGCCGTTGAATCGGATGGCCAGGCTGGCTGACTCGTCCTGTCCGAGCACAATCCTGGCGGGATTGGCGGTGATCCCGAGCGAAGAGGGGCCGGGGTCGATCACGTTGATCCCCCAGGCCTTTTCCACGGCACCCGAGGCTGCCCGGCCTTTCAGGCGGAACTCCACGAGGGTGGTCTTCTCGACGGCGGGTGGGGTGAACTGGAACTCCAGGACGCCATTGTCCAGGTTGGTCGGTCCATCGAGCTTTCCAGCCGAGGTGGAGAGCTTCCACTTGTTGGCGTTGGGGGACGGTGCCCCATCGGGGCCGATTGCCGTGATGTGCAGGGCGATGGTGGTCTCACCATCCCCGACGATCGTGCCTGTGGGCAGCATCTCCACGACAGGTCCTGTGGAGAAGGACTGGCCGGGCAGGTCCTGTGCCAGGGCAATTGGTGTCAGGGCGGGTCCCAGCGCCAGGGAAGCAGCGATGAAAAGGGACGGAAGCAGGACGTGTCGCATGGGCGGCGTGCTCCTCGGTTCAGAGGCCATCATCAAGAAGGCCGGTGAGCATACTCCGGTGCATGTCTAAGACGTGTCGAGGAACCGTGTGGGCGCCGAGCCTTTTTGGATTCCTTCGAGCAAGCGGAGAAGCGGGATGGAAGGGAGGGCTAGGGTGTGCCTGGGGGCCCCAGGACCCAGTAAGGAGAGCCGGCCAGTTGGGACTTGACCTGGTCGACTTCGTTGGGCTGAAGCTCAAAAGTTTGGGGCTGACCCGAGCGCGGATCCACCTGGGTAGCGAACCAGCGCTTGCTGTCCTTGGTGCGGTGCAGGATCAGCGCGCCGGGTTGATCGTAGACCTTGACCAGGTCATCGGCGGTTAATTCCCGGTTTGGATCCGGTTCTGGCTCGAGCTTCTCTTCTTCCGCCACAGGAGGGTCCGGTGGGGCCTTTCGGGGGCTCGTGGCCTCGACGACCTCCTCCAGCGTCCACTGGACCTCGAGGACTTCACCCCTGGCCGCTGATTCCAGGTGACTTCGAGCCTCTGCGCCCTGAGTTCCCCGACAGAAATCCATCAACTGGGCCTTGATGGACTCACGCTCGTCGTCGTCACTCGCGGTACGTAGGCTTTGAATGAGGGCGTCAATGGCCTCCATGGGCTTCCTCCGATGGCGCAGGAGGCTAACATCGGGCTGCACGATGCACCTCTTCGACCAACTCGACGCTGAAACTCTCGCCAAATTGGAGGCCATCGCCGAGGAGCGACGGATTCCGGAGGGGGAGACGATCATTCGTCGTGGGGAGCGGTCCGGCGATGTCTACCGCCTGGATTCCGGGTCCCTGGAGGTGGTGGATGGGCGGAGCCACCCGGAGCTGATCCTGGGCGTGTTGGGGCCGGGCACGGTGGTGGGAGAGGTCGCCTTCGTGGACGATTCACCGCGGTCTGCCAATGTCCGCACCGCCGAGTCCAGCGTGTTGAGCATCTGGCACGAGGATCACCTTCGCAGGGCGCTGGATGCGGATGCAGGTTTTGCGGCCTGTTTTTATCGTGCGTTGTCCAGGTTGATGGCGGAGCGACTGCGCAGCTCCACGCGAATGGCTTCGGCGGGAGCGCCGCGCCGGGACAGCGTGGAGGCCCTCTCGGGAGATGCCTCCAGCCGGGCTCGGGATCTCTGCGAGCAGCTCAAACAGAACCTGGTGGACCTGGAGACCCCTCTGCGGAGACAGGATCCCAGGGAGGCCATGGAAGCCTTGCGAGAGGCGGTCAACCGGTTCATCTCCCGGGGTGCGCGTTTCTTTGCCAGCCTCTCCCACGAGGAATCCCAGGCCGCAGGACAGGTGCTCGCCCGGGAATTGCACCCGTTTTTGATGCGATCCAGGCTGGCGGAACTCGCCATAGCTGGTGGGGCGCGCCGCGCCGCCGATCCTCCTGTGCTAGCACACGTGTTGATCGGCCGACCAGAAGGGTCGGATCCACTGGGTGTGGCGCTGGACCGGACATTGTTGGACCTGGACAGCGCTGCCGGACTGCGGAAGCTGAACAAGATCCTGTGTGACCGGGTGCTCGCCGCGCTTTCCGATGACGGGCCCGCCCGAGTCCTGGTGGTTCCTTGTGGCGCGGGCGCCTTGATCGCCTCGGTGGAGCAGACCCTGGCCTTGCGAGGCGGGGAGTTGACCTGTGTAGATGGGGATCGGGACACCCTGGCTTTTGTCGACTCCGGGGTTGCCGCGCGCCCCAGCGGTGTGCGGTTGAGGCTGGTACCGGAGGATCTGGCGGCCCTGGCCATGGGGACCTCCCAGGTCTTCCTGGGCGAACAGGATGTGGTCATCCTGGATGGCTACACGGACTACCTGCCCGATCGTTTTGTGGGATCCCTCGCTCGAGCGGTCCTGGGCATGTTGCGGCCGGGGGGATCGGTCCTCGTGTCTTTTCTGGGGCCCACGGCAGACGCTTTTATCTTTGATCACCTGCTGGGCTGGCGCACGGTGCGCAGGACAACTGCCGCGTTGTCCGGGCTTTTTACGGAGATGGGACTCGAGGAGATCGCTGTCATGAAGACGTCTGGTGCGGGGAGGTTGCTCCACCTTCGACGTCCCCGGATGGACCCTTGAGTGGGGGGTGTCCTTGCACGACCTCTACGAGAGGCAGTAGGCTTTGCCACCATTCTGTGGTGCCCGACGCTCTCCGGTCGTTAGGGAGGGCCCGACGTTGGAGGAATTTGATGCGTTTCCCGATCCTCTTGAGCGCCCTGATGGTGGTCGCCTGCAGCGGTACCGACTCAGGGCCTTCTGCGGTGGAAGCCCCTGCTGAGATCAAACCAGTCGCGCCGCCCAAGGTGCCAGGCCTGGATGAACTCCGTGCTTCCGCCGAGAACATTGCGCTGGTGCCGAGTCCGGCGGAGATGCAGAAGGCACTCGGCAGGGCTGGCCTCGAAGCCCAACTCAGCGAGATGGTGGCTGACCGCAACCTGAAGATGGATGTGCCGAACAAGGACCAGGTGGCCGTGCGCACCGGAGTGGTCCTCGCCGACATGCTCCTGACCGTGCGCAAGGCGGATAAGGACAAGCTTGTGACGCAATTTGGTCAGATCAAGGCCGGAATGGCGGAACTCGGTGCGGGCGGTGACATCGCGGCCACCATCGACGACATCATCGGCCGCATCCAGAACGATGCTGTCTCCCGAGACGAGCTGGTCAAGGAGCTGGACGAGCTCTCAGGCGCCATCATTCCCGAGGTCGAGTACGAGGCCGGCGACTGGGCAGTTCCGCTGATCCAGGCCGGTTCCTGGCTCGAGGGATCCAACCTGGTGGCCAGCGCCCTGAACGACAGCGGGACTTATGACAAGGCGACTACCTTGCTGAAACAGCCAGCAGTCGTGGACTACTTCCTGAAATATGTGCGGACCGAGGGTGCGGACAAGGCGCCGTCCCAGGTCGTGGCCCAACTGGAGGCCACGCTGAAGACACTCCAGGAGATCTGTGCCAAGCCCGTCATCGGGGAAGAAGACGTCGTGACTATCCAGTCCTCGACGGCCTCTGTCCTCGACCTGCTGTAGGAGACCCCGATGAAGCGTACAGCACTCGTCTTGTTCGCCCTGGGGTTGATGGCCCCGCCCCTGGCCACCGCTGGTGAACGTGAGGCGGAGTCCTGCCTCAGGGCCAGGATCTGGGACGGCTACAACGAGGACTGGGCGGTGAGAACCGCCACAGCGACAACGCTGGCCAAGGAGGAATACCGGATCTACCTGGTGACCCTCTACGCGGGCAATGAGTACAAGGTCCTGGCGTGCGCCGATGACAAGGCCACCAACATTGACCTGGTGCTTCATGATGCAGATGGCAACGTGCTCAAGCAGGATGCTTCTGAGAACCGGCAGCCGGACCTGCTCTTCAAGCCCGAGGCCACCAGTACCTACTTTGTGGTGGTGCATGCCTCAGCCCTTGCCGAGGAAGGTGGCAAGACGGGCGTGGGCATGGCGGTCACCTACCGTTAGCGCCCTGACCCTCCCTGGGAGTCCAGTCCTGTGAGCCGCCTGGACGAGCGATTCCGGGACGCTCTGGATGCACAGGGCATCGGTGTCGATGAGCCCACGCGCCGACTTGCGGTCGACCTGGCGCGGCTGTTGATCCGAGCCTCAGGCACCAAGGTAGGTGAACGGGAACGTCAGACGTTGGACCAGGTGCTTGCCGCCCGGACCGACCTTCCTGCCGAGGCCCGTGCTGCCTTGCTGGACCTGGCCCTGTCTCCACGTTTTCGCGCGGCCGTGACGCCGGCCGAATTGCTGGTTTTTGGAGGGCGGTTCGGAAGCGCTGCCCAGGAACGGTTGGTCGAGGAGCAGGCCGAGGAGCTGGACCTGCGGAGCTTTGCCGAGCGGAACGCACCCGAGGCCTCTCTGCTCCTGTTGGATGCGCTGTTCCGGATAGCCGCCGCCGACGGCCGCATCGAGGGGCGCGAAGCCCGGGTTCTCGAGACTTCAGCGGAAAAACTGGGCATTGACGGGGTGCTCGTCTCTGCACTTTTCCAGAAATACGATCCTCGACATGCCTCGGGCGATCTGAACTGGGAGCTGACCAAGGAGCGCGTGAGCATTGGACGGGCGGCTGGCAATGACGTGGTCTTGCCCGATCCACAGGTGGCCCGACACCACTGTGACCTGGTCCTGGACCCGCTGGGCTGGCGGGTGGTCGACGTGGGCAGCGGGCGACCGGTGCTTGTCGATGGCCAGCCCGTGTCCCAGGCCATGCTCGCCAAGCACCACAAGATCCAGGTCGGGCCGTGGCGGCTCCAGGTCGTGGCCGAGGAAGGGGGCTGGAAACTCCAGGCTTTTGGTCATCGCTCCTTTACCAGTCTCTCGGTCCAGGACCTGACCCGTCACATCGGTTCTGTCTGCCTGTTGGACCGGGTTCGCTTCACTGTCTTCTCCGGCGAGGTGGTGGCACTGGTGGGGCCGTCTGGTGCCGGAAAGACCACGCTCATCAATGCCATCTCGGGCATTGCGCCAGCAGACAAGGGGGAGGTCTTCCTGGACGGCCAGGACTTCCACGCCATTCTCCAGGCTGACCGGACCGCCGTGGGGCTCGTGCCCCAGGAGGACCTGGTCCATCCGACGCTCAAGGTGGCCGAATCCCTGGAGTTCGCCGGCCGGCTGCGACTTCCCTCCGACGTGGATGCAGACGAACTCGGGGGTACGGTGGACCGGGTCCTGGGGGAGTTGGGGATCGACCACATTCGAGACTCCCGAATCGGCGACGCACTCAAGCGTGGAATCAGTGGGGGGCAACGCAAGCGAGTGAACCTGGCGCAGGAGCTTCTGACGCGTTCCACACGGCTGCTGTTCCTGGATGAGCCCACCAGTGGCCTGGATCCCCGATCCGCCCAGGACATCGCGCGCCTGGTTCGGCAACTGGCAGACGATGGTCGGATCGTGTTCCTGGTCACCCACGACCTCACGCCTGGAATCATGGCCCAGTGCGATCACCTGCTCGTGCTGGCGCCCGGGGGCCGTCTGGCCTGGTTCGGTCCCCCGGTCGAGGCCTGTCGCTACTTCGGAGTCGACAGCCCGGACCTCATCTTCTCGGTGCTCGCCGAAAAGACCCCCGAGGCCTGGCACGACACCTATCGGGAAGGCCTGGCCCACCGGAAGTTCGTCGCCACTCGGGAGCACCTGCTGCGTCCTGGCGACGGCCTTGCGGGAGAAGAGAAGACCGAGGTGCGAAAGGCCCGACGCCCGAGCCTGATGAGCCAGTTCAGGACTCTGACCCGGCGATACTTCCGCCGAAAGCTGCGGGACCAGACCGGCGTACTGGTCATGGTGGTGCAGCCACTCCTGCTGGCGCTCACGACCTGGATCGTCTTTCCGGTGCCGACCGATGCGATGGTCTTCATGTTCACCCTGTCGTGCCTGTGGTTTGGCATGTCGTCGGCGGTTCGCGAACTGATCTCTGATCGGGCGATCTGGCGCCGGGAGCGCAAGGTGGGGGTGGGGGTCACCCCCTATGTGGGCTCGAAGATCGTGGTGCTGGGCCTGTTGGTGGGCCTGGAGTGTCTCGCGTTCACGGCAATGGTCTACTTCCTGGTGGGCATGGGGGCCGGGGGGTACCAGTTCTGGACCCTGGCGGGGGTGGCTTCCCTGACCGGTCTGGCAGGCATGGCCCTGGGGCTCCTGATCTCCGCGGTCATGACCTCGTCCGAGGCAGCCGTGGGCATGCTGCCGCTGCTCCTGGTGCCGATGATCTGTTTCTCCAGCATCATGGTGCCGTTGCGTCACATGGAGAAGCCGGCCCAGGTGTTGTCCTGGATCTTCATCGAGCGCTACGCCTTCGAGGCTGCGCTCAAGACAGGTGACGAGCTTCAGAAGGTGGCCAGAGGGGATGGCAAATGGGAGGTTCAGCCTCTCAATGGCACCCTCTACACACTGGGGCTCAAGAGCGTCGATGCCGAGGACATGGGACTGCCGATGAATGTCCTCATCGCCCTGATCATGGCCTTCATGCTGACCTGTATGGGCAGCACCTGGCTCGTCATCTGGCAGCGCGACCGAACCTGACCGTCTGGCGGCACTGGCTGGCGGAGTTCTCCTACAGGGCCAGGCTCTTGTCGTTTCCTGTGATGCGCTGCACGGTCTGCCGTGCCTTGTACAGTTGCTGAGCTCCTGCCTGGATGCCGGCCACGGCATGGCTCAGGGTTCCAGGGTTCCAGAACTGGCCTTCGATCAGGTCCGCGTCCCTGTCCACCAGGCCCGTCTCCACGGCCAGCGCGTGCAGACGGCTGTGGGGGTAGATGCGAATGGGCTGCATCATCAGCAGCGTGAACATGCGCATGTTTCCACCCAGGTGGACCTTGGCCTTGGCCAGGAACGTCAGGATGCTCATCAGGGAACGCCAGTCCTCACCGGGGCTGTTCAGGAAGAAGCTGTACTCGACGTCCATGCCGTGCTTCTTCGCGATCTTGTACCCGTGGATCAGGTCCTTCTGGCGGAAGTTCTTGTCCAGGTTCTTCAACATCCGGTCGTCGACGTGGTCCGGGCTGAAGGAGAGCAGGCCGCACCCGGCCTTTTTGAGCCAGATCAGGAGCTCGTCGGGCAGGGTGTTTGCCTTCTCGTTGAACCAGGCGGACCAGCGAACCTCGAGTCCACGGTCCACGATCTCCTTGCAGATGTCGATGCTGTGCTGGACGGGGATGTTGAAGATCTGGTCGCAGAAGAACAACTGCTTGACGCCCCAGT
>CAZMNK010000163.1:4559-12015 GCA_964567625.1 uncultured Enterobacterales bacterium | reverse complement strand
GGCAGACCGGCGACCCTGACCTGCATGCCGGTGGACGAGAAGGTGGTGATCAAGATCCGCCCGGATCAGGTCACGGCACAGGGGCCCTGGGAGCAGCTGACCCCGCGGGAGCTCGAAGTGCTCCAGGCGATCGCCGAGGGACAGGAGACCCCGGCCATCGCCAGTGCCCTGGGTGTGAGCCAGGCCACGGTGCGGACCCACGTGCAGCACATGCGGCAGAAACTGGGTGTCGCCACCCGGGCTGGGCTGGTGGCTCGGGCCTTCCGACTGGGGTGGTTGCGCTGAGCCAGAACGGCCACCCGCGCCAATCGGCCGGCTCGCATCATTCGTATGACGGACCCCATCAGGACGATGTGGCTCTCCCGGGTCGCGCGTAGCTTGCCCGGAATGCCACTGACCCTCTTCTCCCTTGCCTGCGGCTCCCTCATCGGGTGTACCGCAGGCGTCCACGACAGCACCACCGACACCGACACGGCGTCGACGGTGGCGGGCGTACTGTCTCCGACCCTGCTGGCCGAGGATCTGGAGGGAGGAGCCCTCCTATCGGCCTGGAGCGACGGCGACGACCTGCTGATGGTGGGCGGCGTGCTGGGCGGCGGCGCCGGACTCCTGGTCCGCTACGACGGCGCTGGCCTGTGCACCGAGGCCGGGGTCACGGACCACGCGCTCTGGTGGGTGCACGGCACCGGTCCCGGGACGTGGTGGGCGGTGGGCGAAGAGGGCGTCATCCTCCACAGCCAAGACGGCGTGCGCACGCGCGAGGACGTGCCGACCGAGGTCACCCTCTATGGGGTCTACGCGACCTCCGAGCGGGTGGTCGCGGTGGGCGGACTGTGGGACACAGACGGGGAGCGCGGCGAGGTCTGGGTCCGAGAGGACGGCAGCTGGCGCCTGCTCGCGGAGACCGACGACGCGGTCTTCAAGGCCTGGGAGGGCTGGCTGGTCGGGGACGGGGCTGCGTGGCGGCTCGAAGGCGACGACCTCATCCCGGTGGACCTGGGCGGCCGACGGCTCCTGACCGTGCGCGGCGCCGACCCCGACAGCGACGTGTGGGCCGTGGGCGGCCTCTCCAGTCCAGACGTGGTCCGCTACGACGGCACCGACTGGGAGCCTGTCGACACCAGTGTCCTCTACCAGCCGCTCAACGGCGTCTGGACCGCCCCGGACGAGCCCGTGTGGGTCGCCGGGAACTTCGGCACCGCAGCCCGCTGGACCGCGGACGACGGCTGGGCCCAGCCGGAGGCCGTCCTGACCTCGGATCACTTCCACGCTGTCTGGAAGCACGGCGATGAGGTTATCTGGGTTGGCGGCAACCTCTTCTCCTCGCCGCCACAGCACGGCGTCATCGCCTCACTCGGTGGGCCCCAGGGTCCCCTGGAGATCTCGACATGTCCCTGAGTGTCCTGGCGCTGTGTTGCGCCCTCTCGTCCCCAGTCGCCGCGGCGGCCCTGGACGCCGGCCAGGCCCTGCCTGGCCTGACCCTGCCCGATCCAGCCGGGACCGCGGTGCCCGACAGCACCTGGGACGGCCAGGTGCTGGTGGTGAACTTCTGGGCCTCCTGGTGCCGGCCCTGCCTGGCGGAGCTGCCCCTGCTCGAAGAGATGGACCAGCGGCTGCGGGGCTCCGGGGCCCGGGTGATCGCGGTGAACATCGACCGCAAGCAGGCCCCGGCGGTCGGCGTGCTCAAGCGGCTCGACCTGACCCTGCCGGTCCTGATGGACACGGACAACGCCCTGGTCGCTTCGTGCCAGCCCGACTCGCTGCCCGTGACCTGGCTGGTCGGGCCGGACGGCGTGGTCGTCAAGCGGCTGGATGGCGCTCTGGATGCTGCGGCGATCGCGGCGCTGGAGGCCGAGGCGCGGGCCCTCACTGTTGGGGGGGTCGATGGTGCGGCCCAGCCCTGAGCTCTCGGCAGCGCTGGCGCTGCTGCTGACCCTGGGCTGCGGTGGCGAGCCCACCGCCCGTGACCTCTTCGTGGACACCGTCGTGCCGGTCTTCGACCGGTCCTGCGGTGCTGCGATCTGTCACGGCTACACCGCCGAGGGGGTCGCCTCTGGCGAGGACATCAACCCGGATCTCTTCCTCTACGAGGTCGACGACCAGGGGCAGTACCTGGACGTCGAGCAGATCTACGTCCAGGCCCTGCGCATCATCAACACGGTCGAGGACCCGGGCTTCAGCAGCCTGGTGCGCAAGCCTCTGGCCGAAGGCTACGGCGGCTTCCCCCACCACGGCGGGGAGAACTTCCGCACGCCGACCGACGGCGACCTGCTGGCGATCGAGGCCTGGATCATGGCCGAGGACGCCGGCGGCGAGGACCCGGAGCCGCTGGACGCTCACGAGCAGCTCTTCGCGGACGACGTCCAGCCCGTGCTCATCGGCCTGGGCTGCGCCAGCGCCAATTGCCATGGGTCCGCCGCGGCCGTGCCCTACCGGCTCCAGCCCGGGCTCGACGGGCTCTTCGACATCGCGTCGACCCGCGCCAACTACGAAGCCTCGATCCACATGCTCTCGCTGGACGGGGATCCCCTCCAGTCGCGCCTGTTGGCCAAGTCGCTGCCGCTCTACGACGGTGGTGTGGTCCACCGGGGCGGCAACATCGCCTTCCTCCGGGGTGTGGACGACGATCGGGTCGCCCCCATCACGGCCTGGGCCTGCGAGGAGCGTGAGCACCGCACGGGCGAGTCCTGCCTGGAGGAGACCGACGCGCCTCTCAGCGGTGTGGTCGCCCTCCGGGGCGAGCTCACGCCCCAGGACCCCTTCGGCGCCGATGACTGGTCGCCGGGCACCGAGCTCGTCTACTGGCCCGTCCTGGACGGCGACCTGACCGCCGGCGACCCCGTGGTGCTGGTCGGGGCCGAGGGCGACGTGGACGTGCGCGATCCAGCGGTCGACCCCACGGGCACCCAGGTCGCCTACAGCCTGCGCACCAGCGCCGACACCGGCCACGAGATCTGGATCCTGGACCTGGCCACCGGCGAGTCGACCGCGATCACCGACGACGCCGGACCCGCGGCGACCGGCGGGATGATGACCCACCGCGACCCCGCCTGGGGGCCGGACGGCACGCTCTGGTACGTGTCCAGTCGAGACGGCATGGTCGCCGAGAGCGGCCAGGGCCTGGACCTGGACATCTACCAGGTGGACCTGGACACCGGCGTCACGACCCGTCGCTCCATCACGCCGCACATCGAGCGCAAGCCGACTTTCTACCGGATCGGCGAAGTGCACGGTGAGATCTCCTTCACCACCCTGCGCAACACCATCCGCGACCAGGCCGTGGCCCACGCCTTCCGCTTCCCCCCGGGGCTGAAGACCGAGTACCACCAGCACTTCGGCGTGACCGCGCCCGAGGACCTGTTGTGGGACACCCGGGAGCTGGCGGATGGTCGCTATGTCTCGGTCCTCGGCGACCTGGACAACGTCTGGATCGGCGGCCGGCTCGGCGTGCTCGATCGCAACATGGGCGCCGAGTGGAGCTCCGAGGCAACCTGGGACACCGTGGCGCTGCCCAACTACACGGAGCCGCTGGTCCGACTCGATGCCGACGCAGCGTCTGAGGGCGTGACCGATCGGCTCTACCGGGATCCCGCCCCACTGGCGGACGGACGCGTGCTCGTCGCCGTGGCCGAGGGCCCGCTGGACCTGGCCGATCCCGAGGCCGAGGTGCAGACGGCCATCGCCGTGCTGACGCTCGACGAGGACGAACACGGTGCCGGTCCCGAGCTGACCGATCGCACCCTGTGGCTCTCCGATGCGACCCGCTCGATCTGGGACCCGGAGCCGGTCATGGTCACCGTGCCCGTGCCCGAGCGCCCCATGAAGTGGGACCCCGAGGCGGAGACCGCGCTGCTCAAGCACAACGGTCTGCCGATGATCGACGCCATCCTGGCCAACCTGTTCCCGGCCGGGCCCAAGACCCTGCGCGACGATCTGGTCGGCGTGCGGGTGATCGAGAGCGTCCCGGTCGGCGCCGACACCTGGTTCCCGGTCGCGGCCGAGGAGACGATGTTCGGCAGCGACGACGCCACCAGCGTGGGCATCGGGGGCTTCGGGCCCAGTCGGGTGCTCGCCCAGCTGCCCCTGGCCGGTGACGGCACCTTCCAGCTGGCCATCCCGGCGGGCGTCGCGTTCCGCATTCAGGGGCTCGACGACCAGGGACGGGCCGCGGGTCACCCCCACAACCGCTGGATCGACACCCACCCGGGCCAGGTCATCCCCCAGGGAGCGCCTCGCCACGACGAGGACCAGTTCTACGCCGCCCGCTGTGCGGCCTGTCACGGCTCGGCGGACGGCGACCCGAACGCCGTCTTCATCGCGCCGGACGTGATGACCACCGCCAGCGTGACCCTGAGCCGGTACGAGGATCAGGACCCCCGCCGGCCCATCGCCGCGACGGTGGCCGGAGACGAGACCCGGAAGTCCCTGGACTTCCAGGCCGACGTGGCCCCGATCCTGGCGGAGCGCTGTGCGAACTGCCACGGCGGCGACTCGCCGGCCGGAGGCCTGGACCTCGAGGACACCGCCACCACCTGGTTCTCCGTGGCCTATGAGTCCCTGCTGCAGCCCGGCGACGAGAGCACCGGCGGTCGCCGCTACGTCGCCGCCGACGACGCCAGCGCCCGTCGGTCCTGGCTCATCGAGCAGCTCACGGGCGATGAGCTCGACGCCCCCGGACACCCCGGGAGCCCGGGCGAGCCTCACGTCGCGGATCTGACAGCCGATGACCTGGGCACCCTGGTCCTCTGGATCGACCTGGGCGCCACGTGGCAGGGCCCACCCGAGGAGACCCCATGAAGACGCTGATGTGGTCCGCCCTGCTCCTGGCCGGCTGTGCGCCGGAGGCCGAGTGGGTCGAGGTGGGTCCGGAGACCGACTTCGACCGCTACGTCGCAGATGTCCAGCCGATCTTCGAGGCCCGGTGCGCCAACCCGACCTGCCACGGCACGGCGGACCGGCCCCTGGCCCTGTACGCCCCCCGGCTCTACCGGCTCGACGACGACCGCACCTGGCTCGACGAGCCGCTCACGGACGAGGAGCTCGAGCTGAACCACCGCCGGGCTCGCGCCTTCCTGAGCGAGGTCGCCGAGGACTGCCAGCTGCTGCGCAAGCCCCTGGACGAAGACGCCGGTGGCGCCTGGCACGACGGCGGCGATCAGTTCGCCGACACCGCCGAACCCGAATTCCTGGCTGTCCTGGACTGGGCGTCCGGACTGCCCCTGGACCTCGAGGAGGACCCGTGATGTCCCGAAACACACTGCCGCTGTTGGTCCTGGCCCTTGCCCTGACGTCCACCGCCTGCGCGACGGTGCCTACCTGGCAGCGAGGCGTGCTCCAGAGCCGGGTGATGGTGGAGATCGCTCCCCCGCTCGAGGAGGCCATGACCCAGCACGCGTTCAGCGTGCGGGAGGCCATGGCCGGCGGCGCAGGCGCTGGAGGAGCGTCGTGCGGCTGCAACTGACACGGCTCGCCATGGCCGCGCTGGGCTGCAGCCTGGCGCTGCCCGCGTGGGCCCAGGAACAGGTCGACACTCGGGTCGAGGTGTACACCGACGGGTGGATCACCGTGATCTCACCTGCGACCATGGTCCAGGTCTCACCGAACGAGCAGTGGACCGTGGTCGGCGGCGTGCACGTCGACGACATCAGCGGCGCCACGCTGGTGGTCCAGGCCGACGCCATCACGGCAGCGACCGAGGTGCACGAGCGACGAGTCCAGGGCGACGTGGGCGTGGACTACGCCGGCGGCTCGACCTGGGGCGTCGGCGGCGGGGTCTACACGAGCCAGGAGCCCGACTACACCGTCACCGATGGCAGCCTCACGGTCCGGGCCGAGTTCTTCGACCGGGCGGCGTCCATGGTGGCGAGCCTGCACCTGAGCCACGAGTCGGTGGGTCGGCGCGGGGACGATGACTTCCGCGAGCAGACCTGGGCCCAGGCCCTGAACGTCAGCTGGTCCCACATCCTGGGACCGAGCACGTCGCTCGCGGCCTTCGGGACCGTGCAGCACGCGAGCTGCGACGAAGGCCTGGGCTGCCACGCGAATCCCTACCGCACCGTCGCCGTGTTCGACGGCGACCGGATCTGGGGCGTGGTCCAGGAGCGTCACCCGGACCGGCGTGCCCGGGGTGCCGGCGCACTGCGGTTCTCCCAGGCCCTGGGCGATCGCGCGGGCGTGCACCTGGGCTATCGCTTCTACGGGGACTCCTGGGGCATCATCGGACACACGGGTCGGGCCAGCGGAGCTGTCTCCCTGGTCGACGACCGCGTCCTGCTCAAGCTGGACTCCCGGGCGTCGCTGCAGGGGCCTGCGTCCTTCCACGCCGACACCCTGGCCGTCGGTCCCGACGACAAGGTGCCCGAGTACCGCACGTCCGACCGGGAGCTCGGCGGCATGCGCGACCTGATGGTCGGCGGCACCGCGGTCGGCTCACTCTACGGGCTCGGCCCCTTCCTGCGGCTCGACCTGAGCGTGCGGGCGGCCCGGATCTTCTATTGGTATCCCAACGACACCGAGGTTCCTGACCGCCAGGCCTGGGTGTTGGGAGGTGGCATCGATGCTCGCTTCTAGTCTCTTCGGTCTCCTGCTGGCGTGCGGGGCGACGACCGACGACACCGGCGTCGTGACCGCCGACCCCACCTTCGACTGCTCCCTGGGCCTGCTCGACGACGAGGACGTGTTCGAGCCGCTCACCGGGGTGGCTGACGCAGAGCTGGTGCTCGGCTTCCAGGGCTTCCTGTTCGTGCGCTTCGCCCTCCGGCGGGACGCCGCCGGACCCGAGCCCCTGACCGTGGTGATCGCCCTGGAGTCCGAGGCGAGCGACCCCTTCAGCAGCACCCAGCCCGAGGTCACCTGGCGCGAGCAGGACAGTGCCTGGCGCACCGACGAGCTGCTGCTCTTCCTGCCCGACGCAAACACCGCGGCCTGGACCGACGTAGGGGGCGACGTCGCCCTGCGGGCCGATCACCCGGACGGCAGCTGCACGGTCACCGGACGCGTGACCCTGGTAGACGACGATCCATGCATCCACACCGGGGACGAACCCATCTGCCCAGGTGACGACACGGGGTGGGACCCATGAGCGGGGTCCTGTTCGCCTTTCTCATCGGCTGCCCTGCGACCGACTTCGATGTCGCGGAGCTCGAGCCCTACCCCAACCCCTACACGTCCGAGGATCCCCAGTGGTCGGCGCAGCCCCACCGGGACCAGCCGACCGAGATCGTGGTCGACGCGGCCGGCGAGACCGCTTGGATCAGCCTGACCGGGACGCCCGACGAGCCTGGCGACGAGATCGTCGTGGTGGATCTGGTCGACGCCAGCGTGCGGTCCCGGGTCACCGTGGGTCGCAGCCCCATCGGGCTCGCCCTGCACCCGGACGGCGAAGTCCTGGTCGTGCTGAACCGGTTCTCGAACTTCCTGTCGCTCGTCGACACGACGTCCGACCGGGAGATCCAGC
>CAZMNK010000163.1:0-4549 GCA_964567625.1 uncultured Enterobacterales bacterium | reverse complement strand
ACCTGCCGGCCGGCGAATACTCCAACATGGCCAAGTACTACGCCGCCGAGGCCGTGTGGTCGCCCGAGGGTGATCGGCTGTACGTGTCGAATCGCTGGCGGGACTCGGTCCAGGTGCTGGACTTCGACACCTCCGGGCGGCTGTGGACGGTCACGGACCGGCTGGAGCCGGGCATCCCGGTCTCGTCCAACCCCCGGGACCTGGCCCTGAGCGACGACGGCCAGACCCTGGTGGTCGGCTCGGTGACGGGCACCGCGGTGTCCATCATCGACACCCGGAGCCTGACCGAGACCCACCGGGTCGAGCTCGGTGCGCCCGGCAACGACGTGGCGATCGTGGACGGTCGGGTCATCGTGGCGACCCTGTCTGCATCCACCCACCACCAGCCGGACACGGGACCTGACGGGGACAACGACGGCTGGCCGGGTGACGGCACGCCGAACATCAACTTCCAGGACCTGCAGAACGAGATCGCCGTGCTCGATCTGGCCTCCGGTGAGGTGGTGTGGCGCGGGACCAGCGACTCCCTCTGCTGCAGGGACTACCGGGACGTCGATCCCGACGACACGGACCGGCTGGGCGACCTGCTTCCGCCCCGGGACACCTGGGTCGTCGGCGGGGCGCTGCCCGAGCAGCTCGAGGTGGGGCCCGACGGTCGCATCTGGGTGAGCTACTCCGGCTCCAACGAGTTCCAGGCCTTCACCCTGGACGCGACGACTGGCGCTCTGTCCCCGGGGCCGGTGCACGCGGCGAGCGGTCACAACCCCCACGGCCTGGCCGTCACCGAAGACGGCGTGATCCTGGTCCACCGGCTCGGCGAGACCGTCGGTCTCTACGACACGGCCGGTGCCGAGGTCGCCGTGGTCGAGGTCGGTGACCTGTCCGGCGGGGCCTTCCCGGCCACGGACGCCGAGATCGGGGAGCTCTTCAACTTCGTCACCGCCAGCTTCACGGTGGACGGCGACCAGACCTGCGCCCACTGCCACCGAGAAGGCAGCAACGTGGACAAGGCCTTCTCCATGCCGCTGACCGCGACCGCTGGGCTCGGCACGCGGATGACCATGGCCTATCGGGGAGCCGCTGACACCCGGCCGTGGTTCTTCGAGACCGCCATGGACCAGCACAACTTCAAGCCGGTCATCAACGAGTTCGCCCGCATCGAGAACTTCTGCTGCACGGACTACACGCTGTGGCCGGACGGGGCGCCCGCGGACTGCGAGGCCAACCCGCCGCCGGAGTGTGACACCGAGCCGAACTCAGGCTCCTTGGACGGCGCCAACGCGAGCCGCGACTCGGACTTCCTGCACGAGCGGCCGACCCCCTGGGCCACCCGCGATCTCTTCTACGAGGAGGCCGCCCAGGCCCTGCTGGGGCGTCGGGAGTCCTTTGGTGACGGTGTCTACTACGAGGACCTGATCACCGAGGAGCGGCGGCCCATCGCCCTGAACCTGGACGGCATCACCCGGGCCCTGGGCATGTTCCTGATGTCGGACACGCACCTGCTCCCCAATCCCTTCGCCCCGGACGCGGGCGCGGTGGAGCGTGGCGAGGCGCTGTTCAACTCCCCGGAGACCGGCTGCGCCACCTGTCACCCGGCGCCCACCTTCGCGGTCTCGACCGACGTGAACCCGTTCGACCTGCCCCTGCGCATGGGGCCGGTGGTCACGCCCTTCCTGGCCGAGGACGGCACGAACCTGGACCTGTTCTCCCAGGGCTTCATCGACACCTTCCCGCTGAGCGACATGGACAGCTGCGAGGAGATCTGCGGCGTCGAGGCCTGTGAGGCCGATCCGGGCGTGTGCGACGACCTGCGCCAGGTCTACCTGGGCGTCCCGTCCCTGCGCGGCATCTGGGATCGGGCACCGTCGATGCTCCACCACGGGCTGGCCAACGGCCTGCGCGAGGTGGTCGCGACCCCGGGCCACCCGGGCCTGCGGGCCGGGGAGACCGGCTTCAACGAGCGCTACGGCGTGCCCGACACCCACGGCGCCACCAGCCACCTGACGGCCGCCGAGCTGGATGACCTGGTCGCCTTCCTGGAGACTCTCTGACAGGTCGCTTGCTCGGCCTGGGGCTGCTGTCCCTGGCGTGGTCGACCGCCGCGGCGGCCCCGGGCTTCGTCTCCTTCGAGCACACGGTCATGGCCACCGTGCTCACCGTCACCCTGCCCGAGCGTCCGGACGCGGCGGCGACGGCCCAGGGCGTGGCGGAGCTCTTCACCGACCTGGAGGAGCGGCTCAGCGAGTGGCGTCCCGGCTCCCAGCTCGCTGCGGTGAACGCGGCGGCCGGTGGGGAGGCCGTGCCGGTCGATCCCGAGGTGCTGGCCCTGGTCACCGAGGGGCTGCGCTTCGGGGCGCTGACGGGCGGTGCCTTCGACATCACCTGGGCGGCGCTGTGGGGGACCTGGGACTTCCGTGCAGACACGCCGAAGGTCCCGGAGCGGGCCCTGCTCGAGGCACGGTCGGGACTCGTCGACTACCGGCGGGTCGAGGTCGACCCGGTCGCGGGCACCCTGCGGCTGCCGGAGCGCGGCATGAAGCTCGGGCTCGGGGGCATCGCCAAGGGCCAGGCCCTGGACCGGGCGGGGGCCTGGCTGCGGGCAGAGGGCTGGACCGTCTTCACGCTCTCGGCCGGGGGCCAGGTGCTGGCGGGCGGTCAGCCGGGCGCACGGTCCTGGCAGGTCGGGGTGCGGGACCCGCGCGGGCCGGCGGACGACTGGTTCGCGGTGGTGCCGGCGGTGGACATGTCGGTGTCCACGAGCGGGGACTACGAGCGCTTCTTCGAGGTGGAGGGCCAGCGCTATCACCACATCCTGGACCCCCGGACGGGGTGGCCGGCTCGGAGTGGGGTGCGGTCCGTCACGGTGCGCAGTCCGGACGCGACCACCGGGGACGCGCTGTCGACGGCCCTGTTCGTGCTGGGGCTGGAGCAGGGACTGGCGCTGGTCGAGGGGCTGCCGGGGGTGGAGGCGCTGGTGGTCGACGACCAGGGTGGGGTGCACGCGACCCGCGGGCTGGCGGACGAAGTGGTGGTGCGGCACCCGCCCAGGCGCTGAGGCGGGACCTCCTGCCCCGGTTGCTCAGGACCAGGGCGTGACGAGCACGCAAGAGCTCCGCCCCGCATCCCTGGCGGCGGTGGGCCGGCTCTCGGCGGTCGAGGGGCCTGTCGGCGGACGCCTGAGCCTGCCGACCCAGGGCGACGAGCGCTGAGCCGACTATCCTGGGACCCGTGGACCCCAGCCTGATCCCCTTCGCCATCGCCGCCGGGGCCGGTGTCTCCGGCTTGGTCGTCTGGCTCGCCGTGCGTTCCCACCGGGCCCGCTGGCAGGCCTGGGAGGCTGTAGGTGCGCGGCTCGGGCTCGCCCGCGTCAAGCGAGGCTTCTTCAAGACAGACGCCCTGGTGGGGGACAGCGGCGGCGTGGCGCTGGTCGCCGACACGTACACCCAGAGCTACGGCGAGTCCTCCCAGACCTTCACCCGGGTCACGGCCGACCACCCGGGCCTGCCGCTGGACCTCCAGGTCGCCAAGGAGGGCTTGCTCGCCGGCCTGGCCAAGCGGGTCTGGACCGGCGAGGACGTCCAGACCGGCGACGCTGGCTTCGACGATCACATGCTGCTCCGGGGGCCCGAGGACCACCTGCTGGCCGTGCTCGACGGCGTGACCCGGGAGGCGGTGCGCGGTCGGCTCTCAGAGCCCGGGGTGACCGTGAAGAAGGGCCAGGCCACGGTGGAGGACAGCGGCACCGTGCGGGACCCGCGCAAGCTCGAGGCTTGGATCCTGGCGACCCGGGACCAGGCGCTGGCGCTGGCCTTGGATCCGACGGAGGTGCCCGGCCGACTCGCGCGCAACGCGGCGGACGAGCTGCTGGCCGACGTGCGGTGTCGGAACCTGGCGGTGCTGGCGACGGGCCACCCGGACCACCCGGCGACGGCGCCTGCAGTGGCCGCGGCGCTCACCGACGGGGATCCCTCGGTGCGGCTGGTGGCGGCGTGGCACCAGAGGCCTCGGACGCGAGAGTGGCCTGGGGCCGTCGGGGACGAAGCGGTCCTGGTCCGCCTGCTCGACCACCCGCGCACCGGGATCCAGACCCTGGCCTGTCACGCCCTGCGGGAGTCGGGCAGCCTGGGCTCCGTGGCCCCGCTCCGGGCCCTCGAAGGCGGGACCCGGGACTCCGGGGTGCGGGGCCACGCGCTGGAGGCCATCCGCGCCATCCAGGGCCGGCTCGGCGCGGAGCGGGCCGGGGGACTCGCGGTGCTGGAGACTCCCCCAGGGGCTGCGGGAGGCCTGGCGGTGAGCGGGGGCCCGCTGCCGGCCGGGGGGCTCGCGGTCAGCGAGGAAGCGGTCGAGGAGGTCGCGCGGCAGCCGGGCTCGGCCCGGGAGCCCGAGCGCTCCTGAGTCGGCTCACTGGGAGCGGCGGCGGCGTCCCGGCTCGATCAGCACCCGCGGCGCCGTGTCGGCGTATGCTCAGCGAAAGGGCTTTGATTTTCCTATGCTCTGGTTTCGCCCTGCTCCTGGAGTCGACGAGCCAGTCGCTCTTTCTTCTCGGGAG
>CAZMNK010000162.1:0-12047 GCA_964567625.1 uncultured Enterobacterales bacterium | reverse complement strand
CTGCTCGACCACCCCCGACGGGTGCTGGCCTCGGTGCTGTTCGGAAACGAACTGGTCAACATCACTCTCTCCACCCTCTGCGCGGCCCTCGTGTTGCAGGCAGTGCCCGGCAAACCCTGGCTGAACCTGCTGGTCGCCACGCCCCTGCTGTTGCTGGCTGGTGAGGTCCTTCCCAAGTCCTTCGCCCTGCGTTTCTCCCGCCGTGCGGCAGTGCTGGTGTCCCGTCCTCTGGCGGCCTGGGCCTGGCTCATCACCCCGCTGCGGGTAGTGCTCACGATACTGGCGGACCGCGTGGTCAGGTTGCTTGGCGGGGGCATGGATTCGGGTGGAAGCCTCCAAGAGGCGGAACTGCGTCAGATCATCGACGAAGGCCGCCAGATCGGCTCCATCGGGGAGATGGAGAAGGAACTCATCGAGGCTGTCTTCGAGTTCTCCGACATCCCGGTCTCCAAGATCGCCACCCCTCGGCCGGACATCATCGCGGTCCCCCTGACCATCCCCTTTCCCAAGCTGGTGGAGTTGCTCCGCGAGAACAAGCTGTCCCGGCTTCCTGTCTACCAGGGGCGTCGTGACAATGTCATTGGTGTCCTGCTGGCCAAGGACCTGCTGCGGTACAAGGGCGCCCGGTCTCCCGGCCCCCGTGAACTCAAGGCGCTGCTCCTGGAGCCCTACTTCGTGCCCACCAGCAAGCAGGCCTCGGAACTCCTGCGCGAGCTCCAACTGGCCCGGAGCCACCTGGCCCTGGTGGTCGACGAGCACGGTTCCATCGATGGGGTGGTGACCATGGACGACCTGCTCGGAGAGTTGGTCGGAGACCTGCTCGACGAACACGACGAGGAGTCCGACGAGATCTCCCGCATCCAGCCCAACGTGTGGAATGTGACCGGGTCGATGGACTGCGATGACTTCGTGGAGAACACAGGCATCGAGTTGCCGGCAGGTGACTACCACACCGTGGCCGGGTTCGTGTTCAGCGAGTTCGGGCACCTGCCTGCCAAGGGTGAGGTCCTGGAGTGGGAAGGAATCCAGTTTGAAGTGACCGGGCTGGACGAGCGACGCATCACCGAGGTGACTGTCCGCCTGTCCACCCGGAGCAGCCGCCAGCTCGCCGTCAACCCCGCGGAGGCATCGTGAGCCCCTGGGGGACCCGATGAGCCTGGCTCTGGCCCTGCTGCTGATCGGCTTCTGTCTGCTGTCCGAGGGCTTCTTCTCCGGCAGCGAGATCGCCGTGGTCTCCGCCGACCGTCATCGCCTGATGGCCCGGGCCAAGGACGGCAACCTGGGGGCGCGGCTCGCGCTGAACATGCTCGGACGACCGGAGTTCCTCGTCGGCACCTGCCTGGTGGGCACCAACCTGTCGACCGTTGGCGGCGCCACCGTGGCGACCGTGGCCCTGGCCCAGGTCTTCCAGGGCCACAATGAGCTGCTGGTCATCCTGGTGCTCTTCCCGCTGAACCTGGTGATCGGCGAACTGGTGCCGAAGAGCGTCTACCAGCACCATGCAAACCGGCTGGCTCCCATCATCATCTTCCCCCTTCGATTCTTCTCGCTGGTGTTCTTCCCGGTCCTGCTGTTCATGGAGTTCTGCAGCAAGTCCCTGCTCCGCCTGACAGGCGGCGAACAGCAACCCGGGGTGACCCGAGAGGAGATCCGCGGCCTGCTCCAGGCCTCCGGAGAGGTCTCCCTGGACCAGGAGGACCGGGAACTGATCAAGCGCGTCTTCGCCTTCACGGAAGCCAGCGTCGAAGACGTCATGGTTCCGCTGATCGAGGTCGACATGGTGCCCCAGGATGCCAGTGCTCAACTGGCGATCGAGCGCATCGAGACCTCAGGCCATTCCTGGC
The DNA here is from genome assembly GCA_964567625.1 of uncultured Enterobacterales bacterium. Taxonomy (GTDB): domain Bacteria; phylum Myxococcota_A; class UBA796; order UBA796; family CAJQPC01; genus CAYFPX01. Next base: position 10,203 of record CAZMNK010000162.1, on the reverse strand, counting down.
TGCCCGTCTACCAGGACCGGGTGGACAACGTCATCGGGATCATTCACCACTCAGACCTCCTGTTCCTGGAGAACCTGGGCCAGCTGGTCGTCAACCTGATGCGTCCCCTGAAGTTCATCCCCGAGTCAAAGCGAGTGGATGAACTCTTCCGGGAGTTCCGCCGGGAGCGGACCCGCATGGCGATGGCGGTGGACGAGTACGGTGGCGCAGTGGGCCTGGTGAGCCGAGAGGACCTGTTGGAGGAAATCGTCGGCGACATCGACGATGAATATGACGCACCCAGCCCCTGGGTCCGGCGCCATGGGGAATTCGAGTGGCTGGCCCGAGCCCGGGTGGAGCGAGAGCCCCTGGAGGAAGCCACCGGCTTCATCATGCCCATTGGAGAGTACGAGACCCTGGCTGGTTTCATGCTCTCCCAGCTCGGCCATGTGCCGCGCGTGGGTGAAGTGGTCCGGGAGGCAGGTTGGCGTCTGGAGGTGACAAGGGCCACAGACCGGGCCATTGTGGAAGTCCGACTCGTATGCCCGAGATAGCCCGGGTTAGAGCAGTGCCATGAAAGCCATCCTGCTGGAAGCCGACTGGGAGCCTCGCCAGGGGTACCCCATCACCCCGCTTGAGATAGCCTCCAGAAAGGCCACCATGGCCAGCCAGGTCTGGCGCCATCCCCGATTCAAGGCCTCGACCCTGGAGGACCCGACCCCGGGACCAAGGGAAGTCGTCGTCCAGGTTCGCGCCTGCGGCGTCTGTGGTTCCGACACCCACTGCTACGAGACGGACTCCGAGGGCTACGTCATCTTCTCCGGGCCTGTCTCCCTCCCGGTGGTGCCCGGCCATGAATATGCGGGGGAAGTCGTGGCCGTCGGTCACGAGGTTCGTGAGCTCCAGGTGGGAGACCTGATCGCCGCCGAGGGCATGCTGAACTGCGGCGTGTGTGAAGCCTGTCGGGTGGGGCGCCCCAACCAGTGCCCTCACCTGGACATGGTGGGCTTCTCAAGCCCGGGGGCCTACGCCGAGTACATCACCGTCGAGGAACGTTTCTGCTGGAAGCTGAACGGCATCGCGGAACAGCTGGGAAGTGCCGAGCGCGCTCTGGAGATGGGGGCGCTCATCGAGCCCATCTCCTGCTCCTACAACGGCATCTTCGTCGCCGGTCGGGGCATGCGCCCCGGAGACCACGTGGCGGTGTTCGGTGCCGGTCCCATCGGCCTGGGTGCCATCGCCCTGGCCCGGACAGCGGGTGCCGCCACCATTTCCGCCTTTGACATCGCCCCGGAGCGACTGGAAGTCGCCCTCGCCTGTGGCGCTGACGAGGCCCACAACCCACTGGACCTCAGCGCCCAGGGGACCTCCCCGTCCGAGGTGATTCGAAGGCTGTCCAGTGGCTGGGGTGCTGATGTGCTGGTCGAGGCGGCGGGAGCAGCCCTGCAGACCATGCCGGAGATCGAGAAGGCCTTTGCCCCAGGCAGTCGGATGATCTACCTGGGACGAACGGGTGAACGGGCCCCGGTGATGTTGGATGTGCTCGTCAGCGGGGCCGCTGGCATTGTCGGCAGCCGCGGCCACGTGGGGATGGGCTGCTTTCCTCAGATCGTGCGACTCATGGAGCACAACCGGATCGAGGCCGAACCCATGATCACCTGCCGGCGTCCCTTCGCCGAGTTCCACGCAGCTCTCGAACAGAGTTGCGAGCGCGTCGACGGCAAGATCATGCTGACCTACTGAACAACTCGGTTCAGCGGGGAATGGCATCGTCCAGGGTGATCGGCTTCGGTGCCTCGACGAGTTCACCTTCTGGCACCGGGTGGATGTCAAAGACCTTGGCCATCAGCCACTCCAGCCCCTCGTTGTAGAGCAGGAGCTGTCGGGATGTCGTGAGCACCTTCTTCGACAGGTCGGCCAGGACCCAACGTCCGAGTTCATGCTGCCAGCACAGGTTCCAGTCCTCCCCGGAGAGAGGCCCGGAGACCACCCGGACAATGGGGTGATCGCTTGCTGTCGACCCGCTCACGGAGACAGGCTCAAAGGTCAACTGCCGGGCGCCGTAGATCCAAGTGACCTTCTTCTTCGGACCCTTCTTGCACTGAAAATGCCCCAATGCCTCGCCAAAGGCGAACAGGTCCTCCATCAGCCGCTTCTGTTCCTTGACGACACGCTCCGTGCGCTGCTGTTGCGCTTCCCGCCGGGTCTGTTCAGCCTGGGCTGCCAGATCGATGCCCAGCCTGAATCGTTCTGCCAACTCCGCGCCCCTGCGCTTTGATCCCATCGCCCTCGTCTCCCGTCAACACGCCCGTGCAAGAGAATAACCACCCGGTTGCCAACGGCTTCCCCAGAAAGCATCGAAGAGCCCCACAGGCCGGACCAGGGGCTCGGGGAGCATGCTCCGCGTTGACCCTTTCGATCCTGGCGTGCTACACGTTTCTCCCCCCAAGTCCCGGAAACCCTGGAACGTAGCGCATGGGCAGGGCCATCGGAATCGACCTGGGCACGACGAATTCCTGTGCCGCAGTCATCAAGGATGGTCGCCCGGAGATCATCACCTACAAGGGGGGGAATACCACCATCCCTTCGATGTTCGCCGTCGGTGCGGGAGGCAAGGAACTGGTGGGCCACGAGGCCAAGCGCCAGGCCCAGATGAACCCGCGCAACACCGTCACGGCCTCGAAGCGCCTGATCGGTCGGAACTTCAACTCCAAGGTCATCGACCAGGTCCGCCAGGTCTTCACCTATGAACTCGTGGAGGGCGAAGAGTCCGAGGTCCTGGTGCGCGTCCAGGAACAGGTCTACTCCCTGGAGCAGATCAGCGCGGCCATCCTGCGTCGCATCCGCGAGGTGGCCGAGGACTACCTGGGCGAAGAGGTCGACCAGGCCGTGATCACCGTGCCTGCGTACTTCAATGACCGGCAGCGACAGGCCGTCCGCAAGGCCGGAAAGCTGGCTTCCCTCCGGGTCCTGCGCATCCTCAACGAACCCACTGCCGCCGCGCTGGCCTACGGCATCGGCAAGTCCCTGACCCAGCGCATCGGCGTCTACGACCTGGGAGGGGGCACCTTTGACGTGTCGATCATCGACATCAAGGACCGCATCTTCGAGGTGATCGCCACCGGCGGGGACACCTTCCTGGGTGGCGTGGACTTCGACGACCGGCTCTTGAAGCTCCTGCTGGAGGACTTTCACGACAAGCACGACATGGACCTGTCCTTTGACCGCGTCGCCATTCAAAGAATTCGCGACGCCGCTGAACAGGCCAAGATCGAACTCTCATCGGTGGGGACGACCCGCATCCACATCCCCTTCATCGCCCGAGACGACAACGGGCGACTGGACATCGAGTACGACCTCTCACGGGACCACCTGGAGGACCTCTGCGGTCCACTGGTCGAGCGCACCATCAGTACCTGTGAGCGCATCCTCCTCGAGGCAGACACTGCGGCCGACCAGGTCGACGAGATGCTGCTCGTCGGAGGACAGAGCCGGATGCCCCTGGTCCAGTCGAGCGTCGAAGCCCTGATCGGCAAGCCGATGTCCAGAGCGGTCCACCCCGACGAAGCGGTGGCCATCGGCGCCTCGATCATCGCCCACAGTCTCTCCGGACAGGGGGCATCGAACCTGACACTGCTCGACGTCCTGCCGATGCCGATCGGCCTGGGTCGAGCGGATGGAGCCCTGCACGTCCTGTTCAAGAAGAACCAGCCCCTGCCGGACTACAAGACCCGGAAGCTCACCACCTCCAAGGACAACCAGCGCTCGATCATGCTTCGCCTGTACCAGGGCGAAGAGCGCCTGGTCGCAGACAACGAGTTGTTGGGCACCTTTGTCTTCAGCGGCCTCCGTCCCGCCCCGAAGGGCGAGGTCAAGATCGAGGTCACCTTCCACATCGACAGCGAGGGAATCCTCAACCTGTCGGCCCGCGACAGGGGAACCGGGCAGACGGTGGAGTCCAAACTGAAGCTTGGCGCCAAGCCCACTGAGTCCAGGCCCCAGAGCGACTCCGAGCAGACCATGGAGACATCGGAGTCCCCTCCCACCGAGGGGCCACCGGAGGAGTCGAGGCCACCAGTCCCCGAAAGCGACACCGGCAAGAAAAACGTGCTGCCGCCACAGGCTCCCACGGAATCCCGGCCCGACGACGCCACGGACACCTCCATCGAGGAAACCCGGGACACCGACCCTGGCACCCAGTTGTCCGAGGGGATGATCGCCAGGGTCTCGGGGTGGCTCAAGAACCTGTTCGACGGTTGAAACTCCCGTGAACTTTGGACCCGGTCACATTCTCCGGGAGCGGATCTCGATCGTCCTGGTCGAACCCCAGCACCCCGGCAACGTGGGAAGTGCAGCCCGTGCCATGAAGAACATGGGGCTGCGGGACCTGGTCGTCGTTGCGCCGGCCAGCTTTGATCTCGAACGCGCCCGATGGATGGCCGCCTCCGCGGTGGACCTGCTGACCTCTGCCCGATTTGTGGCCAACGTGGACGAGGCCCTGGCCGGATGCACCTGGGCCGCGGGGTGTACCGCACGCCCTCGGCGCTGGCGATGGCCCGTGTTGGATCCGGACCAGATGGCGGTCCAGGCCTTTGCTCCCCGGGAGCACGATGGCCAACCCCCAAGAATCGCCGTCCTTTTCGGTCGGGAGGACATGGGGCTGTCCAATACCGACCTGGAGCGATGCCAGGCCATCGTGGAGATTCCCACGGATGGTGCCCCCTCGATCAACCTGGCCCAGGCGGTCCTGTTGGTCTGCGATGCCTTTCGCCGGGCGGCCCGAGAGCGGGGCTGGACAGGGGAAGAGCCGGCGCCCGCCGAGACCTCGAAGACCAACGGTTCTGTCGATGGCGAGCCCCAGGAGGTGCCCGCACCCCTGGAAGCGCAGTCCCAGGTGGTCGAACAGGCCCTTGGCTTCCTGAACCAGACCGCGTACATGCGCAACAAGACAGACCCCCAGGTGCGGGTCCTGCTCTCGACTCTGCTTCAGCGAGCCCAGCCCAGCACCCAGGAACTCAACATCTTGCGCGGCATGTTGCGCAAGGTGAGCTGGTCCCTGCTGAACGGCCCCGAAGAGTCCTCGACTCCGGGTGACTCCAGGGACACTGAACCGGGTTCCTGAGCCCCTGGGCGACGCTCAGATCCCCGACCGTGCCTGCCGGGCCGCATCGACCATCGACCCCTGGTCCGAGTAGTCCTCTTCGATGCGCTCGTAGAGAACCACCGCCTCGCCGGTCCGACCGGAACCCGCCAGGGCATCGGCCTTGCCCAGGAGAGACCACGCCTGGTAGAAGCGGTCGCCTGTGGACCCAAACGCCTCGTCGAAGAGCGCCAGGGCTCGGTCGGACTGCCCGCTCTGAACCGCGAGGTCCGCCAGGCCGATTCGGGCAGGCGACGCGGCGTCATCGGAGTCGCCAAATGCCACCAGCACCCCCTCCCAGGCTTCAGCGGCCTCGGCCAGCTGGCCCTTTGCCAGCAACGCCTCCACCCGCCGCTGGGTGAACGACGCCACGTAGGCCGGTCCCAGTGGAGAAGGATCCATCTCTTCCAGGAGATCCAGGGCCTGGTCGGGTCGTCCGAGTTCCAGGAAGATCGACGACATCACCAGGGCGGCCTGGAGCCGCACCTCGGGGTCCGCCGTCGTCTTCTGGATGGCATCCAGTTCGAAGAAGGCGTCTTCTTGTTCCCCCCGCTCAAACCGCACGGTGGCCGCATTCAGCCGTGCCCAGTCCCGTTGACTCGGCTCCTGGGCCTTCTTGGCCACCCGCTCGTAGAGGTTGTGGGCCGCGTCCAGCTCGTCTCGGGAGTGGTAGAGAGCCGCCAGTCCATTGAACCCGGCGATCTCCGCGTCACGATTTCCCGAGTAGCGATTGAGCAGTCGCTTCCAGGACGCCTCTGCATCACTGTCGCGTCCCGACTCGACCAGGGTCTGGGCGATCTGTTCCATGCGCCAGATCTCCGAGCCCGGATCGGGGCCTTTCAGACCGGCGTAGATCTCGATGGCCTGGTCTGTGTCCCCTTCCAGGCGGGAGAGCCAGGCCAGGCCCATCCGCACCTCGAAGACAGTCTCTGAAAGCTCCGGCCACTCCCTGGCGATTCCCTCGTACTGGGACCGGGCGTTGCCCAGGTCGCCAGACTGGGCTGTGACCTGGGCCTCTGACAGCGCCATCGCCGCCTGAGTGGGCCGGTCCCGCGCCTCGGAACCAAGGACGCTGTAGAGCGCGATGGCCTGCTCGAACTCGCCCACCTGAACGTGTTCCGCCGCCAACTCCAGCCGCGCGGTAAAGGCGGCATCGACGTCATCCCCTGCCGTGACGAGCATCTGGCGTGAGAGACGACTGGCCTCGTCGTTGCGCCCCAGTGCCTTGAGCGCCTGGGCCTGGACCTGCATCAGCTGGACCTGCTGTGCGGGCTCTTCGGTCCTGGCCTCCCAGGTCTCGGCAAGCAACAGGGCCTCCGTGGGCTCGCCCTGTTCGAGATGTGACCGGGCCAGCCCCAGGGCAGCATCCGCGTGGGTGGTGGACGGCAGGCCCGTCAGGGCCAGGACTGACCTCCAGGCGGCTGCCGAACCGGCAGGGTCCCCCATCGCTGCCCTCAACTCCCCCAGCGAAAGCTGGACCTCGGCCACCCGTGAGGGTTGGCTGGCCCCGGCCAGGAGCGTCTCAAAGGTGCTCAACGCCCGCTCCATCTCGCCCAGACGCACCAGGATCCCACCAATGGCGAGGCTCGTGGAAAAGGCCGCATCGTGCCCCTCCGGGAGATTGCTCAAGAACCCCTGGTAGGCCAGCATGGCCTCTCGATCCCGGCCACTCTCCACATAGGAGCCGGCCAATTCCTCCAGCGCAGCGCCAGCCAGCAGGGGATCGTCGATCGTGTTCACGACCTTCTGCCACAGGATGCGAGCCCGCTCCGGGTTTCCACGGGCGGCCTCGACCCGTGCCAGCCCAATCCGCGCCATGGCGGCAGACTCGGTGTCGTCCCCCCAGGTACTCAGAATGGAACGGTACTGGGTCTCCGCCTCGTCCAGCCGGCCACTCTGGAGCCAGGTGTCCCCGAGATTCGACTCCAGGACCCGCTTGGCATCGCCACCGACGCTCACAGCGATCAGATCCCGCCAGGCATTGATGGCCTCCGGGTAGCGGCCCTCGGCCACCAGCAGGGAAGCCAACTGTGTCCGCGCGGTGGACTGCACCCCCGGATCCTCGGGGAATTTCTCGAGGACCTCCTCATACAGGGTCCTCGAACCGGCCACATCCCCTCGATTCTGCAAGCCCTGGGCCCGTCCAAGCATGGCCTGGGCAGCGAGCACCCGGTCGCCGGATGCGAGCAACTCGTCGACCATCGCATCCGCTGATTCCTCCCCCTGGGTCGCAAAGAGCACCTCTGAGAGACCGCGACGGGCGGTCTCGATGGCATCATCGTCGTTCGGATAGTCCTCGAGCACGGTGGTGTAGAGCGACCGGGCCTCGTCCATCAGGCCATCCTCGACCAGCATACGAGCCTTGGACAACCGGGCTCGGGCCATCACCCCCGGAGAGGCCACCCCTCCCAACAGCCTGTCCAGGAGCCGGGAAGCCTCGGCCCGATCGCCGCCCTTGAGGGCCAGGCGTGCAATGTCCAGCAGCACGTCCCCGTCGATGGCGTCGTAGTCCGGGTATCGATTCAGCAAGGCCTCGTAGGCCTTCTTCGCTGCGACATCGTCCCCCATCTCGGAGAGCAGTTGGCCCTTGCTGGCCATCAGGCTCGCCTGCTGCCCGTCGTCGAGGGAGAAGCCTTCGATGCTTCGCAGGGCCTCCAGCGCCTTTTCCGTCTCGCCCCGGGCCTGGTAGGTGTCGGCCATCGCCTGGTTGACGGCCAGGATCACCTCGGGGTTGTTGGAGAAGCGTTCCCGGACCTCCTCCTGGGTCTTGAGAGCCTTGCCCTCGAACCCCATCCTCCGCCAGGCATCGGAGAGCCCCACCAGGGCCTTGCCCAGGACCCGAGGCGGCACGCCATCGCTGTCCCGGAGGTTCTCCAGGACCTCGATCTCCTGCTCGATCTTCCCCCCAAGTCTGAAGGTGTCGGCCAGGCGCAGACGAGTCTCCCACTCCAGGTCCTGTTCCCCCGCAGAGTCCTTGAGGGCGTCCTGGAGCAGAACGATGGCTTCATCGTGCCGTTCGGCCCGGGCCAGCAGGCTGGCGAGTTCCAGGCGGTAGTAGACGCGGTCCACCGGCTTGTCGGCGCGTTCGATGAGAGCGGTGTAGCGGGACCTCGCCGCCTCGACGTCGCCCTCGGCGGCCTCCTGCTGGGCCCGTCCCTCCAGCTCGGCGGTGGTGATGTTGTCCTCAGACAGGAAATGCAGCGCCAGGTACCCCCCAATCATCGCCACCAGGCCCACGCCAATCGCGCGACCGACCTGCCTCGCGCCAATTTTCGAGGTCATGCGATTCAGAGAGAAGCGCGAGACCAGCGCCCCTCGGCCCTCCAGGGTGTCGAGCTGGGCCGAGGACAGTCCCAGGGCACCATCGATCTCGGCACCGATGAACTGGGCATCATCCAGACGAGCCCCGGCCAGGTCAGTCTGTTCCAGCAGAGTTCCGCTGAGGTCTGCGTCCACCAGGTCCACATCCACCAGGCTTGCGGCCGAAAGATCGGCTCTGGACAGGTCGGCTCCCTGGAGTTGAACCCCGGCGAAGTCGGCCCCGACGAACGAGGCACCTCGGGCCAACAGGGAGGACAGGTTGGCACCGGTCAGATCTGCATCATCAAAGACCGCCGACCCGGCAGTGGCATCGCTCAGATCGGTCCCATTCAGCCGTGCGCGGGCCAGTCGGGCCCGGTCCAGACGCGCCCCGGCCAGACAGGTCCGAGCCAGGTCCGCACCGTCGAGCCTGGCACCGGTCAGGTTGGCACCGGTCAAGTCGAGCCGAGAGAGTTTCAGACGCCGCAGGTCCCGGCCTGACAGGTCCGCACCGGGCCCCAAATCCTGGGGCAACTCCCCCGCTCCTCGTCGTCGGAGCAGGTCTGCCAGACGGCTCCGCTTGCTGACACGCGGAACCACCTCGCTCGTCGCCTGGGAACCATCGGGCTCGGGCGCAGCCTCGACCTCCTCGGTGATCTCCTCCACCAGGTCTTCGTTCACTTCCTCCAGTTCTTGCTCGACCACGGGCGACTCATCGAACCCGGGATCCGTCGCCGGAACCTCCTCGTCAAACGCCAGGGAACCCGGTGAGGAGCGGGGTGGGGTTGGCCGAGACCACCAGCGCCCGAAGAGTCTCTGAAACAACCCCTCTGTGGTCGCACCGCCCTGTTCCAGGAAGGACAGCTGGTCCTCTGTGGCCCCGTGAAGGCCCACGGCGTTCAACCCGCTGACCAGGGTGTTGACCAGGTGAGCGTCATCGACCCGGGCCCGGTGCAGGACCGCCTTTCGAAGGTCCGTCTCGTCCAGTCGGGCCTGGCGGAGATCCGCTTCGTCCAGCCGTGCCCGCTGCAGACAGGCGCCTTCCAGGCGCAGTCCCCGCCCGCGAACATGTTCCAGTTGCGCCGCGGGCAGGTGCGCCTCGCGCAGGTCGGCCTCCTCGAGGTCCGCCTCGTCCAGTTGAACGTTTTCCCCCCGTGCACCCCGCAGGACCGCACCTCGTGCCTGGGCCCCAGGGAGCTTGGCCTGCTCCAGGTTGGAACCGGTCAGGTCGGCTCTCACCAGGACCACTTCTGGAAACAGGACCCCGCTGAGATCCGCCCGGGCCAGCCGGGCATCGGTCAACAGGACGCGCTCACCTCGGGCCCGAACCAGGCGAGCTCCGGTCAGGTCGGCCCCCGTCAGGTCGGAGCCGTCCAGCTCCACATCGGTCAGGTCGGCCCCGGTCAGGTTGGCACCCTGCAGGTTGCAGTCCAGGACGAGGGCCTCCACAAGCCGCGCCCCGGAGAGGTCGCGGCCGCTGAAGTCCAGTCCCCGCAGGATGCACCTCGTCAGTTCGGCGCCGGCCAGTTCCACCTGGTCGATCTCCGCCTGGGAGGGCTTCCTTGACAGGCTCCGAGTGGGCCACTGCATCGACAACATGATATCTGGCCCGGCCTCGGCACGGACCTTGCTTAGGACAGGAACATCACTCCAGGTTCGGAAGTTTCTTTATTGAAACCACTTCCCTGGTACCCTTGACGTGTCCAGACTGCACTCGGTTGTCTCCAGACCGATCAGGTCACCTCGCCCCCCAGTCAGCCCACTCCGGAAGTTCCCCCATGGAC
>CAZMNK010000161.1:0-12259 GCA_964567625.1 uncultured Enterobacterales bacterium | reverse complement strand
ACGATGGCCTGTGATGCCTCCAGTGGCTGGGTGTCCAAAGCAACCGACTGTGACGACAGCGACACCGACGTCAACCCCGGGGCCACCGAGGTCTGTGACGACGGCCTGGACAACGACTGCGACGGCACCAGCAACGGGTGCGGCCTGAGCGGAACCCTGTCCCTCTCCAGAGCAGACGCCAAGGTCGCCGGTGAGAGCTCTGACGACTACGCCACCTACAACACGGGGCTGGACCTGGGAGATGCCAATGGCGACGGCCTGGCGGACCTGTTGGTCGGTGCGTACAACAGCGATGCGGGAGGCTCCGAGTCCGGCCGCGTCTACCTGGTCCATGGGCCGATCAGCGACCGGAGCCTGGGCTCCGCGGATGCCACCTGGACCGGACGCGAGGGGGACCATGCAGGGGTGTCCCTGGCCCTTGTCGGGGACGGGGATGGCGATGGCCACGCGGACCTGCTGGTCGGGGCCTACACAGGAGCCCGCTTCTCCGACAGCTCAAAGGAAGCCGGTGTGGCCTACCTGCTGCGAGGCCCCCTGACCGGGGGCGACCTGGCCGATGCCGACCTGATCCTGGAGGGAGACAAGGACGATGAGCTGGCAGGCGCGGCCGTGGCATCCGTGGGCGACGCCGACGGAGATGGGCTGGATGACCTCCTGGTCGGTGTTCCCTGGCGAAAGGATGGGAGTGATGAAGAGGCAGGGACCGCCTACCTGGTGCCAGGGAGCACCTCTGGAACCCACAAGCTCAAGGACGTCGGCTGGGCTCTGAAGGGGCAGGACAAGGGAGACGAGGCCGGCAGCGGTGTCGCCTCGGCTGGGGACCTGGACGGAGACGGCGTGTCCGAATTGCTGGTCGGAGCCCCCTGGTCGGACCGCGCCAAGAACGACTCGGGCAGCGTCTACCTGGTGTATGGGCCGGTGACCGGAGACCTCAAGCTCCAGGACTCGGACGGAATCTTCACCGGAGAGAGCGCCGATGACTGGGCCGGTCTCTCCATGGCAGGGGAGCTGGATCTCAACAACGATGGCTACGGCGACTTCCTCGTGGGCGCCCGGTACGCCGACGACACCAGCGGCGCAAACCCGGGCGCGGCCTATGTCATCCTGGGGCCGGCACCCAGCGGCGAAAAGGGACTGGGCGGCGCCCACGCCATCCTGCGTGGAGAGCTGGATCTGGACACAGCAGGACACGCGGTCTGTGGCGCAGGGGACGTGGATGGCGACGGAACCGATGACCTGCTCGTCTCGGCCTATGACCAGAACAGCCTCTACGACGAGGCCGGCGCCGTGTACCTGGGCTACGGGCCGGTGACCGGCATCGTGGACCTGGGCGACCTGGACCTCAAGCTGACCGGGGAGTACGGCTACCAGCACGCTGGAACGGCCCTGGCGGGAGGGGCGGACATCAACGGCGATGGTCTGTCCGACTTCGCGGTCGGGGCCTGGGCGGACTACAGCGGCGGATCCGGTTCCGGTGCGGTCATGATCGTGCTTGGGAGCGGGATCTAGTCCACTCTTCGTCGCGTCATGCTCCGCAGCAGCGGGTCACCGGCACGCCAGTCCTCGGGGTCGCCGCTGGGGTAGCTCGGGACCGGCCACTGGCGCTCCCGGAGTCGGTCGAAACTCGTGGCCCCCTCGCTGACCATCGGCAGGTGCCGAAAGGACATGTGGGCGTAGAAGATCCGGTAGTGGAAGAAGTTCTTCTGCACGATGGCGTCGGCCCGGCGAGGCTCCAGGTCCAGCTCTCGCCAGAACCTGGGGTGGATCGGCAGCGGGGGCCGCTCGCAGATGGCCACGTGGAAGGTCCCGGCGTCGAGTCGGACCACCCGGCCGAAGTCACCGGTGTGGTGGGCGGCCACCCGGCCGGTCAGGGTCACCTCGGGCTGGTCGTAGCCAGGGGTGCCTCGCAGGGTCACAGTGGTCTCTGTACCGTCTTCCAGGTCCCAGGCGGCATGGACGGCCGCGGGGTCGTGCACGGGCACATAGGTCCGCAGCCCGCGGTCGTCCCGGACCAGGGCATCGAGCACACGGGTGTTTCCGCCCGGGGCTCCCGCACCGACGATGTCGTCCATGTCCACCAGGGTCAGGGGCCCGGAATGACGCCAGGGGCTCACCCGCACCTCGTCCAGGGCCTCGTCCACCGAGCGGGTGGGGGGCAAGGCGACCTTGCGCTGGGCCCAGGCACGGTCCGCGAGCTCCTCGGCCAGCTGGTTGGCCAGGGCCGGGTCATCGTTCGTCGCCACGTGGGCCGCCCAGCCCAGGTCGTCGGCCGAGGTGTAGGGGTGGACCATGAACAGGCTGGCGCTGATGACCCGGGGGTCCCGCTCCAGCCGCTTCATCCAGCGAAACACCGCCCGCATGGGCTTCATGAAGTGGATGGTCGTGCCGCCGCCCAGCACCAGGGGCAGCTTGCGCCAGGCGTGGGTCGGCTTGTGTTCGCCGCGCAGGGCCTTGATCAGCCGGCTACCAGCCCGCCAGCCCGTGGGGGCCAGGTCCCAGTGAGGGTTCGTGCGGTAGGCGATGACCACGTCGACCGGGTCCACCAGTCCAGCCGACAGGTTGGCGTGCAGGTCGAAGCTCACGGCAATGCCCGCGTTCTCCCCCACGATCTCGCGCACCCGGCGCACGATCACGACCTCTGGGGCCTCGTCCAGCCCCTGGACCTCCATGGAGCCGTGCAGGGCCAGGTACACCCCGTCGACGGGGCCTGCGTCTCGGAGCCGGGTCAGCAGGGTCTCCAGGATCCACTCGAAGCAACTGGCGCTGACCGGCCCGCTGGGAATCGCGAGCATGGACGACAGGGGCACGGTCTCCACACCGCCGGCAACCCGGGCGGCCTGGACGAAACCCGTCAGCTCGGCGTGGGGCATGAAGCCCTGGATCTCCGAGCCCCGGACCCGCACCCTCCGGGCGAGTTCCTCGCCCGCCACGCAGTGCATGCGCTCGAAGTCCTCCCGCTCGGTCGACAGCGGCGAGAAGGCATTGGCCTCGTGGAAGACACGCCCGTAGGCGATGCGCAGGGGACGGTCGCTGCTCACGAAAACAGCTCCCCGATGAAGAGCTTCAGCAGCCGCTCGCGAGCGGGGGGAGAGGCCGCGTTGATCAGCCGGTGGATGTCTGCGGACGCGCCGGGCAGCTGGCCGTCGGTAATGCCCAGGCTGGCCATCAGCGTGCCGGCGTCCAGGTCCCCACCGCCACCGCCACCAAGCTGCTCCAGCATCGCCACCACCGGGGCCGGCGGTGCCTGGGTCGGGGGCAGGTCCACCAGGCTCGCCTCCAGGTCATCTGCCAGCTGGCTCACACCGCCAGCATTGCTCGGCTCGATGGTCAGGTGGATGTGCGCGGGAGAGCGACCAAAGGCATAGGTCGGCTGCACGTGCCAGCCCCGGGCGTTGATCCGGTCGGAGAGCTCGAACACGTCACCGGTCTCGGTGGTGAACGCGAACAGGTTCATGTCCGGCCGGGCCAGCAGCCGCACCCCGTCGATCTCCTCGATGCGCTGGACCAGGTCCCCGGTCGCGGCCCACATGCGCCGGGCCGTGTCCTGGTAGCCCTCGCGGCCCAGGCGTCGCATCAAGGCATAGGCGGCGCCCATCGCTGCCACGCTCTTGGAGCCCAGGGTCGTGGCGTTGACGACGGTGTAGCCGCTCCAGTTCGCACAGGCGTAGTACTGGGCGTCTCGCAACTCCCGGGTCCGCTGGAGCACGACCGAGATGCCCTTGGGGGCGAAGCCGTACTTGTGCAGGTCCACCGAGATGCTGGTCACGCCGGCGACCGAGAAGTCAAAGGCGGGCACCTCGACCCCGTTGTCCCGCATGAACGGAAGCACACAGCCGCCGACACAGGCGTCCACGTGCATCAGGGCACCGTGTTCGGCGGCCAGCGCTGCGAGCGCCTCGATGGGATCGACGACCCCGTGGGTGTAGCTGGGGGCCGAACCGACCACCAGGATCACGTCCGGGTGCATCTTTGCCCGGGCATCGGCCACGCTGGCCCGGAAGGTCTGGGGGTCCACGTCGACCGGGACCACATCGACCCCGAAGTACCAGGCCGCCTTGTGGAAGCAGGCATGGGCCGTCTCGGGCAGGAGCATCCGGGGCCGGGTGATCTCCGGGCGGTGAACGCGGGCGTGGTCCCGGGCGGTCTTGACCGCCAGCATCACGCTCTCGGTCCCGCCGGCTGTCGCCGTGCCGACCGAGCCTTCCGGGCCGTTGAGCAGGTCCAGGCAGGCCCCCACCACGAAGTTCTCGATCTTTCGGGAGGACGGGTAGACCGTCGGATCCAGCCCGTTGATCGCCATGCAGGCGGCAAAGGCATCCCGAGCCAGGGCCCGGTGCTGCTCGCCAGCGTCGTAGATAAAGGCAAAGGCCCGCCCGTCGCGGGGCAGATCCCGGGCGGTGTGGGCGGTCAGCTCCGCGAGGACGTGGTCGCTGTCTTCGCCCTTCAGGGGAAATCTCTGGGTCATGAGGGGGTGTCCTTCGGGGTGCGCTTCAGTGGGCCCAGCAGCTGGGTCCAGAGCAGGTCGTGTACGGGGGAGAGGTCGAGTCCGGTCATCATCCGCTGGACCACCAGGCCATCGGTGACGGCCCGGACCAGGGCGATGAGGGCGTCGGGATCACAGGGGGCGACCGTGCCATCGGCAATGCCCTGGCGGATGCGCTCGGCGGCAAGCAGACGGTAGGGCTCGAAGACCCGGTTGCCCACGTCGATGATCTCCGTCATCCGGGCCTCGTCACAGGTGGCGATGGCCTGGGCCAGGAACAGCAGGCGCCCTTCATTTCCGTGGTGAAAGGCATGCACTGCCCGGACCTGGGCATAGAGCTGGTCCAGCGGGTGGTCCTGCGCCAACAGCTTCGGGACGACGTACCGGGCCTGTTCCCGGAGCAGATCCTCGAGCGCGAGCTCGGCGATGTGGGCCCGGGACGGGAAGTGGTAGAGCAGCGTCGGCCGCTTGATGCCCAGGGCGTCGGCCAGCCGGGTGGTGGACACGTCGACTCCCTCGCGCTGCAGCACGGCCACCGCTCGGCGAGCGAGGTCCAGGCGTTTCTCGTGGTCGGGGGGACGTGGCATGAGTTGACGATCTGTCAGGTAACATTTCCTGACGATCTGTCAGGTAAAAAGATCGGAGGGCAATGGGTGCCCTGCTCGCCGAACAGGCCGTCGACAGCGCTGACTTCCGCCTGGAGACCACGCTGACGGTCTCGCCCGGCGACTGGTTCTACCCGTTGCTGTTGGAGCCCTTGGGGCAGGACAGCAAGGACCCCGTTCCGGCTCAGGAAGAGGGTGGCATCGTGGCCCAGAGGCTCGGCAGTGGGTCGTCGGGCAGGTCGGTCACGTAGCCAGGGAGGAAGGGCTCCAGGACGTCCTTGATGCGAGCTGTCGCCTGGAGCGCCTGGTCCAGGTGCGGCTGCCAGGGCTCACCCTGGGACCGCTCCACAGCCTCCCGTGCAAGAGCGACCACCTGGGCCTCCCGGGGAGAGTCATCCAGAGGCTCCAGCGGCGAGTCCTCGATCTTGTCGTAGTAGACCCGGGAGAAGCTGGATGTACTGGCAAAGAACCCGGTGACTCCGTGGCGATGGGCCAGCCACGCCTGGAGCCGCAGCCCCGAGTGCTCCCGCCAGTCGCTCGTATCGACAAGGGGAAAACCCCAGTCCCGCTCGTGGAACGTCTCGAGGCCATTGGTGATCCAGTGGCAGACCTCGTGAAAGATCATCTGGGCGGTGTTGTCGTCCTCGTCCAGGGTGTCCCGGGTGCCCAGCTCCAGCAGGCCCGTGCCATCGGTCGCGGCGTAGACCCTGTCGTTTCGACGGACGGTGAGCCCCAGCCGCCTGGCCGTCACCAGCCAGATCAGCTCGAGGGGATCGATGTACCGGGACTTGATGGTGCGCTGCTGAGAAGTTTCCATCATGGCTCCTCCGGGCATGGACCGAGCAGGAACTCGACCACCCCCAGGACCTCCGAGGTATCCGACTACGCACAGACTTCGACTTCAAGTCCCGATCTTCCCGTGCCGGTCACGGGTGGAACGCTACTCCGGCAGGGGCTTGGGCTGGAAGTACTTCCCGGGAATGCGGCGGTACACCCAGCCCAGGACAACCAGGAGGACCAGCAGTCCCGCGGCCTGCACCTGGAGTGTGACCGCCATGGGGTGCGATTTGCTGACCCACCCGATGAACGGCGCAGTCACGGCGAAGAAGAGACGACTGCCCATCATGTTCAGGGAGAGCACCGTGGCACGCTTGTCCGCAAAGGTGTACCGCAGGATGCGGTCACTGATGATGGGCCGAGTGAAGCCCCGGACCGCCTGGTGACCCAGGATGAAGAGGAAGCTCATCGGCCGCATGATGGTGGCCATCAGCACCAGGGGCACGACCTGCAGCACCGCCAGGACCAGGTTGGTCCGCCATCCACCGAGCCTGGTCTCGAGGCCATCCGCCTTCCGACTGCACAGGGCAGCAAACAGGTTGAAGAGGGCAAAGGCACCCCCAAAGGCCCAGACCTCCAGGCCCGTCACCGACATGTAGGGCTGGTAGAGCCACAACAGCCAGGTGGCGCTGCCGGAGAGCACGCTGAAAAAGAGAATCTGCCAGCGCACGTACTGGTGCTTGGAGACGAACTTCAGCGCCTGGCCCAGCAGTGAACGGTAGCCGGCCAGGGCCTGCCAGAAGCTCTCCTGTTCATCCCGGGGCCGGATCTCCACGAAGCCGAACACCACCCCCAACCCGAGAAAGGGGCCGATGGCGGAGGCCCACATGGCGGCCACGAGTGACCAGTCACCGATGACCCCACCGACCAGGTTGCAGACGGCGAAGGAGATGAGGCGAATGGCTGTGGCCTCTCCCTCGATGCGCTTGAACTCGTCCTCTCGGCCCAGGGCCTTCAGGGTGTCATAGAGCAGGGCAGAGTCGGCACCGGAATAAAAGGCGAGGCCCAGGGCCAACAGGACCTCCACAAAGAGGAAGGCCAGGAAGCTGCGGCTCAGCGCATAGAAAACGAATCCGCCGGCAATGATCGCCATGCCCCAGATGAGGCTGGTTCGCTTCCCAATCCGGTCAGCCACCATTCCCGTCGGCACCTCCAGGACCACCACCGCCACCGCGAAGAGGGTCTGGAGCCAGAAGACCTCGAGCATGTCGAGCCCGCAGTCCTGCCAGAACAGGACGATGATCGGCAGCATGAAGGGGGTGAAACCCACCGCGGCCAGCGCCTTGTAGCGCCAGAGGTTGCCCACAGCCGCCTGCTCGATCGAGGTGTTCTCCACGACGTTCCTGCCAGACCCAGCGTCGCGTCAGTCGAGGCCTGCAGCGCCCAGCAAACAGTTTCACTTCCAGGGTGTCAAGCCCCCAGGACCGGACTTCCAGCGCTCAGTTGTACTCGGCGACGTTACAGGCCACACAGGACCCGGAGTCTCCATGTCTACCCTGCAGATCGAAGAGTTGACCATCGGCACCGGCGACGAGGCCGTCGCCAGCCAGCCCGTGTCGGTGCACTACCACGGCTGGCTGTCCACCCTCAGCGCAGACGAGCCCTTTGACTCCAGCGTCATTCGTGGCCAGCCCTTTGAGTTCACCCTGGGTGTGGGCCAGGTCATCCAGGGCTGGGACGAGGGTGTTGCCGGCATGCGGGTCGGTGGCAAGCGGCGTCTGACGATTCCGCCCGACATGGCCTACGGAGATCGGGGCTACCCGCCGGTCATTCCTGCCCAGAGCACCCTGATCTTCGACGTGGAGCTTCTCGGGGTCGGCTGAGGCCCTGGTTCTCGCCTGTCCGGACACACCTGGAGTCTGCGATGCATTGCCTTCCTGCTCCTCTGTGGATTTCCGGCCTTGCGTTCGGTCTGATCGCGTGCGGAGGGGATGACTCCACGGGCGATTCCATCGGCACCGCTGATGACTGTGGGGTCACGGACAGCGACCCCAGCCTCCTCGACAGAGATGGCGACGGCTACACCGAAGCCGAGGGGGACTGCAACGACGACAACGGTGCCATCAACGCCTCGGGCGGCATCGAGTGCTGGGGATACGACGAGTTCGGCGAGATCGCCGACATCCCCTGAACAGGAGCCTCCTCTTGCGTGTCCGGACAGTACTTCTCGGCCTGTGGCTCCTGGCAGCCGGCCCGGCGCTCGCAAACCCCGGTCCCATCGCCGAGCGAATCACTGCGGCGACCTCCGACGCAGAAGAGGCCAGAAAACTGCACCTGGTCTACGACGATGTCCACGGCCTCTATGGGGGTACCCGCTTCGAGCTGACCGGCGGCGTCCTGGTCCACACCCATGTTCCCCGAGGCGGGCAACCCACCGTGGAGACCCGGCGAGCGCTCTCCAGCGATGAACTCAAGGGGCTGCTCGTCCTGCTCCAGGCGGAACGTGTCTGGGAACAACGCATCCCTGAACGACCTCCCTTCCCGGATGAGTCTCAGGCCGTCCTCACCGTGTCCATGGGCGATGCCAGGGCAACGACCTGGGAGTGGTTCAACGACCTGGGACAGAACGACCGCCTGGTCAAGGTAGAACGCGCCCTCCTGGCGCTTGTCCCGAGCGCTGCGCCATGACCGCCGTCGAGGGCCTGCCGTGGCCCCCTTCAGCCGACGCACCCATTCCACCGGTGGGCGACGAGGCGGGGAACCGGAGAGGATTTCTGCTCAAAACCTGACAACAGTGGGGTCCGAGCAGAGTACCCTGCGGTCCATGTGGACCCCTCTTCTCCTCGCCATCCATGTGGGCTGTTCTCCGGTCACCATCGAGACCACCGGAGGCGGTACGGTCGCGGATACCGGGACGACCGATACAGAAGACACGGACACCAACCGGGACTCCGACAGTTCCGTCGACGAGGGTGAGACCTCGGAAGAAGTCGGCAGTCCCCCCGAGATGATCTACACCCAGGACGTCGTGCACACGCTCGACATCAGCCTGGAGCCTGCCGCCATCCAGGCGCTCACCCGGGACCCGTGGGACTACGTCGAGGGAGGGGTGGTCTTCGATGGTACGGCGGTCGACTCGGTGGGCGTTCGCCTCAAGGGGGCCTGGGGCTCCTTTGAAGACCTGGACAACAAGGCGAACTTCAAGATCGACTTCAACCGCTACGTGGAGAACCAGACCCTCTGGGACATCGAGCAGTTGACCGTCAACAACAGCAAGGTGGACTGCTCCTACCTGCGGGAAAACCTCGCCTACAAGGCCTTCGCCGCGGTCGGGCTTCACGAGACCCGAACAGCCTATGTCTGGGTCCGGGTCAACGGAGAGGACTACGGACTCTACGTCTTGATCGAGACCCCGGATGACACCTGGCTGGATCGAAACTTCGAGGAGTCCGATGGCAACCTCTACGACGGCAAGTACATCTTCACGGAGGACTGGGACTTCATCAGCATGGTGGACTTCCTCCCGACCATCCAGGACTACTTCGAGCTGGAGGAAGGCACCGATGTCAACCGCGACGACGTCCACGCGGTCACTGCTGCGCTGATCGGCCACACAGACCCGAACGGGTTCGAGCAGCTTGGGGCCCTGGTGGACTGGGAGAAGATCCTGCTCGTCTGGGCGGTCGAGCAATGGACAGGCCAGCTCGATGGCTACTGGCTCAACCAGAACAACTACCGGGTCTACTTCAACCCGGAATCCGGGCTGATGGAGATGCTGCCCTGGGACATGGACTACTCCTTCTACCATGACTCCGATTGGGGCATGAACTGGCATAGACCCGCGGGAGCCCTCGCCTCCTTCTGCCTGGCAGATCCGACCTGCAAGGCAGCGCTCCAGGAGACCTCGACCCAGGTTCTGGAGACCCTGGATTCCGCAGATCTCGACCTGCACCTTGAGCAGATGGTGGAGTTGATCCGGCCCTATGCAGAGGAGGATCCTCGCGCCTGTCCCGAGGGCCCGGGTATCCGCGCCAAGCAGGAGGAGATCCGGCGCTGGGTCCAGGTCCGCTCCGACGAGGTGCGAGCGATCTGGAATGAGTAGCTCTGGTCCCCGGTGAGCATCTCGGGGGAGAGACCTGCTGGATGAAGACCAGGGTGCTGGTGGAGGCCCGGGCCATTCCCAGGGCTACCCGGCCAGGATCTTGCGAGCCTCGGCGAGGGTGTGTGTGAGTTCGGAGTCGAGGCTCGCGCCCATCTCGATGGCGACGGTCTCGGCCTCGGCCAGCGCAGCGGCAGCGGCAGACGAGTCGCCCGCAAGGTGCTCGACCCGCGCCTTCTTGCACAGGAGCTTGCCCAGCTCCAGCGCGTGGGTGCCTCGAAGCTGAGGCTCGCCCCTGCCCAGGAGGGATCGGGCCTTGTCGAAGTCGCCCTGGTGAGCGCGGATGAGGGCAAGGGAGCCTCGAAAGGCCCCAGCGGCGATGGGAAACAACTCCTCGATGATCGCGATGGCCTGTTGAAAGTGGGTCTCGGCGGCGCCGAGGTCACCCTGGTCGAACAGGAGGTCGCCCAGGTTTCCGAGTGCGATGCCCTCGCCCGGGTGATCCCCCACATCACGGTGAATGGGGAGGGCCTGGT
Organism: uncultured Enterobacterales bacterium; assembly: GCA_964567625.1. GTDB lineage: Bacteria > Myxococcota_A > UBA796 > UBA796 > CAJQPC01 > CAYFPX01. The sequence goes on along the minus strand of CAZMNK010000161.1, from coordinate 1,759 downwards.
GGTAGTGCTCCAGCGCCTCCTGGATGCGGCCCTGGTCGCGATGGAGGTTCGCCAGGTTGCCGAGAGTGATGGCTTCGTGGCGGCGATTCCCCGTCTCACGCGCAATCGCCAGGGCCTGGTGGTAGTGCTCCAGCGCCTCGGGGATGTGGCCCTGCTCGTGGTGGAGGCTCGCCAGGTTTGCGAGCGTGCTGGCCTCCCCTCGCCGATTCCCCACCTCCCGGTGAATGGGAAGGGCCTGGTGGTAGTGCGCCAGCGCCTCCTCGATGCGGCCCTGGTTGTGATGGTGGCTCGCCAGGTTGCCGAGGATCCTGCCTTCACCTCGGCGATTCCCGAGCTCCCTGTGAATCGCCAGGGCCTTCTGGTGGTGCTGCAGCGACTCGGCAGGGCGACCCGCCAGCTGCAGCAGCCAACCGGTCATGTAGAACAGCCGCGCCTCTGTCGCCGGGGAGACCGGCTGCCCCGAGACCCGCTCCAACAGCGCAATGCCGTCGGAAAACGGCCCATGCAGGAAGAAGACCTCCGCAGCCGCCAGCGCACAGCCTGCTGCACCCTCCAGCGCCCCAGCCACCAGGCCCGCATCGACGCCTGCCAGGAGATTCTCCAGCTCAAGCGCCAGGTTCTTGCGGCGCTCCATGCCTCCATGGGTGTGAAGTGACTCGAGGAAGTCCTCCTGGCCGAGGGAGGCAAAGTGCGACCCGTGGCGAAGAGCCGTCGCCTCGGCCTGCTCTCCCTGTTTCTCCGCCGCGTACTCCCGGATCGACTCCAGCATCCGGTAGCGGACGTGACCCCGGTGGGGCTCCTCCCGCCGCAGCAGGCTGTGGTCCACCAGCGACTCCACCACGTCCAGTACCCAGAGCTCGTCCTCGAACCTCTCCAGGTCCACCACCGCCTCGGCCGCTTCCAGCGTGCCGCCACCGCGGAAGACCGACAACTGCGACAGCGCCGACTGTTCATGGGGCTTCAACAACTCCCATGACCAGTCAATGGCACCGCGCAAGGTGGCCTGCCGGGCCGACTGGTCTCGGCGTTGTCCCCGCAGCAGCTTGAAGCGCTCGGAGAGGCGAGACAGGATCTTCTCCGGCGAGAGCATCCGAACCCGTGCGGCAGCGAGCTCCACCGCCAGCGACATGCCGTCCAGTCGCTCGACGATCTCCGTCACCACCGGCTCGTTGTCCCCGGTTCGCTCAAAGTCCGGCCGCACCGCCCGGGCACGGTCGTAGAACAGGTTCATCGCCTCGGCTGCGGGCAGCGGGTCCAGGGTGAAGACCTCCTCTCCCGCGATGCGAAGCAGCGCCCGGCTCGTCACCATGAACACCGCCTCGGGGGCCCCCTGGAGCCACCGCCCCAGCGTGTCTGTGGCCTGGTCGACCACCTGCTCGAAATTGTCCAGGATGACCAGCACCCGCCCACGACCCAGGATGGCCTCCGCAAGCTGGGCCTCGGGGTCCCGGCCGGTCAGTGGCACCTCCAGCGCCACACCCATCGCGCTCAGGATTCCCGACCTTCCCCGTGACTGGGTCAGGTCACAGAACCACACCCCACCGGGAAATTCCCCAAGCTGGGTGCCGCCGAAATGCTGCGAGAGCCGGGTCTTGCCGGTGCCGCCCGCACCCAGCACCGTGATGAGGCGCTGGCCGCCGGCAACCCTCTGCCCCAGTTCCAGGAGCTCCGGCTCCCGGCCAAAGAAGGAGTCGACCCGGGTGGGCAGGTTGGTCTTCTTCATGCTGGGTGTCTTCAGCCGCGGGAGGATGCGACTGGA
>CAZMNK010000160.1:10781-12308 GCA_964567625.1 uncultured Enterobacterales bacterium | reverse complement strand
ACTCGTCCAGACTCCTCGTTTCGCTACCGAACCCCGGGCCAGTCCGAACAAGTCCCGGGTAGATCGCCTGGCGCCGGGCCTTGCTGGCCGGGTCGGCACCAGTGAAAATGCACCTTCTCCTTCTCCGAGTAGATCACGATGACTGAACCGACCATTGGTCCTGTTTGCCGCAAGGGCAACAAGGACCACGTCCTGGTCATCGCGAAGGGCTTCTGCTCCACGCCGGACGAGGCTGTAGATGACTGGCGAGATTCAATCCGAAATTCGGGGTGGAAGGGACAGATCTGGCGTATTTCCTGGGATGGTCTTTCAGCCCGAAAGCTACAGGAGTTGGTCCAGGATCCTCGACAGCTGGTCGCAGTCCTGGCTTCGGCGGTTTCTCCCATCCCATTCGTTCCAAGTGCCGGAGCCGTGGCCGGAACTTTGCCTCTCATCGAACTATTCCGGCAGTGGTTCCTGCGGTCCAGCGACAACGCGAGGACTGTCGGAAGAAGCTATGGCCCCAAACTGTTGGATGAACTGCCCCACGCGCATGTTTCCGTGCTCGGGTTCTCCCTCGGTGCCTATTTGATGTTCCACCTCCTGCAGTTGGAGGCAGAATCGGGCAGACAACGGATCAAGGACGCGATTTTGCTGGGAGCTGCGGTTCCTTCGTCACCGCTCTCGGAGTGGAAGCAGGCAAGATCCGGCTGCACGGGCCGGGTCCTGAACTGCTATCACAGCAAGGACATTGTGCTGGATGTCCTCTACCCGTTCGCGACAGGTGAGAAGGCGAGCGGTTGCCGTCCAGTGCAGCGCGCAAAGGTGAACAATCTGAAGGGGGATCGCCTCTCAGCCTTGAAACCGTCCCCGTGGCTTGCTGCCGTGATTCCGGCGGTGCTGGTCGGGGCTCCGACGATCTTGGTCCCGCCAGGAGGGCTCCAGGCCCTGTCCAAGGAGCTACTGTCTAGCCACCTTGGCTGGGTAGACGCGATTGCTGATGCCAAGGTCCGCTCGCGGTTGCCCTGGAATCGGTCATGAGGGCGCCCTGAATGGTGCTGATGGGTGATAATCTCCAATCCCCGTGACTTCCGCTCTCCCTTCGGCAAGCGGCACAGTCACGGCTCGGAGTACAGCCATGGCCAAGATCATTTGCCCCAAGTGTAATAAGAAGTTTGAGTCGAACAACCCAGAGTCTTTTGTAACTAGAGGCGCGGCTGCCGCTGCACTGGGGGGAACGGGCGCGTACTTTGGGTCAGGAATCGGAATCGCCATGGGTCCTCTTGGTGCAATCGCGGGCACTATTCCCGGAGGTGTTGTCGGAGGAGCGATGGGGTGGTTTGCTGCCGACCAGGTGCGCCGTTGTCCCGGGTGCGGGAAGGTCTTCAAGACATAGCCCTTGAAGGGCTTATCTGGAGCGATGGGCATCCTGACCAGATGATGGAGACAGCCATACGGAAGGACCAGGTTGGCATTGACAGACCTGGTCCATGGGAGAAGGTCCTCCCACAAGCCCGCCGCGTCCGTCATGGCGGCGAGCGGTATCAG
>CAZMNK010000160.1:0-10771 GCA_964567625.1 uncultured Enterobacterales bacterium | reverse complement strand
TGACGAGTAGTCCGGCGAACCCGGTCCGAAGAGCGTGGCCACCAGGGATGTGATGCGCTTGTCGATGCTGCCCGGTTGCCCCGCAAGCAGGGGGACGTCGTCCTCTTCGCGACCGTGAAAAACGTCGTTGCGTACCTGGATCAGATCTGCGAGTACGGTCAGCATGGCCGGGTCGCGCTGGAGACAGGCTCGAATGCGGTTCCCATGGCGGTCTGCAGCAGCGCGGTCACTTGGCGCGATTGCAGCGAGCAACCAGGCCAGAAACGATTGGCCCGCCCCCAGGGGTCGGTGGAAGAGTTCGCGGTTCTGATGGGCCTGCTTCAGGCCGGTGGCGACATGGTCTCGGATCGTCCCAAGCGCTGTTTCTGAGCCGAGCTCGGCGAGTCGCGCCTCCAGCCAGCCGGAATCCCGCTCCTTTCGCAGTCGCTTGCGTTCTGGTTTGGACAGCGCCCAGTACGTTTGCGACCAGTTGCGGAGGGTCGGGAGCCCCTCGCCACCAAGCGCTCTGGCCAACTCTTCGACGGAGTGGGCGTAGGCGTCACGGGCCTGCTGGTGACGCTCCGGGTCCACCCGGGAGACCACGAGCCAGAATTGCGCCTCGCCGAGCCGAGAGAGGACGCGGGAGGCATGTGGCGGAGCCCGATCGGGATCGAAGCCCAGCTCCTTGAAGCGTCGCTCGGCGTGCAACCTGGCCTCCCTGGTGACCGATTCGCTGTCTTCGATACCCTCGGCGCGCAGCGCCACGGAGCAGTCCCGTGCCAACTCCTCCGCCATGGACTCGAGCGCACGCCAGGTCTCTGGAAGATGGAGGCGGACCCACTCGACCAGGGTGTCGGAGATTGCGCGCACCGAACCCAGATCCGGATCCAGGACGGGCTGGTGGAGCACGATGGTCGCCGGACCACTTGGCCGGGGGATGAGATCCACGGCGGCCCAGCACCCAGCCCATTTAGGGCTCCCGGAGGCCCGTACCAACGAGCGCACCACGGCCGTCGAATCCACGATGGCTCTCCCCTTCTTCCCCTTGTCCCCCTTCCGCCACTCCACGACGGATGTCCGGCCGGCCACGCAGAACTCAGCCAACTGCCCTGCGAACACCGGCCAGATTATCCGCCCATGGGTTGGCACATCCTCTTCATCTTCAGGCCGGACCACGCTGTCATCGTTGCTTTTGACCCGGGGAGGGCGAGAACCAAGCCAGAGCTCGGGGATCGGGCGCAGGTCATGAGGCTGAACGGCGAGCCAGCCCAGCTGGGCAGACGAGTCTGCGGCATCCGCCACGTCCACATCCGTCGACCAGGTGCCGTGCTCGTCTTCCTGGAGTCGCCCCTGATCACCCAGACGTCCCAGGGCGGCCAGGACGAACTCTTGCTCGAGGCCGAGGGGCGGTGCGAGTTCATCCACCGTTCTCGGTCGTCTGGCGACGAGCCGCAAGAGGACTCGCGCCAACGGATCGAGGGCTCGGGGTCCCGTCACCCGCGCCCGCACCTGCACCGCCCTCGTGGGCAGCTCCACCCAGAGGCGCCGGGTCTTGAGGCTAGGCTTGCTCATCGAGTACCTCTGCGCTGTCTACGATCCGGCCCTGGGCGTCACCGTCTCGGATCCAGTGGTAGACATCCCTCAACCAGCGGCTGCCCCTCAGGGGATTGGGGTGGCAGATGGTGCTGGCGTCTCCGACGATGATCAGCTGCCGCTGCGCTCGGGACATGGCGACGTTGATCCGCTGGGGCAGGAGACCGAGGAAGCCGACGGCGCCGGTGTCGTTGCTGCGAACGCAGGACAGGATCACGAGGGGAAACTCACGGCCCTGGTAGCTGTCCACGGTCCCCACCTCGACGAGGCTGCGGAGCGGCACCGGCAGCCTGCCGATCGCGCGCTCGAGCAGGTCCTTCTGGTCTCCATAGAACGAGAGCACACCGACAACTGGCCCATCATCCTCGACCATCGCCGCCAGTGCATCCTGGTCTGCTGCCCGGAGTAGCGCCAGGATGACCTCCTCCTCCAACGGGTTGCGGTACTTGGGGGGCCGCGGCCTGTTTCGGGCGACATCGGCGGTGTCGACCCATGCCAGGGGCTGGTCACCAAGGAGTCCGAAACAGGGGCGTTTCACGTCTGCGTGCTCATCGCTGTAGTGGTGTTCCAGCCGGATCCCATCTGGTTCGTAGAAGGCCCTGGAGACGACCCGCCCGATGTCTTCGTGCATGCGGTACTGCCGGCGCAGGACGACGAAGTTGGTGGGGGGAAGACGCTTGCGCAGCATCAGGAAGAGTGAGCGCGTGTCGTCGACGCGGTCCAGCACGTCCTGCTCGATCCTGCGAACCAGCTGCTCCTCCACGTAGGGTGGCAGTTGGAGGTGATCGCCCACCAGGATTGTCGTCCGGGCGAGGGTCATCGGGATCAGGAGGTCGATGCCGGCACGTCCTGCCTCGTCGACGATGGCGATGTCATAGAAGTCACCTCCTTCCAGATCCTGCCCACTCCTGGGAGCCGAGCGACTGCACGTTGCCGCGACCACCGAAGCGTAGTCACGCTCGAGCTCTCGCAGTGTTCCCGGCTCCCGTTCAATTGCGTTCGCCCACTCCCACAGGATCGCCGTCTCGGTCTCCGCGAGAAACGTCCTCTCGTCCGCGACGGCCTTTTCTGCCCGTTCGAACCAGGCGAGGGCCTCCGCAAGGAACCGCTCGTCTTCTCCCGCGGGTGAGACCATGTCTTGCCCGGACCCATGGGCCTCCACATCTGCCAGTGCAGACGAAAACTCCTCGTGGTAGCGCTGCCAGTACTCCTCCAGCGCCCGAGGGAGCCTTCCTCCCAGCAAGCCGCCGGTGACGCGGGCCCGGACGACGGGGAGACGGTTCACCAGTCTCTGTGGCATCCCCAGTGCAAGCAGCGCTGCACTCGCCAAGGCCAGGTTCTCCCAGGCCGCCGCAGGGTCCCCGGAGGTCTGGCCGACGAGGGCATCAACTCGCCCCAGCGCTTCCTGTGCGTTCCGGAGAACGCCCGCCGCACCCTCGGCCACACCGGGGTCTTCACGCCGAGTCTCCGCTGACGCTTCGGTCACCTGCCTCAGTTCGTCGCGCAGTTCACTGAAGCCGCTGGCAAGGGCCTCTGTTCCCAGCACATCCGGTGTGCCCGTGGATTCTACCCGATCGAGCGCTGCCTGTAGCGTCGCGTGGTCCACGGCCAGGCTCACCTCCCGTCTCCCGATCTCCAGCTCATCTGTGGCCTTTTGCAGTGCTGCCACACGGGCGACTTCTGGGGCCCCCTGCAGTCGGTGTCGAACGTCGAGGGCGATGTCTTCGCCACGTTGCCTGGCCTTGGCTGCGCCCTCTTTGCCGGCGTACAGCCGATCCTCGTAGACCAGGGTGTCGGCGGCTGCGGACTGCAGGCGCTCTGCCACGTTGGCCACGGCAACTCGCTGGATGCTCGCCAGGAGGATCCGGATCGGTCGGTGCTCTCCGTCCTCCTCCCGGTTGCGGAAGCGGCGCATGAGTTGCTCGATGATCTTGGTGATCACAAACGTCTTGCCGGTCCCGGGGGGACCCTGGATGACAAACAGGGGCGGGCACTTGGCGGCCCCAAGCACGGCGTCGAGCTGGTCTCCGGCGGGATGGCGAACAGCACCAGGCGGCGCCTTGTAGCTTCGATTCGGACCACGAACCCTGGGAACGCGCTCCGGACTGAGCAGGTGTGCCAGCAACTCCGGGTTCGCTGTCGTGCCGGTTCGGAGTCGCTGGAGCGCTTCCAGTCGGCGCTCCCGCTGTCTGACGTCCCCTTTGTCCTCGCGGCCGAACAGCTTGCCCATTGGAGGAGGGACGGCGGAGGCCTCTTCCATCCGCAGGCTGGCCCGAAGCCCGGCGCGATCGGGTTCAAATGCGACCAGCGTTCCTTTGAGTTTCTCGGTGCCATCCGCAGAATGGACCAGGACAGCAACGCCCACGGGCAGGAGCCCTCGGGAGGGCTTCGCGCCCTTTTCGAGCCACGCCAGCTCCGCGACGCTCGGATCCAGGATCCGCACGTCGAAACCTCGACGTTTGCCTTTGAACGGGCCGACATCGTCGTACTCGAGAGGATTGTCTCTCCGACGCTTCACGCCCTCCTTCTCCGCGAGTACCTGTTGCTCGGAGTACTGGATCCAGAAAGTCAGTTCGACTCTCGACGCCGGGACCAGGTCCCTCAGGACAGCACAGCCGTCGGTCTTTCCATCCAGCTGGGCGATGACCTCGGGAGGCTCGTCAATCGCCATGAGCCTGGCGTCTCTGGCCCGCTTGAGACCCTCGGTGACATACTCGATGGCCTCCAGGTAGCCACCGGTCGGCCCGTCGTGGCGGATGCAGGTGAGCCGCCCCCCAGTGTTCGTGTGGAGTGTCACCTGGCGCTCCAACTCCGTGTCCAGCCCGCCGATCTTGCTTGTCTCCGCCACAAGGTGGAGCGCGTTCTCCGCGTTCAACACGAGCGACCTGGCAAAGGTCTCTCGCCAGCCCGAAGTACCGGGGGCCACCGGCCTCTGCGTTGGGAACACATGGTCAGCCAGCACCACGTACACCTTGCCGGAGAGGGCCCCGGGGAGGGCCGTCCTGGACAGGACCAACTCCCCCTCGGGTTCGTCCACGTCCAGGTCTGTGAGTTCAATCGCAGCGAGGTAAGGCTCGGGGCTGTCATGGAGCCAGGCACGGACCTCTCGCTCGTGTGCGCGGTGGTTGAACCCCAGGGTGAGGCTGTTGACTTCGAACCGGGCGACCAGGTCCCTCCCTTGTTCCACCGTGACCCACCGACGCAAGGGCCGCCCGGTCGATCGAGCTCCCTCTTCGAGTGACTCCGCCCCCTCCCGGATCCGGATCGGCCAGCGTTGGACAAACCCGATGTCCCACTCCAGGAAGTTCTTGCGGCCCCATCGCAGCGACGCCATCTCACTCCTCCAGCTTGCGGATGCGGGCGACGCGCAGACCCTCGAGGGAGGCCCCGACCGTCTCGCTGAAGTCGCCATCCGCGTCGTCGAACTGCAGGCGCGGACGGCGTGGCTGGTGGCCCGCGCCCCGAACCGCGGCGACGGCAGCGAGCGACGCAGCCGAGAGCGAGCGACAGCGTTCGCCGCCTGCGTCGTAACAATCCCCATCCGGCTGCCCTCGCAGGAGGAGCAGCCCGAGGACCGCCGTCTGCGCTTCCGCGAGAACTTCGACACTCTCGGGCTCGCTTGCGTCCTTTTCCAGTAAGCGGAGCACCTTTTCGAGCAGGTCGTCCAGCCGGTCGATGCGTTTCCGTTCCAGGCCGACAAGGAATCGCTCTTGGGTCCAGATGGCCGTGGCGAAGGCCCAGAGGGGGGGCCGCGCTGCGCCGAGTGTCTGGCTTTCAATCGCGTCATTGAGCCTGTCCAGCAGCCAGTCAACACTCTCGGTCGCCTCGTCGGATGCCGCACCGATCAGTCGGCCCAGGGCCATACAACGACGCGTCTCCATCTGGAGGGGACCACTCCAGCCGTGTTTTTGCCGCAGTGCGGCGTGGAGTTCGATTGGTGCCAGCCAGCGCAGACGAGTCAGTACTTCCTCGGCGTTCGCTCTGGCCTTCCTCAACGCCTTTTTGATGGTTGGGTCTTGGGACTTTCCCCACTCCCGGGGCAGCCTGTGTTGGGTCCCACCTGGTGGTCCGGCCTTCGAAGAACGTCGCTTTTTCTTGCGAGGCCTGCCTGCGTCTGGAGGCGAGAGCACGGAGGTGAGCGCTTGAGCAATCGATGCACTCTTGTTCAACGCTTCAGCCAGGTCACCATCCGGTTTTTCAGGGGTCCTGGCGTTGGTGAGCAACTCCTCCTTGTACTCCTTCACCAGCCTCTCCAGGGCCTGGCTGAGCCGCTCCAGGGCGATCCTGTGCTTGGAGCGGTCGGACTGCCGCTTGCCTCGGAGGGTATCCCGTAACGACTTGTCCTCGATATCCCTGAAGGCCCGCTCCACCTGCTGCACGGCCGCCGTCGCGGAGTCGATGCGGTCCTCGGACAACTCCTCCCAGGGGACCTGCTCCGGGAAGACGGGCGGCTCGTTGCGAATGTGCTGTTCACCAATGACGAGGGGCTCCGTCTGGCGTGCACGCCACTCGACGACCAGCTCCTTGAAGGGCGCCTCCCCTCGTGGCACTGCCCGCAACTGGAAGGCGTCACGGGCATAGCGGAAGTCGACCCGAAAACGTACCGGAACGTCCTTGACGAGTGGGAAGCACGGTGGGGCAAGGCGAGCGACAACGCCCGCCTCGACTCTTCCGGCCAGCTCCCGTTCCAGTCTGAGCTCCACCACATCAGCACGACAAGGGAGCACAAAGGTGTCCGGGGCCTCGAAGTCGATCCGTTCACCGGGACGTACCGCGGAGCTCTCGAAGACACGCCATCGTGTGTTCGAGTCTGCGACGAGAAAGAGATCCGGAAGTCGGTCTCGCCAGGTCGGCCGACCGGTGGTGGTCCTGGCAAGGAAGATGCAACCTCCGGTGGAGCAGGCGGCATCAGCGATGGGCAAAGAGGACGTACTCTCAAACAGTCCCTGGTCGTCAACGTGTCTCTGTAGCTGCCCGACCAGCGTTGGTTCTGCATGGATGAGAAGATGTGACGGTGCTGTCTCCCCCAGGATCTCCCGGCTGAGGGCGTGGGCCAGTACCCGGTCCAACCACTTGCGGAGGTGCTGACTCCTCGTCTCCCGGATCTGCTTGTCATCGCCTCCGGCGCGGCGCCAGTCCAGCGTGTCTTTGCCAACCCCGGGTACCCACGGCCGTCCGATGGACTCTCCTGGACGCCCCACACCGAGCGCCGCCGCAGCCCGCGCACCGGGGGATTCCGGTGGTGTGTCCAGGGCCACGGCGATGGCCTGGGCGGCTGAATCGAGGGCACGAGCAGTTCTCGGGGCAACCTCCATCTGGGCAGGCACGCGCTCCCAGACCCATCCAGCCACGCCTCCATCCCCCCGTTCTCCCTCGATGTCACCGACAAGCCATGTCGCTGACGGCCAGGGACCTTCTGTGTCGATGACCAGGACGGAGTGGGTGGGTCGGATGTGTTTGGCTCCTCCGGTGTCCCGCCACGCGAGGGCCAGGGCCACCGATCGAGGCAAGAGCCACACCGAGGTCCACGGAGGCGGCAGCAGCGACCGGAGTGTTGCCTGCCCGACCTCGTCGAGTCCGTCGGGAACCAGGAGCACCATGTCCTCGGGCGAGCGGTCCTGGCTTGCGGCATCGGCCAACATGGCCCGAGCCGCCCGCCGCTCCCGCTCCTCCAGCCCACCTTCTGCGATGGCAGACCAGAGCCCCTCGAAGCTGATGGGATCGACGACTCTGCCCCCGAACCAGCAGCCGAGTGCAGCGGTGCCGGTGAGCCACTCGGTCGTCCCGCGGGGGCCCGGCACCGGCGCGGCGATCAAGGGCCGAGGCACGACAGTCTCTCCGCATGCGCCTCGGGTCTGGAACCCGACGCTGGTGACATCCAGCGCGGCGCCCTGGATCGAGTTGCCTTCTGGAGTCACGCCGGGCAGGTCGAGGGGCTCGATGCCTGCATGACGAAGCGCGGCGATGGAGTCGAACAACCACACTGCCCCCCGCCGGACCTCTCCCAGCGACGGTGACAACTGCAGCGCCTTCTCGATGGGCGGGTCTGAATCAACCCCGTGCAGTTCGAGCGTGACGTCGCCAGTCGCCTGGTCGAGCGCACTCGAGAGTTCGTAACAGGCCTCGGTTCCTGCAGTGAGCGCACCTTGCCCATCGTCCGTGAAGTGCTCGAGTTGGAGGGCGACAGCCCCGTCCTCTGCCAGACGGAACGTGGTGCGCAGAAGTCCAAGGTCGGGCTGAGACAGGAGCAGTTGTACATCCGCGAGTTCCTGGAGACCGTGTGGCCAGGGTGCTCCGGTACGGTCGAGAACGGAACTGGCCATGCTCTCCACGACGAGAGCGCCGGACCGTCCGGCCAGCAATGCTGCTGCGGCCAGGCCGACAACTGCCGTGGCGGCGTCATCGGACGCCAGAGGAGCGGGGAAACGGGAGAGCAGGCACCAGGCTCGCCATGCTCCCCCGTAAGGTCCCGGCGCGATGAGCGTGTTGTTGGGGCGAGGAGCCACGGAGGCAGGCAACTCGGCGAGGGGGCTCCCAGCCATGCCGCGGGTGACGACCCGGAGAAGGCTCTCCAGGGCTTCTATACGGGGGCCGTTGGCTTCGTGTGAGCCTTTCGCAGGGGCCGAGTTGATGGCCGCTCTCAGGACCGGCTCGAGGTCACGGGCCAGGCGGCGTACCACCCGATTCTCGTGCAGGTCAGCCGTGAGCGGGCGAGCCACGGCGAGCATCCGACCTGAAGCCACCACCTTCTCGCGCACCGTTCGGCCCGGGGTCCGCGCCAGCCAGGCCATGGTGGCCGTGTCAATCTCCCGAACGCGGTGGATCGGAAGACGCTGCCGAGTTCGTCGATGTTCTTCCTTGGGGTCTTCGATGATCTGCGCGATAGCGGGACCGAACAGTTCCGCCACCCGCTGAGCCATGCCCAACCGAACAGGGCGGTCACCACCCTCCAGGTGCTGCTGCGCGGCTGCGAGGATGCGCCCGACTGGATGCCACTGGGGTTCGCCGGTCAGTCGGTCGAAACCCACGGCCGTCCCCAGCAGATCGGCAAGTACGCCAGCCCATTCGCCGGAGTCGGGGTCGGCCTGAGCTTCCAGGCGGTCTGGTGCGGACGAGGTCACTCTGCGTCGATGTAGCGAGAGCTGTGCCAGACAAAGAGACCCCCTGGGGCTTCTCTCGCCAGGTCGAAGTCCTCCAGGAGTCCCTCTGCGTTCTTCTGGAGCACCTCGCGCACCGCGCCCAGACACCGTTCGCCTGCCGCATTCTTGGAGTCGATACCCCGCAACTTGGGCATGATCCGCTGCGCCAGCTGGTCTTCAAAGGCCCGCTTCCAGGAAGTGTCGGCCTTGACCTTGTCCCCTGACGAGTCGTCCTTGGCGGGGGCGCTCATCACCGTCTTCGGGTGGTTTGCGACGTACGCTTCTGCCGCCTGCATCACCCGGTGGCCGATGGCGCGCTGCACGTGGCCCAGCGCCTCGTTGACCTGGTCCAGCGAGTGTTGGATTGCATGTCGAACCTCGGACCCGAGCCACTCTGAGGGCTCCCGCACCCACCCCTCCCACTCCTGCCTGGACAGGGCCTCAGCGGCATGCACGATGGCTGTGCGCGGCCGGCTCCTCAACTCTCGAGGCCGTGGGAAGGCCAGGACATTCCCTCGGTCCAACACCTTGTCTGAGAGGGACTTGGTCGTCTCGTCCTCGTTCATGGTCCCGACATAGAGAACGTTCGAGCTCAAGGTGAGCGCGTGAATCTCCCCTCGGCCCACGTCCAGCCCGACTTCGGGCTCCGAATGTGCTGACCCGGACATCTCTCGGGTGGTCCCAAGCCGGCTGAGGAGTTCGGAGAGATAGAGCTCGACTCGGGCGAGGTTCATCTCATCGAGCAGCACCAGGAGCAAGGCGTCATCGATGCCACCATCCTCTGGGGAGCGGTTGGCCTGAACCAGTGCTCGAAGAAGTTCCGTCGCCTTGTAGCGATTGTCGATGTAGTTGAAGAATCCAAAGATGTCCTGCGGGCTGTCCCAGTTCGGTTGCACGGCAACCGAAACGAAGTGCAGCCCGCCATACGCTGCGTAGAGCCGCGGCAGCTCGGACTTGCCGGTCCCACTGACGCCTGCCAATGCCGTGAGTGGTGACCAGGCCGAGATCTTCAGCGAAGTGTGGAACGCGTCGAGCAGCCGCCGGGGAAACCGGAACTCGGCCTCTTCGATCTTCTCCGCGATGTCATCGAGCCATGCCTTCTCACCAGGGTCCTTGTTCCCGACGGGGCGAAACTCCTCGAAGAGTGGGACGTGGATGGAGGCCACCCGCTCCTCGACCGTGGTGTCCAAGGCGTCCAGTTCGCGCTGACGCCGCTCGATGAGCCCCTCGTACGCCGCACTCTCACGTTCGTACAGTGTCTGCAGTTCTTGCACCCGCTGAACATGGACATCCTCGAGCGAGGTCAGTTCCTGCCTCACCAGGGTGATGCGCCCGGACAGCTCGGCCTGCTCGGCACGCAACTCGGCCAGGGCCTGTCGAACCGGCTCGAGCGTGCGCTCCCGGTTTGCCTCGGCTTCTCGCACCTCCTCATCCAACCCGAGGAGGGTCTCGCGCAGTCTGCTCTCGCGCTCTTCGGCCTGGAGAAGTCGCCGCTCGGCATCAGAGGCCGCCTCCTGCCGAACGGTGTGCTGTCGCTCCCACTCTTCTTGCGCCCCCTGGACCGTCTGGAGTTCCTGTTGAAGGGACTCCAGACGCCGCTCCGCGTGCTCATGGGCCTGGCTCAGCGACTGCTTGTCGCGCTGAAGCTCGGTGAGCAGTTCGTCCTTCTCCCGCCCCACTTTGGCGGTTGCCTGGTCATAGGCGGTTTTTTCGACCAAGTGCAGGCGCTCCTCGCGCGCCTCCTCGCGACTTCGGTGCTCTTCCTCGAGCTCGCGCAGCCGTTGGACAAGATGCTGCTCGACCGCCACCTCCTCGGCCGCCAGCTTCTCTTGCCGGCGATCGGCCTCCTCGGCCCGGGCGCGCAGCGGATCGATCTCGGCGCTGAGCTTCGCATTCTCCGCCACGAGTTCTGCCTTCTCCCGCTGAAGCTCCTGGCGAAGATCCCGGGCCTTGCGATTCGCGGTGCGAAGCGACTCGAGATTGTCCACCTCCCGCCGGGCCAATTCGACCTCGCCCTCCATGCGCTCCACTTGCCGATTGAGCGCAGAGACCTCGTCGCG
>CAZMNK010000159.1:4698-12371 GCA_964567625.1 uncultured Enterobacterales bacterium | reverse complement strand
CGGTCGTGAGCACCACGATTCAGCTGGCGATTCCGATCGTGCTCATCGGCCTGCCCGCCTTTTTCATGGGCGTGCCCTTCCCCTACGCGATCACCCAGGCCCGTCAGCGGCTCTCAGACCGCCACGCCGGTCTGTTCTTCGGCATCAACGGGGCCCTCGGCGCCGTGGCCGTGCCCCTGTCGATCGTGCTCTCCATGGCCATGGGCTTCCGGATCACGATGCTGATCGGCGCCGGAGCCTACCTGGTCTGTGGGCTGCTCTTGGCCGGACTCGGGCTCTTGGGGGAGTCCTCAGAGGAACCCAGCACGGTGACACCCGGGTAGTCGACCGGGTCGGCCACCTCCCTGTTTCTGTCCAGGATCCCGAGCCGGAGATCATAGGTGTCCGCAGGCATGTTCTTCAGGGGACGCAACCCGTAGAGGTCCTTGTAGATGGCACCCGCTTCCCAGCGGGAGGTCGGCCACATCCAGTCGCAATGTTCGTGGTCGGCCCACCACATGGCTTCTCTTCCCGACACTCGGGGGACCATCCGCTGGTAGATCCAGTAGTCCTTTTTCACCGGCTCCAACACCGTCCACCAGGTCTCGGACCACACCGTGCCGCGTTTCGTGAGCTCGTCAGGGGTGAGGCGGATCCCCAGCAGGCGGACCGGTCCGAAGTCCTGGGGTTCGATCCGGGCGTCCTCGGGCACGCTGTCGACCCGACAACCCTCCGGTGGTCGGGTCTCGGCCTCCGGGGGTGTTCCTGGCGCAAGCAGGAACGGGGGAGGGCTGGTGGGTCGCGGACGGTCTGGTGGGCGAGGCAGGTCGATGACGGCCCGATCGGACTCCAGTCGGACCGGGGTTCCGAGTTCCTGGGTCAGGTCCCGGTAGCGCTGCAGGGCCCGAGTGGCCTGGTTGCCCTTGATCTTCCAGGATGACCCCCAGCCCACGGCCAGTGGAATGCTCTCGATGCGGGCAATGCCACCGGGAACAAGGTGCAGCCGAGCAAGCATGCCGGAGACCTTGCCTGCACTGGCAGCCGAGTCCCACAACAGGTTTCCGTTGTCATAGATCACCGGCCGACCGTTGACGATCTCGGTTCCCTGGATGCCGTGGCTGGAGTGGCCGAGCACCCCATCCGCGCCTGCCGCGATCATCGCCCGAGCCATCGCTCGTGCCCAGGGTCGAGGCCTGGTGAGTTTTCCACCCAGGACCCAGTGAACTCCGAACAGGACGATGTCGGCGTATTGTCGGGCCTCCCGGACCTGGGGGCTGTACTCCCGGAGGAAGTCCACCGGAGCGTCGGGGTCGTGGTAGCAACTCCCGGGAACCGTCTCGGTCGCCTGGTGCAAGGGCACCGTGAAGTCGATGGCGAAGAACGCGACCGTGAGGTCTCCCGCACGGTGGTAGACCGGCGCACAGGCGGCCGCGCGGTCGGCACCTGTGCCCACACCCGTGACTCCAGCCGCCGCCAGCAGCTCGATCTGCTCCAGTGTCGCCGACGGGCCATAGTCCCCCCCGTGGTTGTTTGCGGTCTGGACCACGTCGAAGCCGGCCTCGGCCAGCACCTTGAGCATCTCCGGGCGTGCCCGGTAGTAGAAGGGAACCGCTTCGCCCTGGTCGACCTGGCGTTCACCGCCTGCGGCGACGACGCACTCCAGGTTGGCAAAGGCCAGGTCGGCCTCTTCGAACTCCGGGACCTTCTCCAGGGGGCGCTCCTTCCCGGGGATGCCCACGATGGCGTTCATCCGACGTCCGATCATCAGGTCCCCGCCAGCCACGAGGATCGGCCCCTCGGGGACCGTCCAGCTCTCGGGCGGGGCAAGCAGCGGAGCCCCGCCAACCCGAACCGTCCCCAGGCTCACCCGCCCGCTGGGAAGATCCCGTGCCCCCACCCGTTTCTTGTCGGCTGTCTGGGTCGCCCAGGTGAGCCAGTGATTGCCCGGCTTGAGGCGCTTGGGGAGCTTGATCCGGCCATGGAGGCGAACCTTCTGCCCCGGGACGTGGTCCTTGGGGGGCCACTCGGCCTTGAGGACCCGCTTCATCACAGACTTTGTCCCGCCAGATCGGTAGAGTTCGATCACCACCCGGCTGCCGGGTTCCGGTTCACCGGGTTCGACCCACGCCTCGACCTCCACGAACTCTCCGGGATCGGCCTGGGCGAACACGTGGCTCTCCAGGAACCGGGTGCCGTCCTTCAGTTCGATCACCGGAGCCCCCAGTTCGTGGTCCGGTTCCGCGACGCTGAGGTGGAGCCCCGGAGGACCCTCGCCGAGACCACCCAGGCTGCAGGCGGAGAACACCAGGAGGATTACCAGGGACATCAGCGATCGCGGGGACTGTGAAGGCACGGGCTTGCTCGGCCGCCGTGTATCGCGGCCCACCGCTCGCCGAGCGCCGAACCTCGTTAGCCTGGGGCGACCCGGCCGTGAAAGCCACAACCCGTGTACACGAGAGGAGCGGCATCGCCTCTCGGACACTCCCGACATGGACAAGTCATGCGACCCTGGGAGTTCATCGATCACGAAGAGGTCCCCGACAACGACGGCACGCTCTACCTGATGAACAGGGGCAGCGAATACGCCATCCACGTCAACGGGCGAGAACTGATGTCGAACCGCAAGCACGGCTCCGAGGACGCCCTGGCGGACCTGGCCTGTGATCGACTTGATCAGCTCGACAACGCCCGAATCCTGGTTGGGGGACTGGGCATGGGCTTCACGCTGGCCGCAGTCCTGCGCCGAATCGGCCCCACCGGCAACGCGACGGTCTCAGAACTCATGCCCGCGGTCGTGCGCTGGAACCACGAGTTCGTGGGTGCCGCCGCACGCCACCCCTTGCGGGATCCCCGGGTGGTGGTCCACCTGGGTGACGTGGGCGACCTGGTCGAGAAGTCTCCCCAGCCGTGGAGCGCCATCCTGCTCGACGTCGACAACGGGCCGAGAGCCCTGACCCGGCCCTACAACGGGTGGCTCTACACCCGCGAGGGCCTGCTGGCGGCCATGGCCTCTTTGATACCAGGCGGCATACTCGGCATCTGGTCGGCCGCACCGGACCCCACCCTGACCCACCGTCTCCAGGGGGCGGGGTTCGTGACAGAGGTGGTGCCCTTTACCGAGCCCGATCGACCGACAGAGGACGGCTGCGGCACCCACGTGTTGTGGATGGCACGCAGGCCCTGACCCCCAAGTCGGTCCAGAACCGACCAGGCCCGCCGTGCTGGTGCGGGCAGGGTGAAACAATGACTGCGGGGTACAGTGGGCCCGGGAGGTCTATGTGCGCGTCGCCATGGTCGGAGCCGGGGTCATCGGGTGTTCAATCGCCCTGGCGCTGGCCCGAGAGGACCACGACGTGCTGGCGATCGACCGCAACGGCGAGGTGGGTCACGGCTCGACCTCGGCCTCCTGCGGGATCGTCCGTCGCTTCTACTCCCAACCGGGCATGGTCGCGATCGCCCACGAATCCGCCTCGATCTGGGCGGACTGGGGGGACTGGCTCGGCCCCATCGATGACCAGCTTGCGGTCTTCCACAGGCCTGGCATGCTCTTCATCCCCCCGAGCCTCGACAACGGGACCCAGGAGATCGTCGACTCGATGCACCGGGTGGGCATCGAGGTAGAGGTCCTCGACGCCGACGAGGTCGCCAGGCGCTTCGGGTTCATCGACGTCGCCTCCCGGTTCCCGGCCCGGCCCGTCGACGACCCCTCGTTCTTCGAGTCCAGCTCCGGGAACATCGCCGGCGCGATTCTCGAGCACGGGGCCGGCTACGTGGTCTCGCCGGACCTGGCCACCCACAACCTCCGCCGGGCGGGGGAGCGGGAGGGCGTGTCCTTCCTGCTGAACCGCTCCGTGTGTGCCATCGAGCCTCTCCCCGGGGGGGGCTTCCGGCTGGTTCTCTCCGACGGCACGAAGGTCGAGGTCGACGCCGTGGTCAACGCCGCAGGTCCCCACTCATCGATCATCAACGCCCTCGCCGGAGTGGAACTGGAACTGGAGACCCGACCGCTGAGGCGGGAAGTCCACGTGCTCTCCAACCCGGTCTACGACCCCGATGGGCCACGCCTGCCGGTCGTGGGAGACATGGACAGCGGCATCTACTTCCGTCCCGAGGCCGGTCGCCGCGACATCGTCGTCGGATCCACCGACCCGGCCTGTGATGCCCTGGACTGGGTGGAGGACCCGGACGACTACCGCCAGGGCGTGACGGACCTGTACCGCGACCGTCAATGCCTGCGGTTGATGGCTCGGGTCCCCGAGGTACGCCTGGGACCTCCCCGCGGAATCTCGGCGCTCTATGACGTGACGGTCAAGGACTGGTACCCGATCGTGGACCGCACCTCGCTGCCGGGAATGTTTGTGGCCATCGGGACCAGCGGTTCCTCCTTCAAGTCCGCTCCGGTCCTGGGGATGCTGGTCGCCGCCCACGTCAGGGCCTGGGCCGAAGGACTGGACACAGACGCCGAGCCGCTCCAGTTTGCGCTTCCCCGCACGGGACAGGTGGTCGACACCCGGTTCCTGGGCCGCCTACGGGGCGGGATGGACTCCACCGGGACCGTGATCGGGTAGCGTCGGCTGCTCACTACCCCCCTGGCTGGCTTCTCGGATCCCAGGCATGCTCGGGGTCCGGCATGAAGGTCAGTCCTGGATCACTGCGGATGAGCCAACCGCCCGGGACCATGGCTCGTTCGAACGTGGTTTCCCGCCATCCCGCCTGGCGAGGCACATGGTGGCGATCAGCACTCCAATCCCAGGAAGGACAGGGCTCCCAGCACAGTCCCGGGCCAGGAGGCGGGGCATCCGGTTCGGGCATCCTCTCTTCTCGCGGGAACTCCAGGAAGGGCGTGACTCCACGGTGAAGTTCGTCGCGAAACCAGGACCTGATGGGATCCCAGTCGATGCGATCGAATGACCTGGACCAGGCCGCAAAGCGGGCCGACAGCGGCGAGAGCCGCCAGGGGCCCGGCGGTGGCTTCAAGGGAGAAGCGGAAGCCCCACCCTTTTGCTGTGGATCAGGTCGGTCCTTTGTGGTCATGCCCCCTCCGATACTGGTGTCGGCACAGAACTGCTAACGGACTTGAAGTCATCGCAGTCTGCGTTTCAGGGGCCCGCCCGCAGGTCGGCCCTCTCTCAGGGTTCCCGGTCCTGGGGTTCCAGGTGCGGCAGGTAGGTGAGGACCCGGTCGATCTCCGTGTCCAACGCATGCCACAGAACAGGAAGTGCGGGGTCTTCCGGGTCGTAGATGTCGTAGATCTCGTCTGGGTCCGTGCGTGTGTCGTACAGCGCCCGGCTGCCATCCCAGGAGTAGTGCAGCCGCAGGCCCTTGTAGTCCGCCGTCATGCGAGGCAGGTCTGGTGCACTGTAGCGGAAGGCGAGGCGCGGCTCATTCGACGGGCGGGTGCCGACCACGTCACCGTCCAACTCGGCATCAATCGGAATCTCCAGGGCCTCCATGATCGTGGGAAAGATGTCCTGGTGAACCGTCGGTCCGTTCCATGTGCCTGGGGACAGGCTCGGGGACCAGAAGGCCGCCATGCTGCGGTTCTCCTCGGCGTAGAGCGACCGGTCGTGGTGGATCTCTCCGTGCTCCCAGAACTGCTCACCATGATCGGTCCAGAACACGACCAGGGTGTCCTCCAGAGCCTCGGACGCCCTCAGGTACATCCAGAGCTTCGACAACTGGTCATCCAGGTAGCGCAACTCCGACTCGTAGTGGGCATCGACGTGGGTGTAGGCCGTGGCCTGGACCTCTTCGGAGAGGGTGTCGTAGAGGCTCTTGAGCAAGTTGAAGCTCTTGGGGCTGGCCACGTTCCAGCCCAGCTCCGGCAGTTCAGGGATTCCCGCGGCACGGCGGTAGGAAAACGGCGCATCGTAGGGCGTGTGCGGGTCCATGAAGTGCAGGTGCAGGTACCAGGGGTCCTCGCTCCCGTTCAACTCATCCAGGGAAGTCCTGGCCTGGTCGACAATCCATTCTGCCGAGGCCCAGGAATTGCCGCCTCTGTCCAGGTAGTTGACCTCCTGGAACCCGTCCGTCACCAGCCAATCCGGGACGATGTAGGGACTTCCGCTGACGGCCACCGTCTGGTACCCGGCATCGGACAGCCTGCGAGGAGCCACATCCACAGACTCGGGCATTGCAGGCGCCTCGGAGTCTCCGGAGACCGGCTCGAAGCCCAGCGTCACCGTGCTGTTGCCCGTGAAGAGGCAGAACAGGCTGGAGAGGGTCCAGTTGGCGCAGGAGCGATGGTCCTCCAGAACCACGGACTCCTCGAGAAGTCCATCCAGGAAGGGCGTGATGCTCGGCTCGGTGGAACTCCAGCGTCCGATACGGTCCCGCCGCAGGGTGTCGATTCCAATGAACAGCAGGTTGCGCGGTCTCTCCTCTTCAAACACAAGGGCGGGAACTTCTGTCTCTTCGAAGTGAGCCGTCATCCAGGGCGTCACCTCCGCTTCCAGTGCGACGACCCTCGGGTCTGAGATGTCGTAGATGTCCCTCTCGCCGTCCGGATCCTCGGCCAGGTCGTAGAAGTACTTTTCACCACTGTGGTGGTAGTAGAGCTGGCTGTCACCCCTGATGAGGCTGAACTCGGGAAGAACGTTGTCGACAAAGTTGTAGGTGACACCGAGGCGATCGGCAGGGGCGGTCCCCACGACGTGGCCGGTGGGGGTGTAGCCGGGCGTAAGCGCCATGATGTCGTAGAGGGTCGAGGCGATGTCCTGGTGGTAGGTACGCTCCGTCCACTCGACGGGTTCCAGGTTCCTGGCCCAGAACGACGCCATGGCCCGGTTCTCCTGGGAGTGCAGGGACTTGCCGTGATGGAACTCGCCGTGTTCGCCGTGTTGTTCCCCGTGATCCGTCCAGAAGACCACGAGGGTGTCATCCAGCATGCCCATGCTGTCGAGGTCGCTCCAGAAGTCGGCAAGAACGTCATCGAAGTAGGTGATCTGGGCCCTGTAGGCTGCGAGGAGATGATCTCGGATGGCCGCCTGGGTCTCTTCTGTGGCCCCGTCATAGGCCGCCAGGGCGGCATCGATGCTGGTGGGGTTGCTGAAGTCCCACGGGAGCGTGCTTTCCAGGGCACCGAGCTCTGCCTCCACGTACGACTCGGACGCGTTGTAGGGGGTGTGGGGATCGACGAAGTGCACGTGCTGCAGCCAGGGCTTGCCGGTGGCAGCCCCCACGCGGAGCATGCTCCTGGCACGCTGGGCGACGACATCGGCGCTGGCCCAGACGGGGGCTTCCTCCCGGATGTAGCCCTTGGTGATGCTGCCGTTTGCCCGGGAGAAGACGCCGTTGGAGGTGACCAGGCTGGTCAGGTAGCCCGCTTTGGCAAAGATCCGAGCCAGGCTGGGCACCAGGTCCGGGAGGTCATCGACCGGGGGTTCGCCTTCTGCCATCGAGCCATGGCTGGTCACTCCACTGGGCCACCAACCCTCCTCGATCGGCAGGAGGCCGGTGGTGGCGCAGACCATGGAGGGCCCGGTCCAGGACGAACAGGAACGGTGATCCATGAGGACCACGGACTCCGCCAGGATGGCGTCCCAGGTCGGGGTGGACTCCAGGTCGCTGAAGTACCCGATCTGGTCACGACGGGTGGTGTCGACCGAGATGATCAGGACGTTCGTGGGGACATCTCCCGAGAAGACAAAGGGGGTCTCCTCGATGGCAGCCGTGTCTGCGGAGTCTGCGGAGTC
>CAZMNK010000159.1:0-4598 GCA_964567625.1 uncultured Enterobacterales bacterium | reverse complement strand
GTCTGCGGAGTCTGCGGAGTCCACGGGGTCCGGCGAACCGACCTCCTTGGCGACTGCCTCTCTCCCGTCCGAAGCTGGTGCCTGATCCGCCGTCTGCGGATTGCCGCAGGCCAGCAGCGACAGCAGCAAGAACGGCATGAGCACTCCTTCCGGCTCCGTAGGGTAGCCGCCATGGCCGACTTAGGCGAACCTCACGCGCAAGTCGCCACGAGTTCTCTCACGGCAACACACCCCGGCCCCGGAAATGGGCGGGGCCCCCATGCCTGCAAAAACGACACCGAAACGGGTGACGAGGCTTCTGTTGTCACCGTGGATTGAGGGCGATTCCCCCCCTCATCATCGCGCCCCCCAGGAGTCAATCCTCTCGATGGGGGTCACCAGCAGCGCACGCTCGCCAGCCCCTCGGACGTGATGGGTAGCACCAACCGACCGGCCTCCCAGGTCGCCGTGCTCATCTCCGCCCCTTCAGCCGTGCATTCGGGCTCCGATGCCGGGGCCACCCAGACCATCTCCCCCGTCCCCTCGAAACGGAAGTGGACAGTGCCATCCAGGTCACGACCCTCCAGGGTTCCAGGAATCCGGTGTGCCCAGGGGCCGGCCAGCGAGGCCAGCTGGTCGCCAACTGTCCCGTCACCTTCCAGCAGCACGCCCAGGTCATAGCTCCAGTAGGCCGTACTGCCGCCGCGAGTCTCGATCGCCTGGAGGACGCCTGCGACGTAGTCCTCCTCGTTGCCAAAGTCCGAGAAGATGCCGTACTCGCTGACCCAGAGGGGCACGCCCTGGCTGTCGGCGTGGTCAGCAAGCTGGTCCAGGGTAGCCGCCTCGTCACTGAAGTCCCCGTCATAGCCGGTGCCCTCCTCGGCGTAGAGGGTGTAGAAGTGAGGCGTCACACCCAGGGCCGGGTCGTCGAAACCGCCCAGGTCCAGCTTCGGGTCGTTGGTGAGGTTCGAGGCCACCGATGGGGCGAGCCAGAGGCGCAGATCTTCGGAGACCTCACGGACGGCATCCAGGACCCGCTCATAGAACTGCGGCAACACCACCTGGTCGTGTTCATCGACCGGGACGCTGCCCCAATAGGGCTCGTTCATGACGTCGAGTCCGACAAGGCCCGGCACATCCAGGGTCGAGGACACGAGGTGTGCCGCCATCGTGGCATAGGCCTCCTGCAGCGACTCGGAAGCCCAGAAGTCGTCGAAGCAGGCGATAACGTTCTCCTCGGCGTAGGCCGTGTACCAGGACCCGCCCGGCGGGTCGTAGGCCTCGTAGCGGGCCTCGTCACAGGTCCAGCCCGGAAACCCGGTGGCACCGAAACCCTGGCCATAGATGTCCTGGTGCAGGTCCAGCACCACCTCGAGCCCCAGGGCATCCAGGGAGGCGATCGCCTCACGAACCCGGACCAGGTAGGCCTCGTCGTAGGTGCCCTCCTGGGGCTCCAGCGCCTCCCAGAACACCAGCAGCCGTACCAGGGTCACCCCGTTGTCCGGCAGCCAGGAGAGCTGCTCGGGGCTCAGGCCGTGTTGGTAGCCGCCACTGGCGTTCTTGGCAGCGTTGTTGAGGTTCACCCCCCGGTGGATCACCAGGCGGCCTTCTTCGTCCCGGAGCCCGGCCTGAGCGGCGGGTGCACCTGTGTCGAAGGGTGCGGACCCCGTACATGCCAACAGGAGTGAGAGCACAGTGAGTGATTAGCACGGAGTGAGACCCTGCCACCGATGGCAGTCCACTCTCCGGACTGGCAAGTAGACACCGCGACATGCCCAGGCGATGGACGCCGTCGCGGTCGACTACCCTGGGCTCCCCTCCACCCGGTCCCATCGCCTCCCCGACAGGGCCACGCCAGAGGACCCCATGCAGACCCTCGCACCCACCCTGCTCCTGGCCCTGGCCGCCTGTTCCGGCCCCTGGTCCACGAGCTCCGACACGACCGGCACGGTCGACACCCACATGACCGTCGACACCAGCGACACGGACGACACCAGCGACACGGGCGACACGGGCGACACGGGCGACACCAGCGACCCCCAGGACACCCAGGACACCCAGGACACCCAGGACACGAGCACCACCCCGCCGGTCGACGCCGACTCCGACGGCTACACCAGCGACGTGGACTGCGATGAGGAGGATCCCGAGGTGCATCCAGGCGCGACAGAGACCTGTGATGGCATCGACAACGACTGTGACCCCGAGACGCCCGAGAAGAACATCGTCAGCCTTCCCGACGGCACCACGACCACCACGATCCAGGACGCGATCGACGCCGCCACGGCGGGTGACATCCTGAGCATCTGTCCGGGCACCTACACCGAGCACCTGGTCATCGAACAGGCCCTCACCCTGGTCGGCACCCAGGGGGCGGAGCAGACGATCCTCGACGCGAATGACCCGTCACCCAGGGCCTCCACCGTGGAGGTCCGGTCCAGTGAGCTGGTCCGCCTGGAGGGCCTGACCATCACCGGTGGGAACGGCACGATGAAGGACGGCGAATTCTGGGGAGGCGGCATCAATGCCGAACAGTCCGCGGGCCTGGAGGTCTACGACTGCATCGTGACCGGCAACCGGGCCGAGTACGGCGCCGGAATGCTGGGGACCGGGCTCTACCCGGCCGAGGACCTCATCGTCCGCACGGTCTTCGAGGACAACCTGGCCAACTGGTATGGCGGGGGCTTCCTGCTCTTCCACGCCACGCTCGAGGGCGTCGAGGTCCGGGACAACGAGGCCGTCTACGGGGGTGGCGGGGCCGTCTGGTACTGGGGCGTGACAACCGACAACGCGACCCTGCTCGAGAGCAACCACGCCGTGATCGGAGGAGGTGGGCTCTACCTCTACGACCTGGGAACCTGGATCGGCAGCCAGATCCTGGACAACACGGCCACTGAACTGGGTGGCGGCGTGCTGATCGCCAACAACGGCAAGATTCGGGACGCCACGGTGGCCCGCAACGACAGCCCGGGGTCCGGTGGTGGCATTGCCGTGGACGGGGGGGAGGCGTTCGGACTGCTCAACATCGACCTGGCCGACAACACCGCCGCCTCCGGAGCGGGGCTGACCACCATCGACGCCAGCGGGGGCCTGGACACAGTTGTCTTCAGCGGCAATGCCGCCGGCAAGATCGGCGGGGGCCTCTACCTGACCGGTAAGACGGTCATCACCGCCTCGGCGACCACCTTTTCCGGGAGCACGCCGGACGACATGACCCTGTACGACGGTTCCAGCAGCATCAACACCTACGAAGTCGCCAAGACCGCAGACTTCACCTGTGACTCCTCCGCCCTCACCTGCACCTGGAAGTAGTCGCCAGACCGGAGCCGCCAGGTCAGGATCGGCGTCGCAGCGCCACCCCGAGCAGCGCCAGGGACCACACCAGGGACGGCGGGCGCGGCGTGGCTCCGCAGCCACTGCAACCGTTCTCGGACCCGGAGTCTCCTTCGGTGTCCACCGTGCCCCCGTGCAGTACCACGAGGTAGTCCAGGAGGTCGTCATAGGCAGCCTGGAGCGCCTCGTCGTCGCCAAGCTGGTCGATGAGGTCGTGCTCCTCCCAGGGGTCGGTGGTGAGATCGAACATGGCCTCGACCCCGTCATCCTGGACGATGATCTTGTAGCGATCTCCACGGAGAGCGACACCGCCCACGTTGCCATACAGCCGGTCGGTCTCGCTGTAGAGAGTCTCCCGGTGCACTGTGGTCGGATCCAGCAGCAGCGGGGTCAGTGAGAGTCCGTCCTGGCCCACGGTGGAGGCCTGGTCGTCCAGGGTCGCGCCGCTCAACGCCACGGCGGTGGAAAAGACATCGATGACATGGACAAGAGCGCTGGTGGAAACCCCAACGGGCAGTCCGGGGCCCCTTGCGCACATGGGCACCCACAGCCCCCCCTGGCCAAGGCTGCCCTTGGTGCCGCTTTCGGCGACCGTCTCCTGGGCCACGAGATCTGTGGTGCCGTTGTCGCCCAGGAAGATGATGATGGTGTCCTCCATCTCTTCCCGTGCCTCCAGCGCCTCCAGCAGCCGGGCGGTCTCGGTGTCCAGCGCCTCGACCATCGCCTTGGAGTAAGCGCCCGGATCCTCGGCGATGGCCTCTTCGTCGTCGGTCAACTCATCCCGGTCGTGCAACTCGCTCGGCGGCAGGTGTAGGGGGTTGTGAGGGGCGGTGAACGCCATCCACAACAACCAGGGTTCGTCCAACGAGCCGCTGTCCAGCCACGCCAGCGCATCGTCTACCTGGGCGGAGGTGAGGTAGCGGTGGTCCTCAAACTTCTCGCCGTCCTCTGTCCGTCCCCAGGAGTAGTAGTCCAGGACCACCCCGCCCAGGTGTCCGTTGAAGTGGCTCCAGCCCATGGTGTTGGGGGCGCTGGTCTCTCCCAACTCCTCACCGTAGCCAAGGTGCCACTTGCCGATGTTGGCGGTGCGGTAGCCCTGGGCGTTCAGGAGCATGGGCAGCGTGATCTCTGCGGGGTCGATTTCCTGGCCGCTGCCCGCGGAAAGCACGCCGGTGCGGAAGCCGTAGCGGCCGGTCATCAGGTTGCCCCGGCTGGGCTTGCAGGTGGGCTGGGCCCAGGCGCGCTCGAACCGGATACCGTCGTCGCAGAGGGCGTCGAAGGTGGGG
>CAZMNK010000158.1:10214-12639 GCA_964567625.1 uncultured Enterobacterales bacterium | reverse complement strand
TGCGCTATGAACTCCACATCGGCAAGGCCGGCTACATCCCCGAGGTGTTGAAGGACTTCGATGCCTCGGAGCGGAAGCGCTACGAGCTGGGTACCGAAATTACTGCCTGTCCGGAGAGTGGCCGACCAACCAGGTCCCTGCCGGGGTGAACCCCTTCTTCGATTACGAGTCCGAGGGATGGAAGGTCTTTCGCCTGGATGACAAGGGTTGTGCCTACCGCATGAGCCCGGACCCGAAGCGCCGGGGCAAGTGGAAGGTCGACTACGCCGAACGGCCGGAATGGGAGTCCCGACAGCTCGAGGTGGGCAAGGAGATCGTGCTGATCGACTTTCCGCCCGGACGCTACTTCATCGCCGACTGGGGCAAGGGCTTCTTCACCAAGGGCACGTTGGAAGAAGGCCAGGAAGGGTACCTGGGCTACCTGATCGAAGCGGTCAAGTAGGCCGCCAGAACCCCGGCCAGTCCCCAGCCCGTCCAGACGCCCGCCGGCCCCAGAGCCTCGGCGAGAACAGCAATGCCCAGGTGCAGGACACCCGCTCCCACTGCGCCCAGCGCCACGGAAGCAGCCAGGCCCGGGCGACGGCGGCGGGCGAGCATCATGGCCAGCAGGGCAACGACCACCGGAGCCCCCAGGCCGGCCAGGCGCCGGTGCAACCAGGCCCGAGCACCCGGAACAGGGAGCTTCTGGAGGACCATCAATCCGGCCTCTGCGGTGGCCCTGGGACGGACCAGGACCTCTGCCTGGGCGGGCTCCGGCAGGGGAAGAGAACCCATCTTCTCAACCCTCGCGCCCTCTCCCTGCTCGCTGATCAACCCCACCCAGGCCTCGCCATCCCAGGTGACACGAGCAGCATCCAACCGTTCCAGGTGCCCCTCTCGAACCCGGATGACCGTCACATCGACCAGGGCATCTTCTTCCGCAGCCCCCACCCGAAAGGCCGTCTCCCCCAGTCGTACCCAGTCCCCCGCCAGTCGAAGGTCCTGGTCCGTCATCCGACCTTCGATCGCCGCAGCACGGGTGGCTGACAGCGGGACCAGGACCTCGAGAATCCCCGTAGAGGTGCCCCCTACGACGCCGATCACCCCCACGAGCACCGCCAGGGCGCGGCGCTCGGACACCCCGGCAGCCTGCAGCGCCTCCCAGGTCCCCGTCCGCACCCACCAACCCACCAGGAGAGCCGCGCTCACCGCCGCCCAGACCGGGACCAACTCCCGTCCCAGGGCAGGCAGTCGCCAGGCCACGAGGACAACCAGGTCGACGACGCTGCCCTCTGCCCCCAACATTCGAGATCGCTCGATGGCATCGATTCCCGCGATGAGCAGCAGGACGACCCCAGCCATCCCTCCGAGCACCGCCAGTGCCCGAGAGGCCATCCAGCGTTCCACCGTCACCGCTCACTCCAACGCCACCAGGTCCAGAACGAGAACCCGCCCAACAGCAACAAGGGAAGCAGGGCACTGCCCAGTCCACCCATCTGCAAGGCCAGCCCATCACAAGCCCTCACCGCAGCCCACCACCCGAGCACAGCCCCTGGAACCGTCCACCCCCGACCGGAGAGCGACAAGGGCACGGAGAGCAGGAGCAGGAGCACCCCGGCGAGAGGCCAGACGTTTCGCTTGAGCCGAATGGCCTGCAGATAGGGGTCCGATGACCGTGCGAGGTCCGGGCCCGTCCAGGCCGAGGGAGGTGGTCGGCGCGCCGAGTCGGGGAGTGGAAGCTGCAGCCTGTCAAAGGTCAATCGACCACTGGCGCCCAGGACCTCCCCCTCTTCCAACTCCAGTACCCGCCCCTGGGACAATCGGCCGACAGCTGCGGACGCAACCAGGAGCCCATCGGGCCCTTCCCAGGCCAGCAGAAGATCCCGAAGCCCATCCTCGACCCCCTCGACCGTCCCCGGCAACACCGTCAATCCGCCAATCGACGTGGCACGGCCGGGAAGGGGCTGGACCTGGTGCACCAGCACGTCGAAGAGAGTGGCGCGGCCCCACACGGCCCCGTGGTGGGTCAGTGCTGCCGTGCCCAGCCCCACGACAAGCCCGATAGACAACGCCGGCGCCACAAGGTGACGCCCCGCGATCCCTGCCGCCTGTAGGGCGAGCCACTCCCCCTCGCTGCGCCAACGGGTGAGCAGGGCGGTCAAACCCGCCAACGCCCCCAGTGGCAGGACCCACTCCCCGAGAACCGGGGCAGAGGCCAAGAACACACGAAACAACCCCTCCGCCTCTGGCAGTGCCGGGGCGCGCAGCAACTGTACTGCCACCAGTCCAACCTCGCCCACCACTGCGAAGACAAGCGTTGCAACGCAGGCCGGGCCAGCAAGCTGGCGACACAAGTGAGCGCTGGCCGTCCGCAGCGTAGTTTGACCTCCGGGTCCTCGGGCCCTATATTACCGGCCCTTTTTCAACGTGCCGAACCGGATATCGT
>CAZMNK010000158.1:0-10204 GCA_964567625.1 uncultured Enterobacterales bacterium | reverse complement strand
ATTCAAGGTTGGTGACAGAGCCATCTACCCCGCACATGGCGTCGGGGTCATCAAGGCCATCGAGAAACGGGATCTGGGCGATGGGCTGACCGTCGAGGTCTACATCTGCAAGATCCTGGACAACGGCATGACCATCATCGTGCCAATTCACAATGCTGACGCCATCGGCATGCGATCGATTATCGGGCTGGACCAGGTGGAAAGGGTCTACGACATCCTGCGAGACCGCTCCACCCCGCCGGACAACCAGACTTGGAACCGGCGCTACCGCGAGTACATGAACAAGATCAAGACCGGGGACCCGATCGAGGTCGCCAAGGTCCTGCGAGATCTCGCCCTGATGAAGCTGGAAAAGAGCCTCAGCTTCGGCGAGAAGAAGATGTACGACCAGGCGCGGACCCTGCTGGTCCAGGAGTTGTCGGTGGCCAAGACCACCGATGAGCCCACCATCGAACAGGAACTCGAGGACCTGTTCGAGGAAGACCGCAAGATCGCCGCAGCGGAGGCCGAAAGGGCCAAGGCGAACAAGAAGAAGAAATAGCGAGAGCAGACCGCCAGGCCCCCCTCCACTCACCCGGCTGTTGGACTGCGTTATTTGCGCGGACGAAGGGAACTCGCCATGTCCGTGCCCCCGCTTCATGTCCACAACACGCTGACCCGCAGCGTCGACCTGCTCACACCCGCCGAACCCGGTCACGTTCGGATGTACGTCTGCGGCATGACGGTGTACGACTACTGCCACATCGGCCATGCCCGCGCAATGATGTCCTTCGACCTGGTCTACCGGCACCTGCTGCACCGGGGGTACAAGGTCACCTACGTGCGGAACCACACCGACGTGGACGACAAGATCCTGGCGCGGGCGACCGAGACCGGCGAGGACCCCCTGGAATTGTCTGCCCGCTTCATCGAGGCACTCGAGCAGGACCTGGATGGACTGGGCCTGCGACGCCCCACCCATGAACCACGGGTCTCCGAGCACATCGAGGGCATCGTGAACCTGATCGGCGACCTGGTGGCCAGTGAGCACGCCTATGCAGCCGGGGGAGACGTCTTCTTCGCAGTGGAGACCTTTGACGGCTACGGCAAGCTGTCCGGGCGCAAGCTCGAGGACCTGGTCGCCGGAGAGCGTGTGGAGGTCAACCCCCACAAGCGCAATCCCGCAGACTTTGCCCTGTGGAAGGGCGCCAAGGAAGGCGAGGTCTCCTGGCCCAGCCCCTGGGGACCGGGTCGACCGGGCTGGCACATCGAGTGCTCGGTGATGTCCATGCACCACCTGGGGCCGTCCTTTGACATTCACGGTGGAGGCATCGACCTGGTCTTTCCCCACCACGAGAACGAGATCGCCCAGTCCGAGGCGGGTACCGGCCAGGCCCCATTTGCCACCATCTGGATGCACAACGGGCACCTGACCCTGGTGGATGATGACGGCAAGGCCATCAAGATGTCCAAGTCCATCGGAAACGTGGTGCGCATCCGGGACATCCTCCAGGACGTCCCGTCAGAGGCCTTGCGGCTGGTCTACCTGGAGAGCCACTACCGCTCACCGCTGCCATTTTCCAACACGCGAATGGGCGAGGCGATCAGCGGCCTGAACCGACTCTACGAGGCCAAGGAACTGGTCGAGACCCTGCAGGCCCAGGGAACCGACTACCCCGCGGAGAAGCTGGCCCAGGAGGTCGGCAAGCCCGCCATCCAGGTCGCGGAGCTCGCCTCGACCTTTGAAGCCCGGTTCAACGCGGCCATGGACCACGACTTCAACAGCGGGCAGGCCATCGGGCACCTGATGGAGTTGGTGCGGGCCATCAACCGGGCAGGAAACCAGAAGCGAGTCCGCAAGCTGGGAGGGGCCTTGCTGGCGCCCGCCCAGGCAGCTTTCTCCCTGGCTGACACGGTGCTGGGCATTGGCGGCATGGCCCCGTCAGATTTCTTTGCGGAACTCCGCGAAAAGCGTCTGCGGGTGGAAGGACTGGATCCCACCTGGGTCGAGGAACGCCTCCAGGCCAGGCTGGACGCTCGCAACGCGCGGGATTGGGCCGCTGCGGACGCCATCCGTGAGGAACTCGACAACGCCGGGATCCTGGTGATGGACAAGGCCCACGGCGTGGAGTGGCGGGTCCGGGTCTGAGTCCGGGCGGCGTTCAGCCCCCCGGCTACACGGGGTGTGCTACCGAACCAGGACCAGGTTGCAGGCCACCTCGACCTGCTCCTTGGGCTTGCCCTCACAGGAGGCGTAGCGAACGATCTCCATGACCTGCATGCCCGGGGTCGTGAATGTCTTGGACAGCGGGTAGCGGATCTCCTTGACCTTCCGTCGGCCCTGCTTCCAGTCCACGATCTCCGCGGCCACGTTCGACTGCAGTGGCTTCCAGTTCAGCCAGGAGTCAAAGGTGTAGGTACAGCCATCCTTGGGTGTCCGTCCATCCTGTCCGACGTAGTGGTAGGTGACCTTGTCGCTGGTGGTGAAGTCACACCGGGGAGGAGCACAGGTGAGGGCTTCCTTTTCGTTCTTGGGGAAGTCCGAGGACTTCGTCGCAATCAGGTCCCCCGAATCCGTGCAGTGCTCCCAGAACAACGCCTCCTCGTTCCGGAGGAAGTAGTTTGTGCCCACCGGGTTGGAGTCCTCGACCTTCTTGCCGTTGTAGATGGTCATGTAGTTGTCGGTGATGCGCAGCTTGCAGCGCTTCTGGTCGACCTTCAGGTAGAGCAGACCGCCGAGCTTGTTGCCCAGGTTGTTGTTCTGGAAGACAAAGGCCTTCCACTTGTCGGTGCCCTTGAACCGCTTGACGTTCTCGTTGGCCTTCTTGATGCCTTCGGCGATGTCCTCGTCCGACGCGGTCGGGGCGAGCTTCTTGAGCACCTCGGGAGTGCACTCCTTTTCGGCAGCCTGCAGGGCCTGGCAGAAGTCCCGAACCTTGGGCGGATCTTCCCAGCAGGCCAGCTCCTCGCCCCTCATCATGCACTCGTAGTCATACATGTCAGACAGGGATCCGACGTTGTACTTGACCCAGGTTGCGCCATCTTTGGCGAATACCTTGAGCCGGGTCTGGACGTCTGGTTCCACCTCTCTGCCCGGCAGGATCTTCTCGATCACCCACTCGGTACCCGCCAGGTTGTCCATGTTGATGTCGCAGGCCACCGACTTCTGGCCCAGGACCAGCTTGTTCGTTGACTTCTCTTCACAGGCGCCAAGCACCAGCGTGCCGACGACAGCGAGAGTTGTGATTCCGACCTTGATGTCCACGGCCTGCTCCCAGGTTGTCACAGTCCGCGCGGAGACTACCGCGCTGGACTGGGCGGGGCAACCGACCGAATGCCCACGGGTTACGCGGCGCGGCAGGAGAATGAATGTCCCAGAATCGACGTCCCCCAGGCCGAGAACTGGATGCCTTGCGTCCCATTTCCATCATTCCGGGGGTCAATGCCTACGCCGAGGGCAGTTGTGTCTTCGAGATGGGCGAAACCCGGGTGCACTGCACGGCCAGCGTGAGCACCAGGGTTCCCCGCTGGCTCCAGGACTCTGGCGAGGGTTGGGTGACCGCCGAGTACCGCATGCTTCCTCGCGCCACCCACACCCGCAGCAACCGGGAAGGGGATCGACTCAAGGGTCGAACTTCGGAGATCCAGCGTCTGATCGGGCGCTCACTGCGCGCCGGGATTGACCTGGCAGCCCTGGGGCCCATCCAGATCGAGATCGACTGCGACGTACTCCAGGCGGACGGAGGCACCCGCACGGCCTCGATCAATGGCGGGATGGTCGCCCTGGCCCTGGCCCTGGAGAAGCTGCAGGCAGACGGCCGGCTGTCGGCCAGCCCCCTCAAGCACACGATCACAGCCGTCTCCCTGGGTCTGTTGGGTTCCGACGCCTTCCTGGACCTGGACTACCTGGAAGACGTGGCCGCCGATGTGGACATGAACATGGTGATGACCAGCCGAGGAGCCCTGGTCGAAGTCCAGGGAACCGCCGAAGGAGACCCCTTCCCCCGGTCCGGACTCGAGAAGCTGTTGGACCTGGCCACCGCCGGCACCCAGACGATCGCAGGGGCAATGCGCACTGTCCCTGGACTCCAGAACCTGCCGTGAAAGAGCTGGTACTGGCGTCGAACAACGCCCACAAGCGCGCCGAGATCGGCCGGATCCTGGGGCCACTGGGCATCCGGGTCCGTCCACTCTCCGACTTCCCGGAGATTCCTGATCCGCCCGAGGACCAGGACACCTTTGAGGGAAATGCACTGCAGAAGGCCCGGTTCGTGGCCCGGCGGACGGGGCTTCCGGTGGTCGCCGACGATTCCGGTCTCGAGGTCGATGCCCTGGGCGGTGCGCCCGGCGTGTATTCCAAGCGCTTTACCCCCGAGGCCCGGGACGACACCAACAACGCCCATCTCCTGTCAAAGCTCGACAGTGTTCACGACCGCAAGGCCCGCTTTGTCTGCGCTCTGGCCCTGGTCCAGGGGGACCGGGAGCAGGTGGTTCGTGGCACCGTGGAAGGCCAGATAGGAACCGCACTCCAGGGCGAAGGGGGCTTTGGCTATGACCCGCTCTTCTGGCCCGAAGAGGCCCCAGGCCGCTCAATGGCAGAGTTGAGCCCCCAGGAAAAGGACGCCATCTCCCACCGGGGACGGGCCTTTCGACAGCTGCCCCGCCTGTTGGAGGGCTGAGCGGCCCCGTCAGTCCTGGTCGGTGCGCCGCGCCTCGACCAGGGCACGGGCCCCATGCCAGATGCCCAACACACCCCCCAGGCCGGCCATCAGGTAGACCGTGGCCCGCCCCTGGGCATCCAGGTCACCCTCCAGGCCAAGCAGGTCTCCCATGAACAGCAATGCGATGACCTGGCCGTGCCCTCCACGGTTGTAGACATGGAGGGCCGCGGCGCCAGCAAGAAACAGGACGGGAGTGAACCAACGCATGCTGCTTCCCTAACAGAGCCACGTGGGGTGGGAATCCACCGAGGTTGATAGGGTCCGGTCATGCTTCTGCTGGCGATGCTGGCCTGTGGCAGCCCCGAGACGGCCGCCCCAACTCCCCCACCGGACCTGCTCCTGGTGGTGCTGGACACCGTTCGCGCCGATTCCCTGGCGCTCTACGGTCACCACCGGGCCACTTCGCCCCAGATGGAGATCCTGGCGGAGCGCGGCGTGGTGTTCGACGATGTCAGCGCCCCGTCGTCCTGGACCTGGCCCAGCCACGGGAGCCTGTTCACCGGGGAGCCTCCCTGGGTGCATGGGGCCCGGTTCTCCCAGGGACCCACCTCGGACCACCAGTTGTGGGACCTGGGACTGGCCAGCCTGCGGAAGGACCTGCCCACCCTGGCCGGGCGACTGGGGGATGCGGGCTACACGACCGTGAGCCTGGCCGCGAACCCGATGCTGGATCCTGCCCTGGGGCTCACCCGGGGCTTCGGGCAGGCTGTCCGCCATGAATCGGACCTGGAGGTGGTCGCCCAGGCGCTCCAGGCCATGCAGCAGTCCGAAGGGCCCCTGTTTCTCTTCATCAACCTGATGGTGGCCCACCACTCGGCCCGGGTCGTCGCAGCGCCCTGGTCCCATGCCCACGCAGAGGCCCTCCGCACCAGCCAGGTGGAGGACGGCCTGAAGCCATACCTGCTCTCCGACCCCCCCGGGGTGAACCTCTACGGTCGACCCGACGGTCTCCCCACAAGCGGTTTTGACCGACTCCGCGCCGGCGACTTGACCCTGGACGACTCCTCAGTGGGCCTTTTGCGGGACCTCTACGACGGGGAGGTCGGCATCGCAGACGACATGCTGACCCCCCTGATCCGAGGCTGGGACCAGTGGCGACAGAATGGGGTGATCGCAGTGACCTCGGACCACGGGGAATACTTCGGAGAACACGGGCTCTGGGAGCACGGGCGCACCCTTCGTGGGCCTGCACTGGGGGTTCCCCTGGTCCTGGCCGGCCCGGGACTGCCCGAGGGGAAGCGCATTCCGGCCCCAGTGGAACTGCTGGACCTGGCGGCAACCCTGCTCGTACTGGGTGGCGTGGAAACCGACGAGGAGACCCTGCTCTCGGTGATCAATGGTTCGGAGCCGGGCCCGGTGCGGGCGGTCGCCTGGCCCGACCAGGCCCGGGCAGAACGGCTCGGAGGGGTCTACCAGGAGGCCTGGCGCCTGTACCGGGAACAGGACATGGCCGTGCTCTGGAGTGCATCCCAGCAGATGCTCTTCGACCTGGAGGCCGATCCCGGGATGGAGCGAGACCTCGCCGAACAGCGT
This sequence comes from uncultured Enterobacterales bacterium, assembly GCA_964567625.1. Taxonomy (GTDB): domain Bacteria; phylum Myxococcota_A; class UBA796; order UBA796; family CAJQPC01; genus CAYFPX01. The sequence continues at coordinate 3,971 of CAZMNK010000158.1, read as the reverse complement.
CCCGGGGAGTTGGCCACCCTCCTGGCCCGAGGCCAGGCCGCCATCCCCGTCGACGGTGCTCAGACCGCCCCGGTTCCGATGGACGAGGACGCGAGCGAGGCCCTTCGCGCCCTTGGATACGTTGAATAGCCACAAACGGGCTGGTGAGGCCTTTTTCCGTCCATTCCGATGAAAGGGTGGAGCACGGCCCGGTCCTTCCCCTACACTCTCCAGGGAGGCTCTCCGTGCTCGTCGCACTGCTGACATCCACCCTGCTCGGATCCCAGGCCTGGGCCTGCACGGTCGGGCTGGTCACCCCGGCCGGTAGAGAGCTGGTGTCGGACAACCCGGTGTTCTCCTGGGACACCGACTGCGTGGTGTCCCGGATCGGTTTCTCCCGCCCCGGGGCGAGCACCTGGCAATGGCGGTCCTGGGGGACGGTCTCCTCGTTGACACACCCGGACCCGGCCTGGGATCGACTCAGTGAAGGACCCTGGGTCCATGGGGTGCGATGGAAGGTCCAGGGGCGGGACGCCGACGGAGGAATGGCCGCGTCGTCCACCCACTTCCTGAACGTCAACGTGCCCCCGGAGTCCCCGTCCATCGAGGTGGTCCCCAGCGACCCGGTCGCCGGGGCCCACGACCTGGTCTGCGAGATCGCCAGGTCCTCGACGGACGCTGACGGGGATGCCGTCTCCTACCACTTTCACTGGGTGGTGGATGGTGGAAGCTACCCCCGCTCCAGCGACACAGGCCCCGACACCACCACCTGGACCGACGACACCATCCCGACCGAAGACCTCTCCCTGGGTGAGACCTGGGTCTGTTTTGCGGTGCCCGATGATGGAACGGCCACCGGAGACACCGGGATCGCCACGGCCAGCGTGACCGCCGAGGCCCTGCCGGACTTCTCCCTGGACGACGAGAACAGCACCTCGGCCACCCACGGCCACTCGGTGTCACCGAGGGACTACCTGGAGCAGGTCTCCGGGTGGTACTTCGGACACGCCACGTGAACGTACTGCAGTAGCCAGTTCGGCTACCTGGACCAGATGCAGCAGGAACTCGAGGCCGACTACCCGGACCTGGACATCCAGATCCTGGGGGTCAACGAGGCCGGCAAGGAGGCCGGCAATTCCTCGATCTCCGATGGGCGAGACATCCCCTGGCTCCAGGACACCAGCGACGCGGATGTCTGGAACGCGTGGGCGGTCACCTATCGAGACGTGATCATCCTGGACCAGGACAACCGGGTCTACGACGTGTTCAACGTGACCACCTACGACCTGAGCGACACCTCGAGCTACGAGGCCCTGAAGCAGATCTTCATCGATGCCGCGAGCGAGTAGCCCGGGGACTGCCAACGGCGGGGAAAGGCCTGGCAGGGCAGCAATGGCCAGGCACGTCTCCGGTGTCTGCAAGAACTTCGACGGGTCGCTTTGGAGAGCGCCCGGGAATTAGGAATACTCGGGATGGCCCTGGTGATTCCGTCTCAGTCTGCGTACGCCTCGCTGTGGCCGGCTGTCGGCGAGGTCGACCCGCTCAAGCTGTCGTAGTCGAGTCGAATGCGGCCGTCTCCGCCATCCCCACCAGTGGCGTGGCCATAAGGTGAGATGAAGGCGGAGGCACTGTCGCCTCCGTTTCCTCCCTCCGCACTCACGGTACCGCTGAAGTCAAGGGCCGGTGCCACCAGGTACACCGTGCCGCCGGCACCACCACCGCCGCCACCGACCTCACCCCCGGCCCCGGAAACTCCCTGCACTCCGTCCTGGCCGTTCGCCATGAGGGAGCCAGTCACGATGATCTCCGTCCCGGAGAAGACCGCGATCAGGCCTCCGCCAGCGCCTCCGTCCCCTGAAACATTCGAGGACGCGGAACCGTCGGACTCCGCATCGGGGGAGCCACCACCACCGCCGGAACCCAGGTGCCAGGACGTCAACTGAGGCCCACCATAGGCACCGCCGCCCGAGGTGACCTCATGGTTGTCGGTTTCGGTACCGGGCAAGCCGGCGGCTCCATACCCGCCGCCGCCGCCAGAGTCGCCATGGTCGCCGCGGGTGGGGTAGGCCCCTCCACCACCGTCATTCGCCGAGGTATCCCCCTCCGAGCCCAGGCCAGCGGTGGACTCCCCCTGGGTGGGGCTGCTGGCGTTGCCCTCCGGACCATCACCGCCTCGGTAGCCCAGCCCACTCACCTCCATCGTTCCGTCGATGACCACACTGCCCGTGGCACGAAAGACGATCACCCCGCCCCCCTCGCCCTCCCAGGCGTCGGCGGTGACGGTGGCCCCGGAGGCCACGTCGACGTCGGTGTAGTGCGGAATCCGCTGGACCAGGACGACTTCACTGCTGTTGTAGCCACTCTCCAGCTCCGGAAAGAAGGTCAGGGTGGACCCGGAGATACCGGTGACCACGAGGAACTGGTGGTTGCTGACGCAGCTTCCCTGTTGGCACAGGAGCAGGATCTCGTCGTTCTCTTCGAAGAGCGACACGTCGTCGACATCCAACTCGGTGTCCCCTTCGCTGATGTCGCTGGCCAACAGGGTCCACTCTCCGAAGACCTCTGTGCCCGAAGAGACGGACCATGCCCCATCCAACCCCGCGCCACCGGTGGTTACCTGGGCCACAGAGGCATCGTCCGGGTCGGCGTCGAGGTCATTGGGCAGTCCGTCGCCATCCCGGTCGTCGTCCGCGCAGTCCTCGGTGCCATCGCCGTCGCTGTCCGTGCCCGTGTCGTCGCAGTCGTCCGCATTGTCCACGTAGCCGGAGGGGGCCTCGCAGCCCTCGACGCTGTCGTCCGGGTCTCCAAGGCCGTCGCCGTCCGCGTCCCGATAAAAGGCGTGGTCGGTCAGGACGTCCTCGTCGATATCCGTGTCGCAGTCGTTGTCCACCTCGTCGCACTCCTCCGTCCCGTCCGGGGAGATGGCCGCATCGAGGTCGTCACAGTCGGCGTCGTTGGCCTCGTAGCCACTGGGCTGGTCGCAACTGACCGCGGTCAGGCTGGAGGCGCCGTAGCCATCGGCGTCGGCGTCGACGTACCAGGTCAGGGCGTCACTCGCGTCACCATCCACATCGCCGTCGCAGTCGTTGTCCACCCCGTCGCAGAGCTCCTCGGCGTCGGGGTTCACAGCCGCGTCCGTGTCGTCGCAATCGTCGCCGGTGTCGCTGTAGCCAGTGGGCTCGAAACAGGCGGTCGTGGTGGCGCCAGAGGTTCCGCCATGGCCATCGCCGTCGACATCCTCGATCCAGGTGATCACGTCCGCGGCATCGGGCTCGTCGACCGTGCCATCACAGTCGTCGTCGCCCCCGTTACAGAACTCCGTGGCATCCGGGTTCACCGCGGCATCCAGGTCGTCACAGTCACCGGTACCGGCCAGGTACCCACTGGGCTGATCACAGGCCTCCAGGGTGAAGCTGTCCCCCGCCCAGCCGTCGCTGTCGGCGTCCAGGTACCAGGTGGTTTCATCGGCGGCACCGACGTCTGTGCTGCCGTTGCAGTCGTTGTCCACCCCGTCACAGACCTCGGTGGCGTCCGGGTTCACCGCGGCATCCCCGTCGTTGCAGTCCTCGCCGTTGTCGGTGGTGCCGCTGGGGGCGTCGCAGGCCTCGGTGGTGCTGGTGGCATCGCCGAAGCCGTCTCCGTCGCTGTCGCCGTAGAAGGTCTCCTCGTCGGCAGCGCCGATGTCAGTGGTGCCGTCGCAGTCGTTGTCCACCCCGTCGCAGAGCTCGGTGGCGTGGGTGTTCACCGCGGCGTCGCCGTCGTCGCAGTCGTCGGCATTGGCCACGTAGCCGCTGATTCCATCGCAGCTGTCCAGGGTGCTCGAAGGGTCGCCCTCGCCGTCGCCGTCGCTGTCCGCGTACCAGGTGGTCTCCCCGGTGGCACCCGCCTCGTCGACGCTGCCGTTGCAGTCGTTGTCCAACCCGTCACAGGCCTCGGCGGCGTCCGGGTTCACCCCGGCATCCCCGTCGTCGCAGTCATCCCCGTTGTCGGTC
>CAZMNK010000157.1:0-12695 GCA_964567625.1 uncultured Enterobacterales bacterium | reverse complement strand
ACTCCGCGATGCGCTGGAGGGGCACTACGTCAAGTTGCTCGAAGCCCTTGGCCGGGAGATCGCGCAGGATCTCGGTTGAGATGACCGCACTTGACGCGGGCCCTCCCGGGCGGCGATGGATGGAACATGGGATGTTGCCTGTTGGCCTCCCGGAACCCTCGTGTCTCCTGGAGTCCTCTTGCTCCTGACCTGCCTGGTGCTGGGCCCGGTGTTTGCGGCAGTAGGCGAAGCCACCCGGCTGGACCTGCTTCGCCCCTCCCCGGAATCGCCCAAGGTCTATGTCCAGGCCATCCTCCCCGATGGTGAGCCCGGGCTCTTCATGGTGGACACCGGGGCCGGGGTCTCGGTGATTCATACGGCACTCGCCGAGCGTCTCGGTCTCAAGATCAGTCCACCGCAGGGCTATGTGACCGGACTGGGCGGCCGGGTTCCTCTCACCCGGGCGGTTCTCCCCACCATGCACCTGGGGAAGACCCAGGTGGACAGCCTCGTGGTGGCCGTGGGTGTCCCCGGGGTACCGACCCATGCGGGCTGGATGCCCATCGATGGCATCCTGGGCAACGACGTCTGGCAAGACTTCGTCATGGTCGTGGACTACCCCGCCAATGTCCTGGAGCTACACCCGCCAGGGGCCCTGGAACTGCCTCCGAGTGCGGTGGAGATGGACAGCCAGGGATCCTTTCCGCGAGTGCGTGCCACGTTGACGGCCGCCAACGACACCCAGGAGGTCGTACGGGAACTGTGGCTCGAGGTCGACACCGGTGCGCGGGGGGTCATCCTCTCCGGGCCTACCGGGCTGGGCTTCGAACAGGTGGCCACCGAGGGCATGGAACCCATCTTCGGCATCGGTGCTTCCGAAAATCTGCCGCCCTCAGCCTTCTACCGTCAGACCCGGAGAATCCCTCTTCAGAGCATCCAGATCGGCCCGGAGATCCTGACCAAGACGGGGCCAGCAACCTGGATCAACTACGGCTCAGGCGAGATCATCGGCCCCCAAGACCTGTCCGGGCTCCTGGGCTACACCGTGCTCCAGGACCACAGGGTGATCTTCGACCACCCGGGCAAGCGATTCGCTCTCCTGGAGACCGCCTACGAGCCTCGGTCCATCAACGGCCACGAGGTCCTACTCAACCAGGACCGTCGAACCCACGGTCGCAGCCGTGACCGGGGTCTGGTGCGAGCCCGATACCTGCTGGGAATGGGCGAGGAAGAGGCCGCGATGAGGGAGTTGGACCGTTACATCCGCCGGAACAGCGACGACCCAGAAGCCCAGATGCTCCGAGCCCGCCTGACCCGTGCCGAGGGATCCCTGGACACCTACCGAGCCCTGGTGGAATCCTTGAGCGTGGACATCCTGGTGGAGCAGCACGAGATCATCGCTGCGGTGAACCTGGAATTGCTCTACGGCAGTCCCCAGAACGCCAGGATTCTTGCCGACAGAGCCGTCGCTGCCCAGCCCCGGTCCGCTCCCGCCTGGACCGCCCTGGCCGACGCGCTGTTGGCTCAGAGCGAGTTCCAGGAGGCCAGGGAGGCCCTGTCACAGGCCACGGCGCTCCAGGGCAACCCCGATGCCGAACTCTTGCGGCGGGCCCGACTGGCCCTCGCCGAGCAGGATCCCCTGGCCGCGCTGTCCTTTCTGCGCACCCGAATCCGGCTCTACCCCTCCGAGGGCGACACCTTCTGGTTCTACGGCATGGCCGCCGCCGAGCTGGAGGATGACCTGGCACTCGACACCTACCGGATCGACCTGGACCAGGCCCTGGAACGGCTCCACCCGGACCTTCGGCCCCTGGACTTCGCCGCCGCAGGCTACGCCATGCTGGGAGATGACCAGCGAGCCACCGAGCTGATGAATCTCGGCCTCGCACGGGACTGTGACGGGCTGGAGGGCCCCAGCGCCGACAACTGTGTCGCCTGGTACCACGCGATGGCAGGGTCGGATCTGGAATCGGCCCTGGCCCGTGCGACGGCTGCCGTGGAAGCCGAACCCCACCGGGCTGACTTCCGGGACACCCTCGCCGTCGTGCACCTGGTCAGGGGTGAAAGCGAGTTCGCCCGGGCGGCTGCACACCTTGCCGCACGCCTCCGACCGGACGTCATGTACCACCTCTGGCAGGTGGACCGGATAGATCGGCTCGCAGGTACCGAAGCCCCCTAGCCTCCTTCGGTCCGCCCGGAGAGCCCATGCGCTTGCTCCTGCTCCTGGTTGCCCTGGGCACCACCTTTGCCCAGGCCCTGGACACCGCCACCGTCGTCAGTGTCTACGATGGCGACACCTTCACCCTGGAAAACGGGGACAAGGTCCGTCTGCAGTGGATCAACACCCCGGAACTACGCCCGGTCGAACCCTATGGAATCGAGGCCAGGGACGCGGCAGAAACCTTCCTCAAGGACCAGGACGTCACCCTGGCCTTCGGGAAAGTAAAGCGGGACAGCTACGGCCGTCTGCTCGCCGCAGCCAAGGTCGACGACAGGTGGTTGGCCGAGCACCTGCTGGAACAGGGCCTGGGGCACGTGTTCCTGATTCCTCCCGTAGAATCGAACGTCAACGTGGACTCGCTGCTGGCCGCCGAGGCACGTGCACGCAAGGCCAACCGGGGCATCTGGAGCACGGATCGATACCAGGGCTCCCTGCACATCACCTCGTTCCACGCCAACGCCAGCGGCGACGACAGGGAGAACATCAACGGGGAGTACCTGCGGATCTGCAATGTGTCGGGTCGGCCGGTGAACCTGGAAGGCTTCCGAATCGCTGACGCCTCGGGGAATTCCTGGACATTCCCAGGCACCATCGTGCCTCCTGGGCACACCTTCAAGATCCACAGCGGGAACGGGGACAACCAGATCGACCCCAAGAGCCAGCTCTCGGTCTACCTGGGTAGCGATGTGCCCATCTGGAACAACAAGTACGACCGGGCTGTCCTCTACGACCGCTACGGGCGGGTCATCGATGCCCGGGAGCACAAGCCCAAGAGCAGTTCCCGCTAGCTCGCCTCAGCCCTGGCCTTCGTACTCGGTGTTCGTGTAGTAGCCCACCCCTTCCTCGGGTCGCATCGGGCTGTCCCGACGGGCAAAGGCCTCGTCGCGGATGTAGGCCGCCAGAAGCTGTCGACCCGGCTGGCCGATCTTGAGGAACTTCTTCTGGATCTCCAGGTAGACCTCGCCCTCGCTGGCTTCAGGAAAGGCCACTCCGGCAATGCGGTGCAGGGCCTGGTCCAGGAATTGTTCGGTCTCGGCATTCAGGGGCACCTGGGCCTCCTCGAACACGTCTGCCAGCCACGTCAGGTATTCACCGGCCATGGTTGAAGCCTCCCTGCCTGTTCGCTAACGCGAGAGGCGTTCATGAGCCGGCAGGAAGACCTCCCTGAAGGGTGGCCATGAGCGGCCGTAGAGAACCATGGGTGACCCGCCGGCAGGCCTCTTCCAGGGAAAACCAGCGCACCTCCTCGATACCCTCCAACAGGGCGGGCTGGAAGTTCTCGGGACAGGGTTCCGACCGCATCAGGTAAACAAAGAGGGTCTTGAGGCGGGGTTCACCCTCGGGCGTCCGAAAACCATACCGGGCGACACCCAGGCTGTTCGTGATCTCGAGGCTCACCTGGATTCCCATCTCCTCCAGGACCTCGCGCTTGGCGGTTTCCATCGGAGATTCTCCCGGTTCCAGCTTGCCCTTGGCAATCTCCCACATCACCCCGGCCCCCCTTCGGCAACTGACGAGCAACAGTTCAGGGCCCTCAACGCCATCCCGCACGATGATCCCGCCTGCGCTGAACTGCTCTCGAAAGCCTGCCTGGAGATTCAACACAAACCGGGCAGGCAACTTCTCTGTGAGCCAGAGTCCATTTCGTCCTCGCCAGAAGTGGACCCCTGCTCGACGGGCCCGACCGGCGTCGACATACAGAACCTCTGGTGCCTCGTCATGGCGGTGGGCGACCCGCCACGCATGGGCCTCGGTGCCAGACAGGTAAAGGGGGCGATTTCCACCCACCTTGAGCCGTCCAGCCTCCGACGCCCGCATGGCCTGGGGGACCGTGCACCCGTAGAAAAGGATGTCCGGCGTCTGGGCCCCCCCATTTCGATGCCCGCGCGAGCCGCCACGACGGCGGTTCTGAAGCTCTGGGGTTTCCTGGGCCAACGTGGCTCCCTTTCCCCCACTTAGTGCCGTCCTGCGGCTCCCTGTCAAGCCGAGCCCCCACAGAGTGACGGTCGACCTCAACCCCAATGACGATGCAAGGAAAATGACTGGGGCCCTGCGGGGAGCTTGCCCACCCCCAGCTGCTGGCGCCAGTGCCGGAAGAACTCCCTGCGCCAACGGACACACGACTTCCGGGGAGTCAATGGGCGGCAAGCGGCGAGACCGGAGCCCTCCGGTGGGTCCTTCAGCGTTCTCTCGGGCCGTCTCGCCACTTTCGGGCACGCTCGGGCAGCATCCAGGGACAGCCCTGGACGACGGGGTACACGAGCCGACAGGCCCGACAAGCGAGACCCTGAGCGTGTTCCTCGAGTACCCCTCGGCAGACTGGGCAGACCAGCAAGGACCGCAGGGTGGGATCAACCGTGCCCGAAGGATGGCTCACGGGGCCTCCTCGGTGTGGGAGTGCGGGATTTTCCAGCGATCGTGCAACCACAACCAGCCGTGTGGAGACGCTCGAATCTGCTCTTCATACCAGTCCAGACATGCCCTGGTGACCTCTGCCGGGTCCTCGGAGAGAGTCAGAGGACCCCCAAAGCGAACCACGTGCCGGCCGACTCCTTCCCGCCACTGCCAGACCGTGAACACGGGCACGCCGGTTCGTCGCGCCAACGTGCCCAGCCCCCTACTGGTCCAGGCCGGCCGCCCGAAGAAGGACACAGGGGTCCCGTTGTTCTGGCGCTGATCCAGGGTCACCACGCCCACCCGGCCCGCACGGACACTTCGGAGCAAGGACTGAATGCCCCCTTGAGGGTCCAGGAGTTCAGCCCCCGAGCGAGCCCGGAGCCCCTCGATGACGGCGGCACTCCCGGCATGGGCAGGCGGACGGACCATGATGGTCAGCGGCATCCCCAGTCGCCCTGCTGCGCCCACCAGTGCCAGGTCCCAGGCACCGCCATGGCCTGCCAGTAGCAAGGCACCTTCTCCCCGAGCCACATGTTCGAGCACCCTTTCGTGACCCTCGAAGCGCAGACCGTCCAGGTCGGCCCGGTCGAAGTGAAGCAACTCCATGTAGCCAAGCAGGATGTCCCGAAGGGTTCGGCGCAGGGTCGGCCCCGCAGGCAGGTCCGGAAATGCATGGCCCAGGTTCTCGGTGGCAACCCGGCGACGTATTGGCAGCAGCCACCACCAGACCCAGGACAAGAACCCGGCCCCGGCCGCGCAGAGAGGCAGGGGTATCCGGGCCAGGACCCAGGCCAGCCACCGGGTCACGCCAACACCCTGTCCAGCATTTCTTCCAGGGCCTCCTGGCCGGAGACCACCTCCAGACCCATGCGCAGGGCATAGCCTGGAAACCTGGATGACAGCCGCACCCGGTCCTTCTCCGTGCAGACCAGGGTGGTTCCCTCTGCCCCAGCGATGAGGGCTGCCTCCTCTCCCGGGGTCCAGGCATGGTGGTCAGGCCAGGAATGCCAGCCCCGAACGTCCAGCCCCAGGGCCACAAGCAGGTCCAGGAAACGACCGGGCCTGGCGATTCCCGCGACCGCAGTGACCGGCCCCGCTGGCAGGTCCTCCAGGGCGAGAAGATCGCCACTGCGGACCCACCCGGTGGGCACCACCCGCGACTGGATGCAGTCCAGCAACGGTGACAGCGCCGCCGGGTTGCCGGGTCCGGAGAGCCAGAGGGCATCGGCACGCCCCAGGGCCACCGATCCCTCCCGGGCCTCACCCATCGGAAGCAGGCCACCTTCCGTGGGCCAACGGGGGTCGACCACCACCAGGTCCAGGTCTCGGTGCAGGCGCCGGTGTTGAAAGCCATCATCGAGCACGATGACGTCGGCCCCCCCGCGAATCGCTTCCCGGGCTCCGGCCACCCGGTCCGGAGCCGATACCACCGAGACCCCCTTGCCAGCCAACATGGCGAGTTCGTCCCCCAGGGTACTCGCTCGGGCCTCGCCCTCCAGGTTGCGCACCTCGGCCCCCCCCGAACGACCATGGCCTCGAGCCACGACGGTCGGATGCCTGCCTCTGCCCTCCAGGCGCCGGACCAGCTCCGCCACCACGGGGGTCTTTCCCGCACCGCCGCTTCCCAGGCCCCCGACACTGATCACCGGCACCTTGACCCGGGTGGGCCTTCGCAAGGACCAGTACCAGGCCCTTGCAGCGACCAGGAGCCGCCAGATCTGGGCCAGGAACCAGAGGCCCGGGCGGAGAGGTGCCTCCATTGGCACCGGGCCCTGGAGCCAGGGGGCCAGGTGTTCCAGCGCCTCCCCTGCCCCTGTGCCCTGGACCCGGGCGCCTCGACCCCTCGTGAGGGCCTCGGACAGGGCCTCATGAAGAGAGTCGAGGGTCCCGGCCACCGAGACCCGGGCATCCTCCCAGGCCACACGATTCGCGCCGTGATGGGGGCCCCGAACCAGGGGCAGGCCCGCCGCCAGGGCTTCCGCTGGACTGTGGCCCCCGATCTCCGGGGAAAAGGTGCCCCCGACAAAGGCTGCTGTGGCCTGGGGGTAGAAGCGCGCAAGGTCTCCGACGGTGTCCAGCAACAAGACCTGGCAGTCCTCCCGGATCGGGCCCCCCGCACTCCACCTCTGCCAACGCACCTCGGCACTGCCCACGAGGTCCGCAACCGACTCGAAGCGCGACTGGTGCCGAGGCGCGAGCACGAGCAGGGGCTGGGGTTCCAGCCGGTGCCATGCCGTCAACAAGGCGGCTTCCTCTCCTTCTCGGGTAGATCCGGCCACCAGGGTGGATGGAGGCAGCGGGACCGGAACCAGTTCGCTGGGAAGACCCTTCAACTCCCCTACCCTGGCGACCCGGCCCGGCAGATCCAGGCCCTCCTCCCGGACCAGCCACAGGGACACACAGTCCGCCATGGCCCGGAACAGACCCGGCGCCCAGCGTCGAAGTCGGGCCGTTCCTCGACCCCTGCGAACCCCCACCACGACCACCGGGATCCCTCTGGCACGACAGGCCCGGAGCAGGTTGGGCCACAGGTCTCCTTCCACCAGCACCAGCAGCCGAGGCCGAACCCGGTTGAGCCAGCGGCCGACAATCCAGGGCGCGTCCACCGGGCGAGCACAGAGCACGTGGTGGCCCCGGGCTGTGGCGAGGCCGGTGTCGGTGCTGGCCGTCCGCAACAGCACCGGCCCGGATGGCAGCGTACGGAGTTGCTCACAAAGCGCGGCAGCCGCCTGTCCCTCACCAACCGAGGAGGCATGGATCCAGATGGCGCCGGGCGACACCGCGGGAAGGCGCCAGGCCCAGCGCTCAGCCCACCGTGCACGGGTCCGTGGATGCAGGGCGGTCACCACCGCCAGCACTGGGGCCCACAGGAACCAGGCGGCTCGCTGCAACCAGAACACCATCACGCCCGTTCGAGCAGCTCGAGAACCAGGTCGGCTTCGGCGCTCCAGCGGAACCGGTCCATGGACACCGCCTCCCCCACAAAAACCACCCCCTCCGCCTCCAGGAGCTTCCTCTGGAGGGTTCCTCGGACCAGGTCACCCCGAACGGCCAGCCTGCCGCTCTTCAGGATCACCCGGTGCCAGGGCACCGGCCGGGCCTGGGGCCCAAGGCTCTTCTCGTCCAGTGCAGCCAGGGACCAACCGACCTGGCGAGCCGCACGAGGGGCCCCCATCGCCGCCGCCACATCCCCATAGGAAGCCACCTTGCCCGCAGGGATGGCGCGAACGACCGCATAGACCCGAGAGCGGAAACCGGTCACCTGGCCGCCCCCCACAAGCGGGCGTACTCCCCGGCAGCGTCGACGAGATCCTCGTGACTCCCCTGTTCCACCAACCGCCCCTCCTGGAGCACGAGGATGCGATCGGCATCCACCAGGATGTTCATCCGGTGGGCAATGGCCAGGGTGGTTCGATCCTTCATCAAGCGCTCCAGGGCCTCGCTGACCGCCTCCTGGCTCTGGGCATCCAGGTTCGAGGTGGCCTCGTCCAGGATCAGCACTGGTGCATCGGCCAGGACGGCCCGGGCAATGCACAGGCGCTGTCTCTCGCCGCCAGACAACCGGGCGCCAGTCTCGTCGACCAGGGTGTCGTAGCCCTGCGGGAGCCCCTCGATGAACGCCGCCGCGTTGGCCACGCGACAGGCCTCGGCCACCTGGTCCCGACTGGCACCTGGCCGACCCAACCGCACGTTCTCCAGCACGCTGCCGTGAAAGAGAAAAGGCTCTTGGGACACCACCGCGACATGGGATCGCAAGCTGGCCAGGGTGAACTGCCGAAGGTCACAGCCATTGAGGAGGACCCGACCCTGGGTGGGATCATGAAACCGGGGCACGAGGGCAGCCAGGGTGGTCTTGCCGCTTCCCGAAGCACCGACGATGCCGACCCGCTCGCCCGGTGCCACCTCGAAATTCAATTCCCGGAGCACTGGGCCATCCCCATAGTCAAAGGACACCCCATCGAACTGAAGTGCACATCGCCGCGACTCCAGGATCGTCTTGCCTCCCTCGATCGCCGATTGCCGGTCCAGGAGTTCATAGGAACGCTCGGCACCAGCTGCAGCCCGCTGGGCCTTGGACACCACCTCCGAGAGCCCCTTCAAGGGCATGTTCATCAGGCCAATGGCCACCAGGAAGCCAATGAGCTCCCCTGGTAGCAGGTCACCAGCAAAGACCCGCTGACCTCCAAACCAGAGCACCAGTCCGATTCCGGCCGCCGCCAGGGCCTCGACCACAGGTCCTGGCACCGCCTGGGCCAGCGCTGCCCGCAGTTGCAGGGCCACGTGGCGGTCGTTGACCGCAGCAAAGGCACGGGCCTGGTCCTCTTCGGCTCCAAAGGCCTGGAGCACCCGGATGCCGGCAAAGACCTCCTGCAGAACCGCGGAGAGGCCCCCCAGGTTGTTCAGGGTGTCCCGGGCCGCCTTGCGCATTCGCCGGGCAAAGCGGTCGATGGCCAACGCCACAAAGGGCAGAACCAACAGTGACCAGAGTGTCAGCTGCCAGTCCATCCACAGGGCTGCTGCCAACAGGAAGAACAGGCTGAGGGGCTTCTCCACGGCCCCGGCATAGGCCTCGGCCAACAACTCGACCTCGCCTGCATCGTGTACCACTCGGGCCAGGGTGTCTCCCTTGCGCTGACCCTGGTGCCAGCCCACATCCAGGGCCAGGCAGTGCTCCACCACTTGTTGCCTCAGGTCTCTTGCCACCCGGAAACCGATACGGCGGGTCAGCAACACCGACCCCACAGTGGCCGCACCCTTGAGCAGGTAGAGACCGGCCAGGGCAAGGGGCAGCATGGCGAGGGTTGCCTGGTCCCGGGCAAGCAGTACATCGTCCAGCAGCTGTTCGATGACGAACACCACACCACCCGGCACTGCCGACCCCAACGCCAGAAGGCCGGTGGCGAGCAGGATCGGTGCCCGGTGAGGCTTGTAGGCCTCGGCCAGTCGCCGCAATGCGCCCGTTGGGCTCGACCCCATGTCGCTCAAGGTACCCGATCTCGCCGCTCGGAGACCTGCCAGACCTCCCAGGCCTGGATCAGGCGGTTTCCTCGCCTCGCCTGCACCCGCGCCGGACCGGTCACCCTCTCGTAGTACAGGGTGGCCTCTGCCGGCCCCTGCCAACCCGCCGGCCTGACGTAGACCCCGGCCTCCGGCAACTCCCGTGGCCACAGGTCGAACTGGTCCTCCCGGTGCACCCCCGGCACGGTGGTGGCGGGAATGCCACCATAGAACTGGATCCAGGCAGCCTCCTGGTACCGAGCCGTCAGGACCGGGAGTCCCCAGGCCTCCACCGCGGAGCCCAGGACCTCTCCCTGGCGCAGGCGATCGACGGGATCAGGCCCGGGCATCTGCCAGATGGGGTGAACCGCGTGCACCACAACCAGGCCGGTGATGCCCGCGGAGATCCAGCCCCCCGCCCAGGCCGAGCGACGAAGACTTCCGGTCGTCCGGGAGAGGGCCACCGCTGCGCCCAGCCAGGCCGGCGCCGCCCAGTTGACCTCGCCATGGGCACGCATTCCAGCCAGGCCGAACAGGGCCAGGGGAATGGCCATGCTCCACCACCAGACGGTCCGCTTACCGGTCAGCAACAAGGCAATACCCGCCAGGAAGATCAGGGGCCCGGCCGCTCCGAGCTGCCCTCCCAGGAATTCCAGCAGTCCTCCCAGGCCGGGGGGATCCGCGGACATCAAGCCGTGCTGAAGCTGGAACCCTATGCCCACGGAGCCGTTGGCAATGGACCAGTACAACCAGGGACTGAAAACCACGAAGGCCACCGCAAGGGCCTGAGCGACACGTTCGGGACGCCGCCAGCCCGTGAGCGCCAGCACCGCCAGGAGCAATACGCCGGTAAGTTTGGCCAGCACGGCGACCCCCGCCCAGACACCGGCCTGGGCCCAACGTCCGCGCTCCGCCGACACCAGGCAACCCGCCCAGGCCGACAACAACAGGGCATCGGGTGTCGCCAGCAACCCCCCCAGAAAGAGGATTGGAATCCCGAGCAGCAACAGCACCAAAAGGGACCGGTCCTCTGGTTCTGCCACCAGGACCAGGGCCCCAAAGGCCACGGTCTGGGCCAACAAGCCCCCGAACCGGACCCCCAACTCCGTGTCCCCGAACAGCGCCGTGCCAGCAGCGATGAGCCAGGCAACCCCTGGCGGATGATCGAAATAGCCGGTGTCGAGGGACTGGCTCCAGGTCCAGTAGTAGGCCTCGTCGCCAGACAGGCCCAGCACCCCACCCACCCAGAGCCGAACCAGGAGCGCCAGCAACAGTGCGGCGATGGCCCAGGACTTCATCGCCTGAACCGCAGACCCGGAACAAGCCAGGCTGCCTCGATGGCGATGCCTCGACTCATCTTGGAAACACCATCTTCACGCTCGGTGAAGACAATCGGAACCTCGCTCACCTTTCCCCCGGCCTGGACGACCCGCCAGGTCATCTCCACCTGGAAGGCGTAGCCTCCAGACATCACCTCGGTCGCCAGGGCCCCGGCCAGGGCCTCCCGCCGCCAGGCCTTGAAGCCTCCGGTCAGGTCCCGCTGGGGCAGGCCCAGGCAGAGACGGCTGTAGATCGAACCAAATCGGGACAGAAGCCGCCGGTTCAGAGGCCAGTTCCGCGTCCCTCCACCCGGCACGTAGCGACTCCCGAGGACCAGGTCCGCACCCTCGTCGAGTCCGGCCAGCAGCCGAGGAACGTCAGCCGGATCGTGAGAGAGGTCCGCATCCATCTGGATGACCCTCTGGGCCCCTTGCTGGAGCAGGTGCTGGAAACCCGCCACATAGGCCGAGGACAGGCCCTGTTTTCCGGCACGGTGAAGCACCTCGATGTGCCCCAGGGTCTCTCCCAGCTTCTCGGCCAGCTGCCCGGTTCCGTCCGGAGAGCCGTCGTCGACCACCAACACCCCCACCTGGGGAAGCACGGCCCGAAGCCCACGCACCAGGCGCTCCAGGTTCTCGGCTTCGTTGTAGGTGGGTGTGACGACCCAGGAGTCCACGGACATGGCTCTGCCTGTCTATCGTCCGAAGGCAGCGATCACCCGATCCACCGCACACCGGACTGCCTGGTCCCCGGCCAGTGCCAACCGCACCCGGTCCAGGGACGCCCGCTGTTCCTCGTTCTCGGCCACGTCGAGCCAGGCCTGGGCGATGGTCTCCGGGTCCAGTTTCTGGATGAACTCCGGAACGATCGCCCGACCTGCCACCAGGTTGGGCAACCCGATCCACTGAATGTCCCGCACCAGGAGTCGACCGACCCAGTAGGTCAGGGGATGGCCACGCCAGGCGATGACATGGGGCACACCCAGACAGGCCACCTCCAGGGTGGCGGTTCCCGAGGCCACCAACGCCGCCCGAGCCCCTCGAACCGCAGTCTCCATGTCGTCGACCACCACCACCCCAGGAATCTCCCCCAGCGCCTCTCGGTCCAGACCAGGGGCCAGGGGCAACCGAACCTCGGCCCCCGGAATCCGCCTCTGCAAGGCCGCCACCACTGCCCGGAATGCAGGCAGGTGCCGTTGAAGTTCGGCCCGACGGCTGCCGGGCAGGACCGCCCAGTGGGAACCCCGGGTGTCATCCGGCGCCAGGCGTCCTGCCACCGGGTGCCCGACAAAGGAGGCCACTCCCCCGTGGGTCTCGTAGTAGGGAGGCTCAAAGGGAAAGAGGCACAGGATCTCGGTGGCCAGCTCCGCGATCTCTCGGGCCCTGGACCGGCGCCAGGCCCACACCTGGGGCGAGACATAGAAGACCACTGGAATGCCCAGGGACCGTGCCTTGCGGGCAAGAGGCAGGTTGAAGTCCGGGGCGTCCACCACCACCAGGAGGTCTGCGCCCTCGGCCAGGGCGGCTCCCACGGTTGCCCGGAGGGCGAGAATGGGACGGAGGCGTGCCAGGACCTCCACGACGCCCATGACCGAAACTTCTTCGGCATGGGCCACGGCCTCCACCCCGGCAGCCCTCATGGCGGGACCGGCAAGCCCCCGGACCTCCAGGTCAGGAATCCGCTGGCGAAGGCCTGAAACCAGGTCCGCTGCCAGCTGGTCGGCCGAGGCCTCGGCCGCAGACACGAACAGGCGGGGCCCGCCCACTACCAGGCTCTGGAC
>CAZMNK010000156.1:0-12720 GCA_964567625.1 uncultured Enterobacterales bacterium | reverse complement strand
AGGGCGTCCTTGCTGCCGGCCCCGACCTCGATGAGACGGGCGAGCTGTCGATCGGAGCCCTCCTGCCACTGCACCAGGTACTCCTCCAGGAACTGGGCCACCACGGCCTCGTCGCCCGGGGTGTCGGGTTGGCTGCCGCGGATCGGGGTGCGGTAGAGCCAGGCGTGCAACGCGTTGCGGAGGGAGGTCTCCTGGAGGGCCTGGTCGATGGCTGACACAGCGGTCTTGCCCCCCTCGGTCCCGGGGGCGCTCTGTCGCAGGTGGCGCAGGGCCTCTACGGAGCCATAGCGGGTTCGCTCTTCCATGTTCGTGCCGAGCAGGATCTCGATCTCTCGCTGCTGGTAGGACTGAAAACCCGAGGCGGGTGCGAGCTTGTCCCGAAAGTCCAGGAAACCCTGGGGGGTGAGGGTCTCCACCACGCGGAACTGGACCACCAGCAGCTTGAAGATCTCGTTGACCCGCCGGAGATGGTGCACCACGTGAGGCATCGCGGCCTCGGGGACCTTGGGCTGGACCAGGTGGTCCCGGGCGAGCCGAAGCTCCTTCAGGATCAGCTTGAACCAGAGTTCAAAGGCCTGGTGCACGATGATGAAGTGGGTCTCGTCGGCGCTGAGAAGGGTTTCGTCGTCCTCCAGGCCTCCTTGGAGATCCAGGAGTCGGTCAAGGCGGAGATAGTCCCAGTAGGCGGGAGGAGTGGTGCCAGGCATCCCTTCGCCCTAACGTCTCGTGGGTTAGGTCGGGAGCGGTCGGAGATGCCTGTGCACAACCCCCATGAAGTCCTGGCCCGCTATGGAGCCCGGCAGTCCTCGGTCACCTTTGAATCCGGCGAGGAAGTTTCGGAAGGACCCGGGGGTGCGCTGGCGGCCCGGGTGGACAGTCTTGGCACTGCGCCGCTGGCAGCCCTGATGCGGGGCAGACCGGACATCCAGGCTGTGGGGCTGGTCGATTCAGGCGTGCAACTGAGGCTTGAGCGAGCCGGGGCCGTGGCTCGGCTTTCCGTTCAGTGGGAGGGAGGGGCCAGCCACGCGGAAGTCCTGGAACTGGATCCGGATCCCCAGGCCATGGTTCAGCCGGACACTCCGCTGTTCGTGCCCGATCCTGAGAGTCGGATCGAAGATCCCGTCGCCGCGATCCAGGACCCGAATTCACCGATCTGGGTGGTCGAGACCGGCGGTGGCCAGGCCTGGTTTGGCGCCGGTCGCTACGCCTCCGGTGGACCGGGAGCGCTGCCCCTGGTGGGGTCGGTGGCTTCGAGCGGTCCCCTCGGGCCGGCCTGGTTGCGAGAACGGCTGGGCACCCGCGCGAACTACGTCGCTGGCGCCATGGCCGGAGGCATCGCCTCCAAGGAGGTCGTCATTGCGATGGCCCGGGCGGGGCTCCTGGGGTTCTTCGGGGCGGGGGGCCTGGACCTGGCCACCGTCGAACGGGAACTGGTCGCCATCCAGTCGGCGGTGGGAGACCTGCCCTATGGCTTCAACCTGTTGCACAACCCGGTGGAGCCGGCGGTCGAGGAGGCGATGGTCGACCTGTTCCTGGCCCACGGCTGTACCTTTGTCTCGGCGAGTGCCTTCATGGGGTTGACCCCGGCTGTGGTGCGGTACCGGTACACCGGAGCCCACCAGAACGAGGAAGGGCGCTGGCACTGCCCCAATCGCGTCTTCGCCAAGATCTCCCGGTCCGAGGTCGCTACCCATTTCCTGAGCCCTGCTCCCGCCAGGCTGGTGGACGAGCTTGTGGCTGCTGGAAAGCTCTCTGCGGTCGAGGCCGAAGCCGCACGAACGCTGCCGGTCGCGGATGCCATCACCTGCGAGGCGGACTCAGGGGGGCACACCGACCATCGTCCCTTCCCGGTCGTTCTGCCACTCATCCGCCGCTTGCGGGATCGGTTGGCGGCAGAACACGGCTACGAGGCCCTGGGCGTTCGGGTCGCTGTGGGAGCTGCCGGTGGGATCGGGACCCCCGAGGCCGTGTTCGCGGCCTTCGGAATGGGGGCAGACTACGTGCTCACCGGCTCGGTCAACCAGTGCAGCCCCGAGGCAGGTACTTCGGATGTGGCCAAGACCTTGTTGCTGGATGCGGGCATGGCGGACGTGGCGGATGGCGCCGCCCCGGACATGTTCGAGATCGGGGCCCATGTGCAGGTTCTGTCTCGTGGGACGCTCTTTGGCGCCCGCTCACGTCGTCTCTACGATCTCTACCGGGCCCACAGTGCCTGGGAAGAGGTGAGCGAGGCGGATCAAAAAAAGGTGGAGAAGCAGATTCTCCGGCGTCCTTTTGGAGAGGTCTGGGCGGAGACCCGTGAGTACTGGGCTGGGAGGGACCCGGCCCAGGTCCAGCGGGCGGAGAGCGATCCGCGACACCGGATGGCCCTGGTCTTTCGCTGGTACCTGGGCATGACCTCCCGATGGGCCCGCATGGGGGATGAAGGACGCAAGCGGGACTACCAGATCTGGTGCGGCCCGGCGATGGGTGCGTTCAATGACTGGGTACGCGGTTCGGCCCTCGAACCCCTCGAATCCCGAGGGGTGGTTCCCATCGCCGATGCCCTGTTGAAGGGAGCAGCTATCGTCGAGAGGGCCTATTCCCTGGCGGTCCAGGGGGTCCGGGTTCCGGCCCAGGCCTCTCAGTGGCGGCCTGGGACCTAGAGCCGCACGTAGCTGCCATCCGCGCCCATCGGGCCCGCGGATCGCACTCGGATGAGCTGGGCTTCGACATCGACGGTCTGGCCACCACTCAGGCGCTCGGCTGGCTCCCCATCCAGGAAGATCTCGAGCGCACCCTGGTCACAGCCCAGGCGGTAGGCCCGGATGGTCTCGGCCCGCAGCACGGTCTGCCAGCCGGACTGGCTGGTGGGTTCACTCACTCGAATTCTGCCCTCGTGGGAGATCGGTGCCGACAACCAGTCCGGATCGTCTATGGCCTCCGTTTCTCCACCGACCCGGACGACTCGCACTCGGGTTCGCACCCCGGGCATCTCCTCTTCTTCGGTGGGGTCGTCCGCCACGCGAAGCGTCGGCTTCTTCCCATTGGACGGCGGAGTGTCCGAGCTTCTACCCCCCTCGACGACGACGACCTCGGGGAACTCCTCGTCGTCTTCAAGGTCGGGTTGGCCGACCTGGTCCAGGGCGGAGCGGATGCCATCGAGCAGGGCATCACGAAGGGGTCCCGACTGCAGGTTCAGGTCGGAGAGGGCATCCGACACCTGGGAGATGACATCTCCCCAGGGATCTTCGGTGGGGGGCTCCCCGGTCATGGCGGTCCTCGTGGTTGGGGCTCTTCTATCGGAGGTGGAGGCCGCCGGCGACCACGAGTTGAAGGAGCCACCAGTCCGTGTAGGAACCATCCAGACCCCGGGCGTTGCCCCAACCGGCTCGCAGGTGGGCGTCGAAGAACGTCCACGGTCCTCCAGCCTTCTGGCGAAGGCCCACCTCGGCGGTGGCAAGGGGAATGGCCTGGACCCCGTCGTACCAGTCCTGGACGTCCAGTCGAGAAAACCCAAGCCCCACGGTCGCTGTCCGGACGGCCGCGGGGTCATAGCGCAGGGCCATCAGGGCGCCGTAGTGCAGCCATCGGAATTCTCCGTCGACCTGGACGACACCGTCGATCTCCTCCTGCTTGTCCTGGAGCGGCCAGGCGCTGCTGGTGGCGAAGATCGACAACCCCAGTCGCGGGCCCATCGAGTCCCGGTTCTGGATGAAGGCGTCGTAGCGAACCGTGACTGCCCCGTGAGGCCCGGGCACTGGCCATTCTCCGAGCAGGACACCGCCCACGATGCCGACGGAAAGGTCTGCGCCAAAAGCCGGCAGAACAGGCTCCTCCGCCAGGGCGGTGGAGGAGACCAACAGTCCGAGGAGTGTGGTGATCACCCCTGGCAGCTAACCCTCGTCAGCTGGCGAGGGCTCCTTTTGCGGTGGGGCCGAGGTATTCCAGGGCCTCGCACAGCTCGCCGGTGATCTGGGCGATAGTCGCGATCTCGCCACTGTCCAGAGACTGCGGGGGACGGCTCATGCCGCGCTGGCGATTGTCGAACACGCTGCTGTCCACCTTTTCCAGTCCGAGGTGTTCCACCAGCGGCGAAAGGTCGATTCCGGGGCTCGTCAGGTCCTCATAGCGAATGAACATCGCGTTGGGCGACTGCCATTCCAGGAAGCTGTCGACGAGCCAACGCCAGTGCCTGGCATAGGCGGCCGCGTCGTCGATCTTGCGGTCTGGCCACTGGAGGTACCAGGTTGCGCCCTTGGCACTGGCCCAGGCGTCCCAGGGGTTCCGCACCATGAAGACAAAGCGGGCCTGGGGGTAGATCCAGTTCAGGAAACGGGCATCGAGGGCGTGGAAACGAACTTCTTTCAGCCCGAAGCGCTCAAAGCCGCGCTGGCGGGCGGGTTCAGCCAACAGAGCGTCCAGCTGTGCCGCAAAGCTGTGCTTGAGCGCCTCGACAGGCGGGTAGAGGTTGGCGATCCAGTTCTGGGACAGTGCTTTGTAGGTTTCGTCATTGCCAAAGTGACCGCCTGTGGGCCAGTCCTCTCGCAGGGCCATCGAACTACGGGTCATGGACGGAATGATCCCGGCTCGGCCATAGGGTTCTCCCCACAGCAGGACCTCTCCTGAACTGCAGATCAGCCTCTGCAGAAGGGTGGAACCGGAGCGCCAACCTGCAGCCAGGGCAAAGATCGGCGATTCGCCATCGGAGACGTCTGGAAGCTGCCAGCGAAGGTTGAATTTTTCGAGGGTCGTCAACGTGGAATCCTGCGGTTCTTGGGAAGTATAGGGGCGCCATCGGACGCCGAGTCCCCCGCTTGAGGAGAATCTCCCCGAGGCAAGTGCCCAACAAGTGTGAGGAGATGTTGTGTGGACCGTGAGGTTTCCTCTCGGCGAATTGACGGGGGACCCGGGAGGGGGAGGCAGGTGTCCTACCCCTCGGTCTCCAGGGCCGGAAAGGCCGCATCCTCAAAGGCGCATTCGCCGATGTCACCGGTCTCCGGGATCCATCCCAGGTCATCGAAGTGCCAGGAGAGGGTTCCGTCGGCGGCCCAGCACTGGCTGGCCGAGAGCGGGTTGCCGGTCAGGTCACCACCATGCAACAGGGCATCTCCCCGACCTTGACCTTCCGGTTCCCAGCGAGATCGCAGGGCCATCTGCTCCAGGTTGGCGTTGGCGTTTACATCCACTTCCGTGTCCAGCGTGAAATCCCCGCCGCCCTCTTCCGTTTCCTCGTAGACCCATTCGCTGTTCACGGCCACGCCGTCGCCCACGTCGAACTGGTCGGATTGGATGGAGAACCTGGTCAACTCCCTCACGTCGTAGTCCACGGTCACGATGCCGCCTCCGGAGGTGTCTTCGAACTCCGCCAGGACGTCCAGGTCCAGCACCAGGTCCCCGATGCCCGCCGCGACATCGATTTCGCCGGCGTAGTGGGTGCCGTGGATGAACTCGGACTCCCAGGGGCCCTGGCTGGACGGCGCCAGCTGGAAGGCCCAGGAATACGCCGAGTGGGTGGGACTCCGGCTCATCTCCACCAACAGGAAGGTCCCTGGGGCAAATTCGAGCCAGTCCCCGGGGCCCCAGACCCGGTAGTCGTCACCACGC
Organism: uncultured Enterobacterales bacterium; assembly: GCA_964567625.1. Lineage (GTDB taxonomy): Bacteria > Myxococcota_A > UBA796 > UBA796 > CAJQPC01 > CAYFPX01. The sequence continues at coordinate 7,134 of CAZMNK010000156.1, read as the reverse complement.
TCGCTTGGGGCCAGTGTCCGGACCACCTGGGTCAGGCCGGTGATCGTGCCCATCAGTTCATCGCCGGTGGCCAGCGAGTCCACCGTGATGCAGGCGAACAGCGACCGTTCGGAGTCCGACAGATCGCAGTCACTGGTGTCGAACTCGGTCGGGTACGACAGGTGGAAGTACCCGGCGCCAGGCAAGGCGTTCAGGAAATCCGCGTCGTCGTAGAACACGGCGTTGCTCATCGTGCTGCCACAGCCGATGGCGAACAGGGTCAGGGGGAGCAGGGTCATCAGAAGCGATACCCCCCGGCCACAAGCACCTGGTGCATGAAGAAGCCTCGATCCCGGTCCTCGAACTTGATCGGTACGCCCATCACCCGCCACTCCAGGTCGATCTCCACCTTGCCCGGGTGCCAGCCGATCCAGTGCACCACGCCGGGGGAAAGGGCGGTCAACTCCTGGTCGGGCAGGGTCAGGTCCCCGGTGAAGGACCGGCCAATGTACAGCATGTCCAGGCGGATCCCGACCCCCGCCTGCCAGACCTTGGGGGCGGTGGCCCACCCGGCTCCTGCACCCAGGAGCGCCGTTCCCACGGCCACTGGCACGGGCTCCAGGCCGGGGATGGAGATGGTGGATTGGGAGGCACCCCCCAGGAGATCGATGGTGACCCAGCGCCCCTCTCGCCACTGGAGCCGCCAGCTGGCGCCACCCATGATCATGGCGGGGATGTAGGCCGAGGAAACCTGGCTGTTCAGGGCGCCAAATCCCCCCGACAGCAGTCTCAGGGAACTGTCGGGCAGGCGGGCACGCTTGATCTTGCGGTCGATGCTGCCCTTGGCGATGTCGTCCTCGTATTCCACGGCCTGGAACGCGAGGCTCCCCACGTCCAGGGTCTCTCCGGCACGGACCACGGTATCCGCGACCCGCAAGTGGGTCGGGAAGCGTTCCTGGATCTGGTATCGGCCCGGTCGAATGGCCAGTTTGCGGTCCCCCTCGCCTCCGCGAATGAGATCGACTTCGGCCACAAAGGCCCGCCGGGTCACGTCGAAGACGGCAAAGGCGCCGTTGAGGCCCTGGGCAAAGAGCAGGGTGGCTCGGGAGCTGTCCAACTCGGTGAGGACCATGTCTCCCTCGCCGGCCAGGTCCCATTCAAAAGTGGGGTGCTGTGCTCCGGAGCGGGTGCCGGAGGTTCTCAGGACCGTTTCGTTGTAGACGTAGTCGTAGGCCTCGGCGAGGGTCACCACCTCGTCCCGGTTGTGGTCCGCTGCGCCATACAGCCCACTCACCAGGTAGTGGGTGAAGTAGCTGCCACCGATCTCGTCGCTCTCCTGGCTGTTTTCGTCCCCGGTCGACGAGGTGATGATCACCGTGCCCTGGGCGCCCAGGCGTTCGGAGACATCAAAGACGAAGCTGGGGGCGCGGGGTCCTCCCTTGGAGCGGGTCAGGGCCCCGCTCTGACAGGCATCGATGAACGCCAGTCGGACCTCTGCACCGCTCTTGTCGAGCATGGCCTCCAGTTCCTCGTAGGTGAGCTCGCTGGTCCCCAGCTGCATCCGGTCGTCGTCGGCATGGCCGGAGTAGTAGAAGAGGAACACGACCTCGTCACCGGAGGCCTGGGCGGTGGCAATGTCGGTGCGCATCTCTCCAAAGGCGGTGAGCAACTGGCGCCGATGGGAACTCACCAGGCTGGTGATGTCCTCGTCCTGGTAGCCGCCCAGTTCGCTGAGGACGTCCTCCATTCGGGCCAGGTCGTCATGGGCGAAGACGAGAGGCTGGGTGCCCTTTTCCCCCTCGTTGTTGGCCACCAGCAGCGCGAAACGGCGGATGGCGGCCTCGGCAGAAGTGGGGGCGACTGACCCTGCGAAAACGAAGAGCGCAAGGACCCGGATCAGGAGCCTCCTCACCGGGAACCTTCCTTCTTGTGGATGACCACCACTGCCACGGCGGGGTCGGTCTCTGCCAGATCCTGGAGGCCCTTGTGCCCTCCGGTTCCGTAGGCTCCCTGGACCAGTTCCATGGCCGCGTCGACGGTTCCAGGCCCGAACACCGCCACATAGCTCTCCGGGCCGGGCGCATCGTCCAACTCGATGGAACCTTCCAACACGTGGCGTCCGTTTGGAATGACCGTCACTGGCTCTTGGCCCTCCTCCGGGTAGAACACCGAGAAATGTCCCTGGCCGTCCACACTGACCAGGACCACGGTTTCGTGCCGATCGGCCCGGTAGGTGAACTGGATGCGGTCTCCCGCCTGGAGCGGGGCCTTCTCCATCCCGGGCATCACCTGTCCGTGGCGCAACAGGTAGTAGGACAGGTCCGTGTCGCCGCCCTTGATGCGGTTCTTCAGGGCGTTCTGGGGGACGAGCACCATGAGCAGCAGCACTGCCACCAGAGCGGCCGGTCCCACCAGCCAGGAACGCCACCAGGCCGTGCCCCTGCGTGGCGTCTCCTCTTCAGCGACCTTGCCAGGCACCGGGTCTTCGACACGATGGCTGGCGGCCCGAAGAACTTCGAAGTCAAAGGCTGGCAGGCTCTCCTGGGCCGGCCTGACCTCGGCCTCGAAATTCGCCAGGGCGGGGCCTTCGACCCGGGGGATCTCGCCCGTGACCATCTGGCCCAGCGCAAGCCGGGAGGGCCTGGTGCCGTCATTGGGTTGGAAGAGGTCTGCCATCACGGCACCAGGAGCCAGGCGACGAGGATCACGACGATTCCCACGGGAAGGGGGTTGTCCTCCAACAGGCGGCGGGCCCGGTTGAGGAACTGCTTCAGACGCTTCCGCACGGTGGGAACCGAGAGACCTACCAGGGAAGCGCATTCCTGCTGGGTGAGATCATCGAAGTACAGGTAGGTCACGATCTGCCGGGTCTCTTCGTCGGCCTCCGAGAGAAGCGAACGCACGATATCGGCGGTTTCCCAGGCCGAGGTCTGCGGGCTGGCCACGCCGTCTCCAACGATGTCGCTGCGATGGACGTGGAGCTTCTCCTGCCGGCCCTTTCGGTTCCGGATCTGGTTGAAGCACCAGTTGGTGGAGATGCGGTACATCCAGGTCAACGGTGAGGAGTCGCCTCGAAAATGGTCCCAGTTTCTGATCACGCGGGCAAAGGTCTCTTGAAGGGCGTCTTGTGCGGCCTCCTCGGTCCCCAGAATGCTTCGACACCGGTGCAGGATGACCGGGCCATAGCGTTCGTAGAGTTCCCGGAACTCGGCCTCTGAGGGGCCGCCTCCGGGTGTGGAAGAAGAGGTCAACAGGTCCTCCGCTCACTTGGAACCACGAGTGTCCTGGGATGGAAAAGAAATTTCATCCTCTCGTCTTCTAGGCTGCGGGTGCGCCGGCCTGCTTCGCCTCCAGGGCGTCGAAGAAGTCTGCGATCAGGCCCTGGGCCTCGTCGGGTGTCTGTGAGCGCAGGACCTTGCTGCGCAGGGTCTCCGCATCCGGCAGGGGCATGGTGAAGCGGCTGGAGAGCATCTTCATGCGGCCAAGGGCACCCTTTTCGGAGTGGTAGGCGCTCCGGATCTGGTCGAAGTAGAAGAAAAGGATCTCCCGGCGCTGACTGGCGCTGGGTTCCACCACGGGTTCTCCCCGGAGGGCCTGGCTGATCTGCAGGGGCAACCAGGGGTTCTGGATGACGCCTCTCCCAACCATCAAGCCATCCACACCGGTCTCATCGAGCATGCGCAGGGCAGAGGGCACATCGACGATGTCCCCGTTGGCCAGCACGGGAACCTGGAGCCGGGCCTTGGTCTCGGTGATCTTGTCCACGGCTCGCTCACCGCTGTAGCGGTCCTCCCGGGTCCGCCAGTGGATGGTCACGGCTTCCGCGCCCTCTTCCTGACAGATCCAGGCGATCTCGGGGGCATTGCGGTGTTCCGCGTCGAATCCGGAGCGCATCTTGACCGTGAGCGGGAGGTCCACTGCGGCCCGAACGGCCCGGACGATCTCGGCGCAGAGGGCCGGGTCCTTCATGAGTGCGGACCCACCGCTGTTTTTGCAGACCTTTTTGGAGGGGCACCCCATGTTGATGTCCACGATCGTGGCGCCGAGGTCCTGGACGATCTTGCCGGCCCGGGCCATGACCTCGGGCTCTTTCCCATAGATCTGGATGACGATGGGAGATTCGTCCGGGTCGAAGGCACAGGTCTGCATCACCCGTCGACCCCGGGTGGACAGGCCCTTTGCCGGCACGAACTCGGTGCAGGTGAAGCCCACGCCCCCCACCCGCCGGATGGCCCTCCGGAAGTACAGGTCGGTGACCCCCTCCATCGGCGCAAGAACCACATTGGGCGCAATGGTGAGGTCTCGTATGCGGTAGCTCGTGGGATAGCCGCCGGACATGCAGACCCTCTAACGAGATAGAGGTCTCTCGTGCTGCCAGGCAAGGCCAGCTCTGTCACCGAGGAGGGTCTGCCCGACGGCTGGGCGGTCCCTGAGCAGTGGGAGGCCCAGTCCAGTCCGGGCGGCGTTACCCGGCTGGTGATCTCCGCACCCCAGGAGCGGCTCGGGGAGATCTTCGAGGCCCTCGTCGCGGGTCTGGAGCCCCCACTCGCCGTCCGGTATGTGCAGCTCACGCATCGCCAGACCGAGACCCAACATGTCCACACCGACCGTCCTTCCTGGGTGGGGGTGGAGTTGGCGCCAGAGCGGGTCCGGGAGGTGTTCGCTGGCAGCCAGATGCTCCTCTACCGAGATGGTCGACACCAGGTGTGGGTGCGGGGAGCCCTGGGTGACCAACTCGTCCTGGACGAACTCGGGTTGGTTTATGCCTACCCGGATGACCCGGCGATGCGGGACATCCTGGTTGGTCTGGGTGTCCAGCAAGGACGAGCTCAGACGCTCCTGGAGAGAGATTTCGTGCGGGTGGAACTCCATGCGGAAGCCGATGAGCAGGAGCGCCATCTCATCGAGGCACTCGGCCTTCAGCGGATTTCCGCCGAGTAGTTCCGGGAGTCGGGCAGTCACTCTGGACGCTGGACGCCGGGGTAGGACGCGCACCCTCCAGGACAGCCTGCTCGGCCACAACCTGGCGAGTTGGAATCGCATGGAGGCGCTCCTGGGCATGGGCGCCAGCCGTCGGGTCTGGGTGTCTGTTCATGCGCCGCGCCCATGGGCTGCTGCGGCAACGTGCCGTGGAAGGCTCAAACCGAGGAGAAGGGCTTGCGGATGGAGAAGGTGAGGGGACAGCCTTCTCGCCGCCTTGCATTGAGCGGCCTGATCGTGGTTAGACAGGCAGGCGCGGGAGCGGTCTGATCATCATGACCACCATCTTCTTTTGGGCCAGCCTATTGGCTTGCGATCTAATTGGGGGAGAGACCACCGACCCCGCTGTGGCGGCGATGACCGCCGCAGATGACCAGCTCAAGAACGGCGATATCGCCGGTGCAGCCGATGCCTATGAAGCGGCCCGAGCCGCCCATCCAGGCAACCTGGAGGCTGCGATTGGCGCCGCCTTTGGGGCGTACGGCCGCGGGGACCTGGCACAGGCTGACCAGATTCTGGCGGGGGCCGAGGCCATCGCCGGTGAACGCGTGGGTGAGGTCAAGTTGCGCCGAGCGCTGGTCGCGCTGCGCGACGGAGACACCGACCTGCTGCGAGAGCACGCCGAGGCGTCCAACACCGCCGCTGGGCTGGTCCTGGCCGCAGAGGTGGCACTGGCGGATGGGGAGCGAGAGGAAGCCGGTGCGCTGTTGGAACGGGCTTCCCAGGTCACGGGACCCATTGGAACCGTGGCTCAGGGCTACGTGGACCTGCTCCAGCACGACGACCCGGCGGTGGCTGGCCTGGCAGAGAACTACGCCCTCTGGGCGCTGGGACAGCGCGACGTCGCCGTGTCCAGCGTCGAGGAGGTCGTGAAGGGCCTGCCCGAGGACTATGAGGGCAAGTCCAGCGAGTTGCTTGTCTGGGCAGGGCGTGCCGCCTCGTATGGGGAGACCCAGGTGGCTTCTGACCTGTTGGAGGCCATTGACTTCCCGCCCCAGGGACAGGCCTGGAGAGTCCTGGCGACCCGGGCCATCATTCATTGTGCAGAGGGCCAGGTCGATAACTGTCAGACCATGCTTGACAGCCTCGAAGGCAAGGCTCCGGCGGACGGTCTTCGTCACGCACGAGCCACCGCTGTCATCGCCTTGGGCGGAGAGGACAAGGATGCTGCGATGGCAGTCCTGGGTTCGGAGGCTTCAGACGCTGCCGCTCGGGCAGCGCTCACCCTGGGTGAACCAAGCCTGGCGGGTAGCCTGGCCACGGACGCCGTCATGAAGAACTACATTTCGGGAATCTGAAACCATGCGACAGATTGCTCAGATCATGCTTGTTGCCCTGCTCATGATGGGGCTTACGCCTCAGAGCGCACTCGCCAAGAAGGGTGAGGGATCCGTGGGAACCCGGGTTCACGTCACCGTGATGGATGAGGCAGGAGCGCCTGTGCCCACGGCCATCATCCGTCACCCGGACGAGGCAGATCGCCACCGGGTCAACAGTGTGGATGGAAGCTGGGAGGAGGAGGTCCTCTACATGCCGGACGGCACGGAGCTCATCTTCGAGCCGGGACTGGTCCTGTTCCTCGAGATCTCAGCACCGGGGTACGAGACCCAGGTCATCCAGTACGAGGTTCGCAAGCGCAAGAACTTCGTCGAGGTCAACCTCGTCAAGCTCAACTTCGACGACGAGGAGATCGAAGAACCCATGATGTCCTTTGGTCGGGACACTCCTCGGGAGGAGTCTTCGGGCTCCGGTCCGGCCAACTGAGGTCTCCTGGATGACAATGAAGCCCCCTGGACTCCTGGCACTGATCGCCGCGGGCGGACTTGTCGGTGGGCTGGCCATGGCCAGCCAGATCACCGACTACGCCGGGTTTTTCCCCGAACGCCCCTGCCAGGACGGCTGGGCTGGTTGCCTGGTGGGTGGATTCGAGGTGGATGCCGGTGTGAGTCATGACTCTGCCGGACGCCCACAGCCGTCGGATCTCAGACTGGGCTGGTTTGATCTGCAACCCACGGCGGTCTTCAGCCCCTTCTCAGGGCTCTCCCTGTACACGGGCAAGGCACCTGTGGCCGCCTCCTCCACCCCAACGACGAGCGGAGAAGCCCGCGAGGACCAGCCTGGTGGCGAGGGCGAGGGCGATGACGATGCCGTGGCCGAGGCCGAGGCCGAGGCCGA
>CAZMNK010000155.1:156-12744 GCA_964567625.1 uncultured Enterobacterales bacterium | reverse complement strand
GTGTACGACGACCTGTCCAAGCAGGCGGTCGCCTACCGGCAGATGTCCCTGCTCCTCCGTCGTCCTCCTGGTCGCGAGGCCTACCCCGGCGACGTCTTCTACCTGCACAGCCGGTTGCTGGAGCGGGCCGCCAAGATGAGCGACGCCGAGGGCGGTGGCTCCTTGACCGCCTTGCCGATCATCGAAACCCAGGCCGGCGATGTGTCTGCATACATTCCGACCAACGTGATCTCGATCACCGACGGCCAGATCTTCCTGGAGACAGACCTGTTCTACCAGGGCGTCCGACCGGCGGTGAACGTCGGCATCAGCGTCTCCCGAGTGGGTGGCAACGCCCAGATCAAGGCCATGAAGGAAGTCGCGGGCACCCTGCGTCTCGACCTGGCCCAGTACCGTGAGCTGGCGGCATTCGCCCAGTTCGGGTCAGACCTGGACGCCGCCACCCAGCGCCAGTTGACCCGTGGCGCCCGGCTGGTCGAGATCCTGAAGCAGGACCAGTACGAGCCGATGCCTGTCGAGTTGCAGGTCGTGCAGATCGTGGCCGGCACCAATGGGCTCTGCGACGACGTCGAACAGGGCAAGGTCGTGGCCTTCATGAAGGCTCTGGGCTCACACTTCGAGGCCAATGAAGCCGATCTTCTCGCCGAGATCGTCGAAAAGGCAACCTTCAAGAAGAACGACCTCAAAGACCGCGTCATCGCCGCGGTGAACGCATTCAAGAGCACCTGGAACGGCTGATCCTGGCCTCCTGAGGAGCCACAAAGATGGCGAATCTCCGAGACATCCGGCGCCGAATCGGGTCGGTCAAGAACACCAAGCAGATCACCAGCGCGATGAAGCTCGTGGCCGGTGCCAAGCTGCGCAAGGCCACCGAGAAGGCCCTGGCTGCACGGCCCTACCAGGACGCCCTGTCCGGTGTCCTGAAGAGCGTTGGCGGTCGTGCCGGAGACGTCTCCAATCCGCTGTTGGAAGCCCACGAAACAGTGGGCAAGGCCGTTGTCGTGGTGTTCGGAAGCGACAAGGGGCTCTGCGGATCGTTCAACAACAGCCTGTTCCGCGACACCGAGAGGTTCATCAGGGAACTCCAGGGCAAAGGTCTCGAGGTCACCCTGCGCACCTTTGGCAAGAAGGCTCGCGGGTACTTCAACGGCCGCGGGTACACGGTGACGGCCTCGGAGATCGAGCTCAATCCCAACGCCTACATGGACCAGGTCCATCGGCTTGCGGATCACCTTGTCGGCGACTTTTCCAGCGGCGAAGTCGACGAGGTCTACCTGGCCTTCAACGAGTTCAAGTCCGTGATGGTCCAGATCGCCAGCCACCCGAAGGTTCTTCCCCTGACCCTCGAGGTCGCCGAGGAAGACAGCCAGGAGGCCCAGGCGGACTTCGCCTTTGAACCCAACGGCCAGGAGCTCATCAACACGCTGCTGCCCCTGTACCTCCAGGGCATCCTGCTCCAGGCCTTCCTGGAGACCGAAGCCGGCGAACATGCTTCCCGCATGACCGCCATGGACAGTGCAACGCGCAATGCTTCGGACCTCATTGATTCCCTCACCCTCCAGTACAACCGTGCCCGCCAGGCCGCGATCACGACCGAGATCATCGAAGTCGTGTCCGGTGCTGAGGCCCTTTAGAACCCCTCTTCTTTCTCCCCAGGAGACCGTCCCATGAGCGCCACCGGCATCGTCAAGCAGGTCGTCGGCCCCGTCCTCGACGTGGAGTTCCCCCCGGGCCAGCTGCCCAACATCCTCAACGCCCTGACGCTGACGAACAAGTTCATCGACGATCGTGCGAACAACCTGACCATCGAGGTCGCACAGCACCTCGGTGAGAACACCGTGCGTTGCGTGGCCATGGACACCACGGACGGCCTGAAGCGCGGCGACACCGTCACCGACACCGGCAAGCCCATCTCGATGCCGGTTGGCCGCCAGACCCTGGGCCGGATCATGAACGTCATCGGCGAGCCGATCGACGAGTTGGGCGAGATCGGTCACGAGACCGTCCTGCCGATCCACCGGGATCCGCCGGGTTTCGTCGACCAGAGCGTCGAAGTCGAGATGTTCGAGACCGGCATCAAGGTCGTCGACCTGCTGGCCCCCTACTCTCGCGGTGGAAAGATCGGCCTGTTCGGCGGCGCTGGCGTCGGCAAGACCGTGCTGATCATGGAACTCATCAACAACGTCGCCAAGGCCCACGGTGGCTTCTCCGTGTTCGCCGGCGTCGGAGAGCGCACCCGCGAAGGCAACGACCTCTGGCACGAGATGGCCGATTCCGGCGTCATCAAGCCCGGCAACTGGCAGGAGTCCAAGGCTGCCCTGATCTACGGCCAGATGAACGAGCCTCCCGGCGCCCGTGCCCGAGTTGCCCTGTCAGCCCTCACCGTCGCCGAGTACTTCCGGGACACCGAGGGCCAGGACGTCCTGCTCTTCGTGGACAACATCTTCCGGTTCACCCAGGCCGGCTCCGAGGTCTCGGCGCTCCTGGGTCGCATGCCCTCCGCCGTTGGCTACCAGCCGACCCTGGGCACCGAGATGGGGTACCTGCAGGAACGCATCACCACCACCACCAAGGGCTCCATCACCTCGGTCCAGGCCATCTACGTGCCCGCGGACGACCTGACCGACCCGGCGCCGGCCACCGCTTTCGCCCACTTGGACGCCACGACCGTCCTCTCCCGGAAGATCGCCGAGCTCGGCATCTACCCGGCGGTGGATCCCCTGGACTCCACCAGCCGGATCCTGGATCCCCGCATCATCGGTGAGGAACACTACGAGGTCGCCACCGGCGTCCAGCTGGTGCTGCAGCGCTACAAGGACCTCCAGGACATCATCGCGATTCTCGGCATGGACGAGTTGAGTGACGAGGACAAGATGGCGGTCGAACGGGCCCGGAAGATCCAGAAGTTCCTCTCCCAGCCCTTCTTTGTCGCCGAGCAGTTCACGGGCCTGGAGGGTCGCCTGGTGTCCAAGGATGACACCGTGAAGAGCTTCAAGGAGATCCTGGAAGGCAAGTGGGACCACCTGCCAGAGCAGGCCTTCTACCTGGTCGGAACCATCAAGGAAGCCCAGAAGAAGGCTGAGATGCTGGCTGCGGAGGCCTGATGTCCATCCACGTCGAGATCGTCACCCCCACCGCTTCTGCGTGGTCAGGCGACGTCACCGAGGTCCAGGCTCCTGGGTTCCACGGAGAGTTCGGGGTCCTGCCGGACCACGCTCCCCTGCTCAGCGTCGTGCGTGCGGGTGTGGTCACCCTGTTCACCGAGGATGGCGAGCAGCGCTACGTGGTCGGAAGCGGCTTCGTCGAGGCCGGACCCGACAAGCTCACCCTGCTCACGGATCTCTGCGAGTCGGTCGACAGCGTGGACAAGGCCGAAGCCCAGGCGCTCCTCGAATCCAGCGAGAAGATCCTGGCCACCGCCGAGGCCGGCTGTGGTGAGGCCGTAAACGCCCATCGAAACGCTGACCTGGCTCGGGCGCGGCTCGCGACCTGACCGGAAGGATCCGCAGCCCTAGGGCAAACCGGTTTCGATCTGTACGAACATCGGTGACACCATCTTCGGCGGATTCCAGCGGTCCCAGGCCCGAGCGTTGCCCGCCAGGCCATAGGCCTCGAGTTCGAGCTGGTGCAGACGAGAGCCGTCCACGGCGGAAGCAAACCAGCTCGCCGCAGTAAAGGCCACCGTGCCGGCGGAGATCATCCGCCAGGTCAGGTAGAGATCGTCGTTGCCGGCATTGGCGTAGCCATAGGCCCTCACGGTGGCGACGGCACTGGCCGAGACCCCCACGAACTGAAGTCCACCGTAGAGCAGACCTCTCTTCCGCTTGCCATGGGTGAATTGAGGAACCCCAAAGGGAACCACCAGCGTCCAGGCCGGTCCGGCCTGGACCGGGGCAACCAACAACCAGAGAGACAGAAGCAAGAAATGGCTCCCAGGATCAGCTTTCGGGGACGGCCTTGACCTTTGCCTTGCCGTCCACCACGGTAACGCGGAGCTTGACCGACGAGCACTTGTACTCGCTCTTGATGGCCTCGACCTGGTCCTGCAGGGCTTTGCGGACCTTCTTGAAGTCCAGGTCTGACTTCTGGCCGCACGCCTTTCGCTTGTTCATGAAGTCGTCGTAGACGTCCCGAAAACCGACTTCCTCGTTTCGCTGGGTGTCAAGCACAGTGCGACGTCGCGCCCGGGCCTTGTCCAACTCGGTGCGTCGACGCTCCTGGAGTTCCAGTCGAAACTTGAACTTTGGGTGTGTGCCCCGCTCAATCATGAGAAGATTTCGCGTAAAATACTGCTCCAATGATGTGAATCGGGCTTGCAGGGACTTGAACTTGTAGCGCTGGACGGCGTTGTTGATCTCGATGTTGACCATGTCACGCATCAAGCGCCGCATCTCCTCGCGGTCCCGCGTGGGCTCCTGTGGCTCGACGCCATTGAAGTACTTGTCGAAGTTTATCTTGAGCAGGAAGAGCTTCTGCTCAACATCATCCAACTCCACCTTGAGCTGGCGATCGATCTTCCCTCGCCGAGCCACATACCCTCCTGGAGCCCGTTCACCTTATCATTGCCTTGAGGCACCTCAATGAAGGTAGATCGTCCAGACCAGGGTCAGGTTTCAATTCTCGTCGTCGATGACGAGGCATCGATCCTTGAACTGCTCGGAGAGTACCTTCGTGCCAGGGGACACGAAGTCGAGACCGCGCACGATGGCCCCAGGGCCCTGGATCGACTGGAGACCCTTCACCCGGACGTGGTTCTTTCAGACATGAAGATGCCCGGAATGTCCGGACTGGAGCTTCTCGCGAGGATCCGCGAGCGCCCCGTTCCCGTCGCCACCATCCTGATGACCGGGTACGGCACCATCGATTCCGCCATCCAGGCCATGAAGGATGGCGCCCACGACTACCTGCTCAAGCCCTTCAAGCTCCGAGAGGTCCACGCGGCCATCACCCGGGCAGTGGAGCGGATCCGTCAGGAGAGGGAAACGGTTCGCCTGCGGCAGATCGTGGCGCTCTACCAGGCCGTTCATGCCCTCAAAGAACCCCAAGGCCTGGTGGACATCTACGCCCTGCTCTGCGAGGTCGCACAGCAGGAATTCAGTGGAGAGGCAGCCCTGATCGCCTTCTACGAACGAAGGACAGGTGAATGGGAGGAATACCACCGGACCCACCGAGCTCCCTTCACCGGGCTGGACCTCCAGACCCTGGGGGACCAGGTTCGGGACAGAGTTCCCCGGACCGACTGCTGGTTCGGGGACCGACAGGACCCGGTCCTCGCTGCGCCGATCCCTGCCCAGCTCTCCGCCGACGGTTCCACCCAGCTGGTCGGACTCATCGCGGTGGCCAACGCCCAGCTTCAGTCACAGGAAGCTGCCCAGGCCCTCGAGGTCTACAGCTCCGTCGTCGGCGATGCACTCTCCCGCCAGATCCTGTCCGCTCGCCTTCGAATTCCTCCCGAAGGGGGCGAGCCGGATGTGGGAGGGCTCGCCCAGGCCAGGCCGGGAGAACACGCCCAGCGGGTGCGCAAACTGGTGGAACGCACCGCCGCTGCCGTCGGGCTCTCCCCCGACCAGGTCCAGACTGCCGCCGCGGCGGCACAACTCCATGACCACACTCGCCTGGGCATCTCCCTGGCAGACCTGGTGTCAGGCGCCAACCTTGAGAGCCATTCAGGGTCCGACCCTGACGTCAGCCCGGACCAACTCGCGGATCTCTCCTCCATTCTCCTGGACATCCACGAGCACATCGATGGGTGCGGGAGTCCTCGGGGAAGAACCGGTGATGCCATTCACCCCATCGCTCAGCTCATCACCATCGCAAATCAATGGGACATGCTGACCACGACCCGGACCTTTGCCCCCCTGCTCACCCCACGCCAGGCAGCCGAGAACCTGAGAGCCCAGTCTGGCAGCGTGTTCCGGACCGACGTCCTGGAGAGCTTCATCGATGTGATGGGAACGTCCGGCTGACCCTCACATTCCCAGCGCCTCCCGCAGAGACCGGCCAGCAGTCGCCAGAGTCGCCACCTCCAGGTCCTCCAGGCAGGGAAAACGCGTCACTGTCACCCCGGGCAACAACTCGCGAAGATCTGCCAGGTTGAAGCGACACGCGTGGTGATCCTCTTCCCGCTCCGGGCCCACGGTGTTGAGAACCACGCCCACCAGGGGCAGGCCTCGGGATCTCACCGCCTGGACGGTCAAGAGGGTGTGGTTCAGCACACCCAGCCGGTCTGCAGCGACCACCAGCACAGGAGAAGCCAGAGACTCGGCCAGGTCGGCCACGGAGACCGTCCAGGAAAGAGGGACAGTCCACCCTCCGACCCCTTCGACGAACACCTCATCCGCCTTGTGCTCTTCGATCCATGGCACCAGGTCATCCAGCGAAAGGGCCTGGTCTGCCTCGGCTGCCGCCCGGTGAGGAGAGACTGGAAGGGGAAGCGCGACCCGCACCCGGGGAGAATGCCCGGCGGCGCGTCCCAACAGATCGGCGTCCTGACCACAACTGCCTGGCTCCACCCCCGAGGCAACCGGCTTCAACGCCGCGACACGCCCAACAGCAGACGCTGCGAGTGCCGCCGTCACGATGGACTTGCCGACCCCGGTGTCGGTTCCGGTCACGAAGAGTCGATTCACGGAGACCCGCTGTCGTCAGGGGAGGCGTCGGGATCCTCTTCCCGGGGAGTGTCCCCCGGCTGAAGGGAGTCCATCACTTCACCGACGAGCAGAGCGAGTCCTCTGCCCAGGGAACGAGCCCCATGGACCAGCGGTGTGTCTTCCGCCTCCTCCTCCAGGGGCGGAGCGGGGTCTCCAGAGACCCGCTGCAGGTGGTCGCCAGCCGCCTGGAGCACGTTTCCGAACGCGGCCCCCAGATCCTGGACCGCTCGGTCCATGTCCTCTCCGAACACCGGCTGCTGAGGTTCGGTATCGCCTTCGGGCCCTCTCTTTCCCACCAGGAGACTCGCCAGGCCATCGACCACCCGGCCCAGATCGTCTGCGCCCTGTTCCAGGATGGACCGTTCGGACTCTCGCTCACTCACATCAACCTCCAGGTGTCCTGCACGGATGTGCACACGACATCCCGGTCGGCAAGGTACTGCAGGTGGCAGAGGACCTGCCGGGCCGCAATCACCAGGAAGGCCTCGGGAAGCTCGGTGTAGATCTTTCGGGCGAGCTCCAGCGGAGATCCGCTCTCCAACACCCGTAGCGTCTCCAGGACCTGGCCCGTTCGCTCGTGCCGGTGGGCGATGTAGGTCTCCAGGGTCTCCGCCGGATCGGTCAGGGCTGGACCATGGGCCGGCAACAGGACGCCAGCCCCAAGACCCCGCAGGCGCTCCAGAGAAGCCAGGTATGCGGCCAGATCCCCCTCCGGCGGGTCCAACAGGATGGTCCCTTCCCCCGCCACCATGTCACCGGCCACCAGGGCCTCTCCGTCGTCATGAAGGAGACAGAGATGACCGCTGGCATGTCCAGGGGTGTGCAGACAGGACCACCCTCCCCGATCGGTCTCGATCCGGTCCCCTTCTTCCAGCACTTCATCGACCCGCACCACACCGTCCAACAGTTCGGCCGTACGGGGGTGAGCCGCAACAGGAACATCCAGCGCATCGGCCAGGGCCTGGGCACCTCCCACATGGTCCCAGTGGTGGTGGGTCAAGAACACCCGCTCGATCTCGGCCGGGAGCGCCTCCAGGTGTGCCAGGAGACGCTGTTGTTCGTCGTTGTAGGGGCTGGCGGGGTCCACCACCGTGAGGGTGCTGCACCCCAGGAGGTACACATTGGTGTGGGTCGCAGGAGGAAGCGTGGGCGTGCGAACCGGCACGACACCCCAGGGCCCGGAAAGTCCCGTCTCTTTCATGGGAGGAGACGCCTTCTCAAGAGCCGGTCTCTAGAGGTTCCGACGGTAGCGACCGCCGACCTCGTAGAGGGCCTGGGTGATCTGACCCAGGGTGGCCACTCGAACCACGCCCATCAGTTCAGCGAACAGGTTGCCCCCGTCCAACGCAACCTGCTTCAAACGCTCAAGTGCCTCTGCCGACTCGCTGGCATGGGCCTCCTGGAATCGCCGAACACTCTCGACCTGGGCGTCCTTCTCCTCCTGGGTGGACCGCCTCAGTTCTATCGGCTCCGGCTCCCAGTCCTCATCCAGGGTCGTCGGGTCCTCAAAGGTGTTGATTCCCACCAGCGGGAGCTCCCCACTGTGCTTGAGTTGTTCGTAGTACATCGACTCCTCCTGGATGCGGCTGCGCTGGTACTGGCGTTCCATCGCGCCCAGCACGCCTCCCCTGGCGTCGAGACGTTCGAATTCCTGCAACACGGCTTCTTCCACAAGGTCCGTGAGTTCTTCGGTGATGTAGCTGCCCTGGATGGGATTTTCGTTCTTCAACAATCCCATCTCCTTGGCCAGGATCAACTGAATGGCCATTGCTCGACGGACCGACTCTTCCGTGGGTGTGGTCACGGCTTCGTCGTAAGCGTTGGTGTGCAGGCTGTTGCAATTGTCCTGGAGCGCCAGCAATGCCTGGATGGTGGTCCGGATGTCGTTGAACTGGATCTCTCGACTGTGGAGGGATCGGCCTGAAGTCTGAATGTGGTACTTCAGCTTCTGGGCACGTTCTGACGCACCATAGCGATCCCGCATGACCACGGACCAGATTCGGCGGGCCACCCGACCGATGACGGTGTATTCCGGGTCCAGCCCATTGCTGAAGAAGAAGGACAGGTTCGGGCCGAACGCATCGATGTCCATTCCTCGAGCCAGGTAGTACTCCACAAACGAGAAGCCATTGGCCAGGGTGAAGGCCAGCTGACTGATGGGGTTCGCCCCCGCCTCGGCGATGTGGTAGCCGCTGATGGAGACCGAGTAGAAGTTCCGGACCTCGTTTTCGATGAACCACTCCTGGATGTCCGCCATCACCTTCAGGGCGAACTCCGTGCTGAAAATGCAGGTGTTCTGGGCCTGGTCTTCCTTGAGGATGTCTGCCTGGACCGTGCCGCGCACGGAGCGAAGAGCACGGGCTCGGAGCTCGCCGGGATCCTGGTCCGGATGAGTGGCCAGTTGCTGGTCAATGGCGGTGTTCAGGAACATGGCCAGGATGATGGGCGCCGGGCCGTTGATCGTCATCGAGACACTGGTGGTCGGCGCACAGAGGTCGAACCCCCCATACAGGATCTTCATGTCCTCCAGGTGAGGCACGGAGACTCCGGACTCCCCCACCTTGCCGTAAATGTCCGGCCGTGGATGAGGGTCCTCCCCGTAGAGCGTCACCGAATCAAAGGCGGTGGAGAGCCGGGCAACAGGCTCGCCCTTGCACAGAAAATGAAAGCGGGCATTTGTCCGGGCCGGGCCCCCCTCGCCGGCAAACATCCGCTTGGGCATTTCGCCGAGACGCTTCAGGGGAAACACACCCGCGGTGAAGGGAAATTCCCCCGGAACGTTTTCCCTGAGGGCAAAGCGAAGACGCTCTCCGGCGCTCACCAACCGGGGAAAGGCCACACGGGGGATGCGCTGGTGAGACAGGCTCTCACTGTACATCGGCTGCCGGATCTCACGACCGCGAACGGTGTAGACAAACTGGTCCGCCCGGTAACGCTCCGCCTGGGCCTCCCATCCATCCAGGAGTTGACGAGACTCTTCCGTCAACTGGCCCGCCAGCTTGCTGGCCTTCTCGGTCAACGAGTCGTCGCCAATCTCCACTGCCGCCAACTCCAGGGCCTCCACCCGTCGCGCCAGGTCCACCTGGGCATCCACCTGGACGTGGTAGGATCGAACGCAGTTGGCGATCTCTCCCATGTACCCAGCCCGCTTGGGAGGCACGATGGGCCGCGAGGCCGGCGTGGCCCGTGAGCCCGGATCAGGCAGGGAGGTGGACCAGTCGTCCCCTGTTCGCTCCGCCAGCTTCTCCAGGAGGAAACGGTAGGCCGAGGTCAGTCCCGGGTCGTTGAACTGGGCGGCGATGGTTCCAAAAACCGGCAGATCCTCATCGGGCACGGACCACAATTCCCGGTTCCGACGCACCTGCTTTCGCACATCTCGAAAGGCATCTTCGGAGCCCCTGCGCTCGAACTTGTTGATGATGACCATGTCTGCGAAATCCAGCATGTCGATCTTCTCGAGCTGGGTGGGAGCACCGTACTCGGCCGTCATGACGTACATGCCCAGATCACAGACATCCATCACCCCGGTGTTGCCCTGTCCGATGCCAGAGGTCTCCACGAAGACCAGCTCTGCTCCAGCTGCCTTGACCACCGCGATGGCACTGGAAATGGCCCGGGACAGTTCCCCCTTGGCGTCCCGGGTGGCCAGCGAACGCATATAGGTGTGATCGCCCCCGATGGCGTTCATCCGAATGCGGTCGCCCAGCAGGGCGCCACCGGTGCGTTTGCGGGTGGGATCCACCGACAACACAGCAATGCGCAGCGCCGGTTGGTCCGCCCGCAGTCGAAGGACCAACTCGTCGGTAAACGAGGACTTGCCTGCCCCCCCGGTTCCCGTGATCCCGACCACCACCGGCGCCGACTGGGCTCCTGCGTCATCGAGGGCCTGCTGCCATGGGTCCGGGAACGAGGAGGCGCCATCCGCGACCTGCTCTGACCAGGAAATCGCCCGAGCGATGGCCAGGTGGTCCCACTCCCTGAGCGCGTCCAGGGAAGGTTTTCCGAGAGACAACGTGTCGTAGTCACACCTGGAAAGAAGATCGCCGATCATGCCCTGGAGTCCCAGCCGGCGCCCGTGTTCCGGATGGTAGATACGCGTGATTCCATAGGCCTCGAGAGACCGGATCTCCTCGGGAATAATGACACCGCCACCCCCGCCGAAAATACGGATATTGGAGGCTCCACGCTCCGACAGCAGGTCCTTCAGATAGCGAAAGTACTCGTTGTGCCCCCCCTGGTAGCTGGACACCGCCACGGCCTGTGCATCCTCCTGGATGGCGGCCTGGGCGATCTCCGCCACACTCCGGTTGTGGCCCAGGTGAACCACCTCGGCTCCTGAGGACTGGAGGATTCGCCGCATGACGTTGATCGCAGCATCATGGCCATCGAAGAGGCTGGCGGCGGTCACGACCCGAAGCTTGTGGATCGGCGTATAGGGTGTGGTCGCGGGTGCGGCTTCCCTGGGAGCAGGCATGCAGACCTCCTCTTCAGGGTCTATCCCGGTGGCATCCCCCGCTACTCAGTCCTGCAGAAAGTGTTCCAGAACCGCATTGAAAGAAACAGGATCCTCCACATTCGGAGAGTGTCCAACCGCCGGCATCACTTCCAGACGGGCACCAGGAATATTCTCGGCCAGTTCCCGGGCGTTTGAGAGCGGGCTCAGCGCATCATCCTCCCCGTGAATCACCAGGGTCGGAGCACGAATCTCCCCCAATCGATCACATGCGTCGAAACTCTCGTAGGCCTCCCACTGCCGAAGGTGACCCACCGCGTCCCGAGCTCGATTGGTCCGACTGCGGGCGAAGACCTGGAGTCGCCTGGACTCCTCGCGCACGTAGCGAGGACCAAAAAGCACCGGAACCAATTGTTCAAGCCAGCCTTGCTCGTCCAGTTCCTCGGCTCTGCGCAGAACTTCGTGGGCAGCTCCACCTTGAGAAGGACCACATGCGGTCCCGACCAGTACCAATGATGCCACCCGCGAAGGATGAGCAAGCGCCACCTGCTGGGCCACTCGCCCACCAAAGGAGATACCGACAAGGGTGGCCTTCGCCAGTCCGACCTGGTCCATCAAGCCCACCAGGTCATCGGAAAAATCGGCAATCGTCGTGGGTGCGTCCACGGACTCCGAACCACCTGCACCCCGGTTGTCAAAGACCAGAATCCGGCGGCGCTGTCGAAAGTGCCGGACCTGGTAGAACCAGGCCTCTTTGACGCCCCCCAGGCCATTGATGAACACCAGCGCCGGGGCTTCAGGAGGCCCAGAGATCTCGTACTCAAGCACCGGAGTCGTGAGGGAGCGCGCCATGGACAGCGCCTTAGCCCGTTCGCCTGGAATCCTGTAGCAGACACAAGGAAACCAGCCTTCCGAACGCGCATGAGAAACAACCGCCGGGAACAGGCCTCTCCGAGGGCCCCTCCTGGCCAATACAGACGGCCCTGAGCGTGGAACTTCACCCCCGATCACCGATTCAGCGCACTCCCGGTGGCGTTACGAAAGAGTCGTTGGCACTGAGTGCCCCATGTCGTTACAGCCCGAACTGGTTCCCAGAACGGGGAACTGTTCGTCTACATTCACGACCCACGGATTCAGAGAACCCCATGCCCCGTCCCAACAAAGCCAACGCAATTCTCGCTCCCTACCGCAAGAAGTTCGGAAAGGTCCCAGACCATCTCATTGCTGAGCAGTCCGGACTCTCTCTGAGCACCGTGGGCAAGTACCGGCGAACCAACAACCTTCCCGCCTACGAGGGCTACAAGTTCAAGAAGGGAGAGCTTCCCCCGGGCCACAAGGCTGAAAAGAAGGCCGCCAAGAAGCCGAAGAAGAAGGCAGCAGCCAAGAAGAAGGCTGCTCCCAAGAAGGCAGCAGCCAAGAAGGCCGCGCCCAAGAAGGCAGCAGCCAAGAAGAAGGCTGCTCCCAAGAAGGCAGCAGCCAAGAAGG
>CAZMNK010000154.1:0-12903 GCA_964567625.1 uncultured Enterobacterales bacterium | reverse complement strand
CGGGATCGGTGGTCCCATCGCAGTTGTTGTCCACCCCGTCGCAGACCTCTTCGGCGTCCGGGTTCACCCCGGCGTCGCTGTCATCGCAGTCGGCGCTGTCGCTCGAGGAGCCGCTGGGGGCCTCGCAGGCGGTGCTGCTCGACGCGCTGTCCCCAAAGCCATCCCCATCGGAATCGGCGTACCAGGTCGAGGCGTCCGCGCTGTCATCGGGATCGGTGGTCCCATCGCAGTTGTTGTCCACCCCGTCGCAGACCTCTTCGGCCCCCGGATGGATCCCCGCGTCCCCGTCGTCGCAGTCGTCGGAATTGGACAGGTAGCCCGTGGGTTCGACGCAGTCCTCGATGGTGTCCGAGGCGTCGCCGTAGCCGTCCCCGTCACTGTCGACGTACCAGGTCTGGACGCTCCCCAGGCCCACCGAGGAATCCAGGGGATCGCAGTCCCCATCTGCCGCCGTCAGGCCATCTCCGTCCCAATCGACCTCGGCACTGCTGTCGGTGCCGGTGCTCCCGCTGCTGGCTCCGCAGCCACCACTCCCGGCGGAAGCATCGACGGAACAGCTGGTGCCACTGATGTCGTAGAACTGCTTGGCGATGCCGCCACCGCCACCGCCACCGCCATCGTCGACGGACCCCCCGACGCCACCGCGCACATTCAGGGTCCCGGTGCAGTTCAGCTCGGCGGCAAAGAGCAGGATCCCACCACCAGCGCCACCGCCCTGGGCATCGTTGTTGGTGGTGCTCCCGGCATCTCCGTCCGCGGAGAGCGTGCCCTCGATGACCAGCTCCGCGGCCTCCAGCCAGATGGAACCCCCGCCATTCGCCCCGGAACCCCCATCGTCTCCATCGGCGTTCCCAGCCGCACCTCCGGCGGAGCCCATGTCGATGTCCAGGGAACTGGAATCGCCATAGCTCGACCCCCCTGAGCCACCGCTCCCGGAACAGCCATCCTTGGAGCCAGTGCCTCCCGCTCCACCGTGGCCGCCACCGCCACCACCATCCGGACAACAGGACCCGCCCTGGCCCCCACCGGGCCCTTCCCCGTTGCTGTTGCTCTGCCCACGATAGCCCGCGCCATTGGCGATGATCGACGAACTCGCATCCACCACGATCCGGTCCGCGACCAGGGTGAGGGTCCCGGTACTGCCGCTCCCGTCGTGGTCCGACACGACGATCGACCCCCCGTTGATCACCTGGATCTCCCCGTAGCTGTGGGTTCCATCCATGGTGACGCTGGTCCCGTCCACCACCAGATCAGCGGCCTCGGCCATTCCTGAAAGCACCAGGAGCAAGCAGAACATCCAGCCCTCCGTGGCCAATGGAGCACCGTACCACGCCAATTCGCGCTAAGCTGACCGGGTGAACGTCCTTCTCTGGCTCGCTCTCGCCCATGGGCAGAGCCCAGAAGACCTGGCTCCGCGCCACGAGTTGCCCTTCGCCGCCTCGCCGGAACAGCCTGACCTGGCCGGCACCTGGCGAATGACTCTGCGGGTGGCCAACCGTGCCGCGATCCCCCTGCTGGGAGACACGACGGTGTGGTCGATCTCCACCTTCGTGGCCCACATCACCCAGGACGGCGGGCAGTTCACCCAACGCCACGTCACCTGCGACATCGATACGCGGTCCACCCGTCGGATCGCCGAGCACATCCTGCCCATCGCCTTCGTGGAGGCGATGCCCGTCAAGACCTACCCGCTGGAACTCAACAGGGTGGGCGACAAGTGGGCGTACCACGGTGATCTGGGCGAGATTCACATCGGCTACGACCCCCTGCGCACCGGGGGCAAGCTCCCGGAAAAGGGTCGGGAGGAAGGGGTTCTCCTGGACTGGGACAACGACGGCAAGGTCGGCGCCACCGTGCTGCTGAAGGTGCCCGTCCTGGGGGTCATGGAGGTGTACCTGATCCAGGACACCCACGTGGCCATGCATGGCACCGTGGTGACCGAAGACCTGATCTACGGCCGGGTCGAGCTTCCGGTGCTCGACCAGCGCATCGTCGACGCCAGCAACCTGTTGCTTCGGGGAAACCCACGCATCCACCCGGACCCCGCCAACAGCAGCTTCCGCATGGTGCGGCTGCCCGCGGACACGACCTGCGCGGACCTGGGTCTGCCCAGGCCACGACCGGACTTCAAGTAGGCCCTGGTGCTGGCCACACTGGCCCTGCTCGTCGGCTGCAGTTCCTCGGAGGGGCTGGTTCCGGACAGCGCCAGTGAACCGGACCTGGTCCCGGTCGGGACCCCCAACCTGCTGGTCCTGCTCCTCGACGACGTGGGGGTGGACAAGGTCGGCGTCTATGCCCGGGACCTGTCGGCCTGGGGCTACGCACCGGAACACCTGCCCGCCACCCCGGTCATGGATGGACTGGCGGAACACGGCGTGCGTTTCAGCGATGCCTGGGCCACCCCCCAGTGCAGCTCGACCCGGGCCGGCCTGATGACCGGCATACAGCCCTACCGCACAGGAATCGGATCCCCGATTCCCCCCGCGCCCGAGCTCTCCGAGGGCGCCACCACCGTGGCCGAGAAGCTGGCCGGAACCCACCGCAGTGGCACCTTTGGCAAGTGGCACCTGGGCACCACCGGCGACCCCGAGGACCCGGTTCCGTTCCTGGATCTGCTCGGCATGGCCGCCGCCGGGTCCGCCGAGGAACCGAGCACAGCGGAACACACGGTGAACCCCCTGCGACATGGCTGGGAGCACTACAGCGGAGGGCTCGGAGGGGACATCTGCACCAGCGACGGCCAGGGTGGATGCGTGGGTGACTACATGAACTGGGTGGCAGTGGCCGGTGACCTGGCCTGGACAGCAGAAGGAAGTGCACAGCCTGTGGCCTCCGTCTGGCACGAGGACCGCTTTGCCACCGAACAGGACGTGGCCACGACCCTGGCCTGGATCGACACGCTCCCCTCCACCGATCCCTGGCTCGCCCTGGTGAGCTTTCGCGCGCCTCACGTCCCCCACGAAGACCAGACGCCCCAGGGGTGCACGACCTCGGACTTCGATCCCGAGACCCTGGACGAGGAAGCGGTGATGTTCCAGACCATGCTGGAGTGCGCGGACACCCACATCGGGGCCCTGCTGGACGGCCTGGCCACACGACAGGCCCTCGAGGGCACCCTGATCGTGCTGATGGGAGACAACGGGACCTCGACCGTGGCCGGAGAGGGAACCTTTGCCACCGAGCGGCGAGGCAAGGGAACCACCTACCAGAGCGGCATCCAGGTCCCCCTGGTGGTGACCGATGGCGGCACCTGGCTCCAGGGTCAGGGACGGGATGCCACCCACACCACGGGGCTCGTTGCCGAGCCCGGTCGGGTCATCGAGACCCCGGTGCTGAGCCTGGATCTCCACGCCACCCTGGTGAGCGCAGCAGGAGGCAGTCCCGACGACAACCTGGACAGCTGGGACCTCCTGGGGATGATCGGCGATCCCCAGGCCCCTGCGCCTGACCGGGTCGTCTACACGGAGACCTTTCGAGAAGACCAGGCCGGGCGCAACGGCTTTGCAGCGGTTCGCGATGCAGGGGGGCAGAAGCTCTTCCTCAACGTCCAGCGGAGAGACAATGAAGACGGCCCCTGCCTGTCCCGAGAACTCTACGACCTGACCCAGGACCCCTTCGAGACCCGGGATCGTGCGGCGGATTCCGACGCGGCGGAGGACCTGGACGCCCTGACCGCCCTGTTGTCCCTGGTGCAGGAAGCCGGCGGTGACTGGACCGCCGTGGAGGACTGTCCCCTGGAGTGATCAGGGGGTGCTGAGACGCTCCAGCATGTCCTCGGGACTGAGCCCTGGCGGCGGTGTTTCCGCTCCCGGGGCCACGCTCATCCCCAGCATGGCGAACAGGTCCCGGGGAGTCAGCCCGGTCAGAGCCATCAGGTCCTTCATCGAGAGGGCGAGTTCAGGCCCCATGGCCAACTCCAGCAACTTCCAACCCTCTTCGTCCACCCCCAGGTCCTCGTCGCCCCAGGCCTCCCGCCACCAGCGACTGCCGGCAGAAACCGCCCCCCGGGCCCCCGATTTCTGGAGCGCCTGGAGCCAGTCGTCCCCGGAGACGACCGTCCAGGCACAACGATCGATGGCCCCCTGGATGGCCCTGTCGAGCCGGGCCCGGCCCAGGCTCTCTTCCAGCGCCACGTACAGGTAGGGCGCCTTTCCATAGACAAGCCCGGCGTACTCGGCGGTGGTTCGAAAGGTGTGGGTGGGCCGATCGGCGGCCCCGTCACGCCCGCCCAGGGTCCGAAATGCCGCGTAGTTCAAGAGCACGTTCCGGTCCCGCACCGCCGCGCCGGGCTTGTCCCCGATCAACGACTGGAAATAGCGGCCTGCCAGGTACTGGGCGAGGGGTTCATCGACCACCGGGCTGCGCGTGGCATCCGTCCCCACCAGCCCTGGAGACCACTGGTGGGCCAGCTCGTGGGCGACCACGAACCGACGCTGCTCCACCACGGTGGACCCCACCTGCGCCTCACCCTCCAGGCCCATGCCTCCCAGCATGGCAAAGGGATCGCTGGCCTGGTCGGGTTCCCGGTACAGGTAGCCCGCGATCAGGACCATCCCGGAGAACTCCACCCCTCCTGCCCCTCCCACCAGGGAAGCCTCGGCCACATCCAGCTCGGTGAAGGGGTAGTCGCCATAGTGTTCCTGGAAGAAGGCAAGGGACCCTGCAGCGTCTCCCAGCACGTCCTCACCCGCCTGTCGATCCCGGGTCAGGGACCAGGAACGCACCGTTACCCCCTGGACGCTCGCCTCCTGCATGTGCCAGTCCCGAGAGGCCACCAGGACGAGGTCCCGCACCCCGACCCCCGCCGCCGTGGAGACCTGGGTTCCCTCGTCCAGGGGCGTGGTGGGCCCATCCGCCAGGTTGGTGACCACCTGGAGCCCGATGGGCGTGACGACCCGAATCTCGAAGCTGACCGGGTCATTCCAGGCCAGGTCCCCGATACCCGACGGCTCATCGACCACCGGCCGCCCCTGCCGAAATGGCGCGACCATCGGAACCGCCGAGGCGGCCGTGACCAGCCCGTCTCCCTGGGCCAACAGGCCATAGTCAGCCCCCCCCACCGGCGAGCCCATGCTGCCAAGGGAATCCATGGCCTGGGCCCAGAGATCATTGGCAGAGCTGTCCAGTCGGCGAAGGGTGCCCTGGAAGCCCAGGCGCAAGGTGATCGCCTCTCCAGGTTCGATCGGTCGTTCGAACTGGACCTCGGACAGGGTGGGCCGGATCGGGGTGAGAGCCCCGAAGGGTCCCTCGACCACCACCACCTCGAACAGCTCCAACCCCCCCGAGTCCGGGGCCCCAAGCTCACCGGGAGCATTGGGGTGCAACAGCAAGGGAAGCCGGTCCTGGGGAGCGCCGGTGGTGTTCGTCCACCGCAGGGTGCCCCGTCCGGCAAAACGACCCTCCCCATCGGACAGGGAAAGATCCAGGGTGTAGGTCGGCAGGTCTTCCACGCTGTCCAGACCCAGGATCTTGACCATCGACCGTTCATGGGCCGGCCGAAGCAGCGGCACAGCGGCCTGGACCGGGCTGAAGAACCACGAAAGGAGCCACAGCGAGAACACCTCCGCAGCGTAGCCCAGGCCCCGGTCCACCGTCGGGAGAAAGGCCTGCCTGCAGCTCTCAGCGCATAGACTGTGCCCGTGCCGCGGTGGCCACGAATCCTGGCAACAGTTCTGGCGACTGCATGCCTGGTGCTGACGGTCGTCGCGTTCACGACCCGCTGGCACCCGGTGGGCTACGACGAGATCACCCACCTGCAGAACGCCCGGAACGTCTGGGGCCAGCTGGCAGAGCCCGGGGGAGCCTGGGACGCGCTCTCAGGCCGCTTCCCCAGCGAGGAACGTCCGGACTACTGGCCCGGCCTGGCCTACCTGGCCACAGCCCCCCTGATCGCCCTGGCCCCCAACGCCCCCCAGGCACCGCTCGGCCTGCTGTTGGTCGCGGCCCTGGCCTGGGTTCTGGCCCTGGTTCGCGGTTCCCACCATCTCCAGCCGGGGGCGGGAAGCCTGGCGCTCTGGCTCGCCCTGCTCGGCGGCCTCCCTCTCCTGGCCCTGCGCCACTACACACCGCTGGCCTGGGAGGCAGCCCTGGGGGTCTGCGCAGCCGCCTTGCTGGTCCACAGTGACGGGTTCAGACGGCCCGGAGCGGCCCTGGCCTGGGGCGTGGTCGTCGCCGCCGGCCTGATGTCCGATCGGCTGACGATGGCCATCCTGGTCGGCGTCACCCCCCTCGTTGCGCTGGCCAGCCGAGGGGCCTGGCGTCGTCGACTCGGGGGCCTGGCGCTGGCTGCGCTGCCCATCCTGCTCATCGCCGGGCCCTTCTATGCACGTTGGCTCCGCGGCTGGGGTCGGGCCCTGGTGTTTGGGGGACGAGGGGACAACTCCGGGCGCTTCCTGGATCTCGCCGCCTGGATCCCCCTCCACGGACTGGAGCCCGCCGCCACACTCCTGATCCTGGCAGGTCTTGCCCTGGCTCTCCGTCACCGGCAGGCCGACGACCGGGTGTGGTGGGCTGCGCTGGTCTCCCCCCTGCCCATGATCTCCCGCACCGAGGCCGGCCAGGAGATCCTGGTCATGTTCCTGGTGGGCCCCCTGGCCGTGCTGGCGGCGGCGGGCTGGACCCGGTCCGGCCTGCATCGACGGGGAGCGGGACTGGCCACGCTCCTGACCCTCTGGGCCCTGTTCGGCCACGCCGGGCGCAGTGACCTCGGCCCCAGAAGCCCCACGCTCTCCGATGCGGGAGTTCCCAGGGCCCAGTCCCTGGACCCGGCCCTGCTGAGCTGGCTGGATCGGCCCGGAAGGCACGCGGTCCTGGACCTCTGGCAGCCCAAGGAGGGCTACGCCGGACACTGGACCCACTACCTCTTCGACACCCGGCGACCCGATGTCCCCGTCGACTGGCCCATGCGACGGGTCCAGACCGAGTACGACGCCGACAACCTGTTCGTGCAGGACCCCTGCGCCTTCGAGCACGTGCTGATCATCCACGAGGAACGCCCCTGGCACCAGGAGCCCGAAGTCCACCGGCCCTTCGGGCTGATGGGGCTCACCGAGGACCAGAAGTCCGCCTGGCTTGCAGCGGTCGAGGCCATCCAGGCCTGCACCCGGCTGGCCCGGACCCTGGACGGACCCAGGTGGGCCACCTTTACCTGGCTCGAGCGCCGACGGGAGCCTGCCGCTGCACCCCCCACCAACGAGCCCGTACCTGGCGCTGCCACAAGCCTCGCCGAGATGGAGGGTTGGGAGGGCCCGCCTCCCGCCGATGGCGCCTGCCCCGAGGGAATGGTCAAGATCCCCCGGGCCGACTTTGCCCTGGGCCGGGAAGAGGACGGCCCGGAGATCTACGCCCTGGACCCGACCTCCATCACACTGGGGCCCTTCTGCATCGACATCTTCGAATACCCCAACCAGCAGGACCGCCTGCCCCGCACCCAGGTGACCTGGGGAAAGGCCCGCTCCCTCTGTAAACAGGCTGGCAAGCGCCTGTGTCGAAGCCTGGAATGGGAGGCCGCCTGTCGTGGCCCTGAAGGGCGTCGACACAGCTACGGGGACACCTTCACCCCGGGACGCTGCTACACCGAGGGCGCCCGGTCCTTTGACGACCGGGACCTGAAGCCCATCGGGGGCTTTCCGGACTGCACGACCCCCGGAGGCGTTCGGGACCTGGACGGCGGGGTCAGCGAGTGGGTCGAAGAGGCCCATCCCGGTCCCGCCTTTCCCCAGGATGAAGGCCCCGCGGAGCGTCCCACCCACGTGCTTCGAGGCGGCACGATGTGGACCGCCAGGTACGGCCAGGACTGCCTGAGTCGACACTGGCACAGCGTGGGTCACCGCCAGGAGGATGACGGTTTTCGGTGTTGTTCCGACCCAATTCCTTGACGTGTGGCTCAAAGCCCGGCAATTAGCGCCCCTGCGTCCGGGAGATCGCCATGATCCTGCTTCTCGCGCTCGCTTGCGCCCAAGAAAACGAACTCAACGAGCAGAGCGTGTCACCCAGCCCCGTGGTGGCCCTCACCAGTCCGCTAGCCGCAAGCTGGTGGAGTGAGGACACCATTGATGTG
This sequence comes from uncultured Enterobacterales bacterium, assembly GCA_964567625.1. Lineage (GTDB taxonomy): Bacteria > Myxococcota_A > UBA796 > UBA796 > CAJQPC01 > CAYFPX01. The sequence goes on along the minus strand of CAZMNK010000154.1, from coordinate 4,844 downwards.
ACGGGCAGATGGGAGAACGTGGACACGGTCACAGTAAATGCCTTGCCTGCCACCCTGGCCGAGGACGGCACCTTTCACACCCCGCTGCCCCTGGGCCGGGGCCTGAACCTGATCGAGGCCCTGGGCGTGAGCAGCGAAGACAGCACCTTTGACCGGATCGCCGTACTGGCGGGCCCGTGGATGGACCCGGCCCAGCCCATTGACGAGGGCCTGCTGCTGCGCCTGAACGACTCGGGCCTGGACCTTGCCACCGACTATGCCGCAGGCCTCGTGAACCCGGAGACCCTCAACGAGAGCGTGACCGCCCAGAACCCGGTCTACGAAGACTCCTACGGCTTGTGGGGATGGGACGCCGTGGAGATCAGCGGGGACATCGAGGAGATCACCTTTTCCAAGGTCCAGATCGAGGCCACCCCGTCCAGCGGGCTGATGGCGCTGGAGGTCACGATTCCGGACCTGTACGTCGATCTCCAGGCCTATGGCGAGATCATCGGAATCGACTTCGACACCGACGCATCGCTCTCCTCCACCAAGGCCGTCATCACCGGGGACCTGCTGCTCGACGTGGACGGGGCAGGGGGCCTGGCGGTGGCGCTGAGTGGTCCCCAGGTCGACCTGAAGGGCTTCAGCTATGACACCTCCCTGCTGCCCTGGGACATCGAGGACCACCTGTTCGTCGACTCCGTCCGCGACGCTGTGGAAGGGCTGCTCATCGAGAAGATCGAGGAACTGGTCCCCCCCCTGCTCGAAGATCTGCTGACGGGACTGGACCTCTCCTTTGAGCTGGACCTGATGGGTGCACCCCTGACCATCACCGCAGAGTTCACCCGGGCGGCCATCGACCGGGACGGCGTGGCCCTGTCCACCCTGGTGAACGCCTCGGCTCCCCCGGTTGGAGACAAGGTCTATTCGGGCTTTCTTGGCTCCCGATCCACGACCCCGGACCTGGACACCAGGTCCCCCGTCTCCGGCGCCATTTCCGACGACCTCGTCAACCGAATTCTCTTCGAAGCCTGGCGGGCCGGCGTACTGGACATGTTCCTCTCCACCGCAGACGGCTCCCTGCAACCCCTTCTTCTCCTGCCACTCAAGGCCGAAGAGGGTTCGATCCAGCTCACCGCGAACCTGCCGCCTGTGGCCATCGAAGTCGATGGTGGCCTGCAGCTCCAGGTCGGCGAGATCCAGGTGGACATCCTCACCCCAGGAGGCGAGCTGGGAGAGTTCCTCCAGGTCAGCGTGGCGGCGCTCATCGACCTGGAACTCGTTGTGGCCGAGGGTGTCGTGACCCTGGAGATCGGCACCCCCGCACTGACCATGATGGTCCAGGACAGTGACTGGGGTGCGAGCGAGCAGACCACGACACGTCTGATCGAGGAGATGCTCCCCCTGGAGAGCTTCATGATGCTGCTGTCCAGCCTGGAGTTTCCCCTGCCGGGCCTGGAGGGTCTCACCATCGAGTCCGCCAGAGTGGCCCGAGACCTGGGCACTGGACTGCACACCTCGCTGGAGATCGAGATCGAGCTCTGAAGCCGGCGCTGTGAACAAGGAGGACATCGACGCGGGGGCAGCACAGGGGGGAACCGAGAGAGCCAAGATGCTGCAGTCAATCCTCCAGAACACCCTGGAGCAGACCGTCATCGCCAGCCTGGTGTACCTGGCCTGGGCGGTATTGATGCCCCCCAGGTGGTTGTCGGTGGTTCCCATGGCCGCCATCCTCTTTTCCTTTGGAAGGATCCTCTTTTTTGTCGGCTATGAAAAAGGCGCCGCCTCCAGGGCACTCGGATTTGCACTGGGATTCTATTCTTCAGTGGGAATGCTGCTGTGTGTGATTGGCCATTTCCTGCACCAGCTCTTCACCGGCTGAAGACGCCTGTAGCGGTGCCGGAAGACAGACCCCTCAGTCGGCCGAAGGGGCCCCGCCGGCCCTGGCGATCCGCCTTTCAAGTCGTGCGATGCGCCACCCCAGCCACCCCTTGCGCAGGTCGCGATACTGCTCGTCCTTCGCCGCCAGGCGCTTCGACAAGGCCACCAGGCGCTGTGAGCGCTTTTCCGCTCTCCACGTTCGCACACGGTTCTCTTTCAGCGGCTTGAGAGCCTGAACCACAATCCGCTCCAGCCGCGTGTCCTCGATCAGCTTCCGAGGAACGGCCCGGATGCGCTGATCCAGTCGTACCCGGTCCGCCTCCGGGGATTTCTCCGACCCAGAGTCCTCGGTGCGGCGTAATGGCTCGGAACCGTTCTCGACCCAGAGGGGAAGCGCATGGGACGGGTCGAAATCCCCCCCGAACTCCGGCGGCAGCCCCCCTCGCGGCAGGTACCACGTCTCCAACCAGCCCTCCCGGGTATCCAGCAGCTGGAGCAACACCGGTCTTCCCTGGTCAACCTGGATCTGGCCCCGCTGCCCATCCACCAACCAGAGGGACCATGGAACCAGGGGAAGGTCGACCGATTGCACCGGCGACCTCTTGTCCCGCACCTTGTCCGAGAGGATGTCCAGGGACACGTCCGCCACCGAGACCTCCGTCAACAACTCCAGCTCGGGGAGCACGGCATAGGCCGACGAGAGGGCCCTCCGAGTCGACACCTGATCCTCCCGGGCCCAGGCCTCCAGAGCCCCCAGGATGTGCAACTGGACCACCTCCTGGGGCTCCAGGATGGCGTTGGAGCAGGCCACGTCGAACAGGAGATTGCCGTGGTGCTTCTCAAAGGCCTCCGAGTCGCGGCGCTCATACGCCGAGAGGCTCTCATCGATTCCCCCCATCAGGTCCTGGAAGCTCGCCGGGCAGGCGGCCTCTGCCGAGAGGAGCAACACGTGAAACCACAGTTGCACAGCCCATACCTCGCCCGGCAAGAGTACCAAGAGACCCGGCCTCGAACAGCAGGATCCCCTCGGAAGCCCTGGGACCCTGGGGCCAGACCGCCGGTGCTGCGTGCTACCTTTCTCCATCGCAAGGCGGGTTCATGCTGGGCACGGTCATCGGGAACTACCGCATCGAGGCGGAGATCGGCCGAGGCGGGATGGGGGTCGTCTACCGGGCACGCCACGTGAACATGGATCGAATGGTGGCAGTCAAGGCCCTGTTGCCCCAGTTCGCCAGCGACCAGGAGGTGCGACGACGCCTGTTCCAGGAGCAGCGGATCCTGGACGGCCTGAGGCACGCCAACATCGTGGCCCTGCACGATGTCTACGTGGAGAGCAACGCTGTCTTCCTGGTCATGGAATACATCGAAGGAGAGACCCTGGAGCGCATCATCCTCGACGATGGGGCGATGACGATCCACCGGGTGGCAGCCATGGGGCAACAGATCCTGGCCGCCCTGGCCCACACCCACACCCGCGGAGTCGTGCACAGGGACATCAAGCCGGGCAACATCATGCTCACCCGGTCCGAGGCCAAGCTGTTGGACTTCGGTATCGCCCGGGCTCGGGACGCCGCACGGATGACCTCCCCGGAGCTGGTCGTGGGATCCCCCGCCTACCTGCCCCCCGAGCTGTGGCAGGGCCTGGATGCGTCCCCTCCAGCCGACCTCTACGCGCTGGGACTCTGCCTCTATGAAGCCCTGATGGGCGAACCGGCCCTGCAGTCAGAGAGCGGCTGGCAGGCCTTTCTGAACCTGCACATGAACACGGACATCCCTCACCTGGGGGGCCGCCTGCCCGAGCGTTTCAAGTGGCTGGCCGACGCCATCCACACCGCCACCCGACGAGACCCGCAGGATCGCTTTCCCGACGGCAAGGCCATGCTGCGCATCTTCCGGCGGAACCTCGGGGTCAGCAGCGAACTCTCCCTGGGAGGCCCCAGTGATCCTCACTGGAACGCCGATGACACGGGCATGTCTTCAAGCGGCGAGCGGGCTCGGCTATTCCAGGAAGAAGAGCTGCACGAACCCCAGCCACGGGCCATGCCAGCGCCCCCTCCGGCTGCAGAGCCCTCCGGGCAAGGCCAGGCTGATGCCAGGATCTCCACGGAATTCATTGCGGTCGGGCCAAGCCAGCAGGCCGAACAGGCCAACACGCCGCCGGCCGCACACACCTATTCCTGGTCCTCGGTAAATCCTCCCGTGCCCGGCCCCCCGCCCGCCCCCCAGATGCCGGGCCCAGCGACCAGCCCACCACCGGCCCACCCGACCCTGCCTCCGGTGCCCACCAGCGGCCCTTCCTGGATCCTGCTGGCCACCGCCGGGGCCACCGGGCTGGTCCTGGCCGCGGGGATCGCGTTGTTGTGGCTCGGATGGAAGGACTCCTCGATCGCCCTGACCACCGTGAGCCTCCAGATCACCAACCCCCTGGCGGAGACCGTCGACCTGTCCTGTGTCTCGGGTCCCGAGAACGAGCAGAGCCAGGCGGGACTGGAGCTCGGGCCGGGCGGCCGTGGGGAACTCCAGCTGGTCGGTCTGCCAGCCGCCTGTGAAGGCTCGACGGTGCCCGGTGGAGAGGTCGTCCTCGACTGGACCCTGGAGACCCTGCGCAACAACATCAAGACCTACGCGGTCCGGGTCGGAGACCCTCCCGGGTCCGGTGAGCCAGTGGAACCGGAGGAACCGACGGAACCGACGGAAAAGAACGCTGTTGTCCAGAAGGCACCCGCATCTTCTGGCAGCTCTCGGAAGCAGCAAACCCGGGATGAGTCCAACAACCAGGCGCAGTCCAGCCACCAGGAGGACGAGGGGTCCGACAGTTCCGAGGAATCCAAGGCGAAGCCCACGGGGTCGCCCCAGACTGAGACCTCCAAGACCTCCAAGACCTCCAAGACCTCCAAGACCTCCAGTGGCTGCGCCGACCCCGGGCTGCTGGAACCCAGGGCGCTGATGGGCAAGCTGACTCCCGCAGACATTCGCTGCAT
>CAZMNK010000153.1:0-12905 GCA_964567625.1 uncultured Enterobacterales bacterium | reverse complement strand
GGCGCCCTGTTCTTTGCTGCCAACTACTACCTGTGGCTGGGGATGGACCGAATTGAAGGGAGTGAGCGCTACCGAGGCTGGATCAAGTTCCTGCTCATCAGCGTCACCCTCTGCGTCCTGGTCTGGGCGACCCCGAAGTCGCTCATCCTGACCTCGGCGGAGATCGAGTCAATCGGTGGCACCAACCACCCGGTGTTTGGGGTCTTTGGCGTCATGAGTGCCAAGAACACCGCGGTGAACCTGCTGATCCTCACCACCTTCCTGTCCTTCGTGCTCTACCGGCGCGGCAACAAGGTCCCGACGGTTTCCTGGGCCACCACCGGAAAGTGGCTCCAGGTCGCAGCCTTCGCCATTGCAGCGGCGATTGTCGTGGTCATCGGGGTCGGTGGCTACATCCCCGAGATGTGGCTGGAGTCGACCAAGCGCATCGCCATGTCCCCCTGGCAGGTGGTCGCCGTGCTCGTCTGCATGGTCTTTGTGATGGCGATCGACATCCCGCTGTTCCGCGGGGCCAAAGAGATCGGGGCGATCCGCTGGGGACAGGTCTCCAAGAGATCCCAGTACTGCCTCTTCTTCCTCGCCATCTCCTTCACCTGGTTGATGGCACTCATGGGATTTGTCCGGTCCGCCCTGCGACAGAACTGGCATGTCTACGAGGTCCTTCCAGACACCTCGCCCTGGGCCTACACGCCCGCCATCGGGTACGCCACGCTGGTCGTGACCGTGTGCGTGGTGCTCTTCTTCGTGCTGGTCAGCGCTGTCTTCTACATCGGAAAACTCGGCGTGCATGACCACGACGACCACCCGGAACCAGCGGAACAGCCCGAGCTCGCCTCGGCCTGAGAGCACGCTCTGATCCCTGAAGAAGTCCACCAGAGCTCGGAGAGCGCCCGCTGGCGTGCCGCAGCGGTGGCCTATGCCCTCTACGGGGCGGTCTACCTGGGCGGCGCCATGGCGTCCCTGGGCCCCGAGCACAAGGTCGACTGGTTCGGTCTTGTCCCCTGGTGGATCTTCTTCCTGGCGGGAACCACCCTGATGGTCTGCATCCCGGTGATGATCTGGCGCCGCTGGTGGTGGCTGACCCGGTTCATGGCCCTGGGACCAGCCGTCAAGGCCCTGGTGCTGACCTGGCGCCAGGGACAGAGTCTGAGCATGGGTATGGAAGCCTCTTCCTACAACTGGGCTTTTGCCGTTGTTGCAGCCTCCACCGCGATCTTGATGGGGCGCGCCAGCTGGCGACCCAAACCAGGACCCAATGCCATCTGTTGACAGGCTCGATGCGGGCGCGGTAGGAGAAGGCAACCTCGCGCCAAGGAAAGGCATGTATGACTCCATCTACGTCCCCGTCGACAACTCCGACCACTCCAACGCTTCGGTGCACCTCGCCGTAGAATTGGGCGCAGCCTACGAGGCCAAGCTGGTGGGAAGCCACGTCTACGCGGCCAAGCTGCACGATGTCCGGTTCAAGCAGATGGAGTTCACCCTTCCCGACGAGTACAAGGAAGAGACCGAGCTCGAGAAGCAGCGCATGATTCACGACGCGCTGATCGCTCGCGGTCTTCACCTGATCTCCGACAGCTACCTGGACAAGATGGAAGAGATGGCCCAGGCACGAGGCTTGCCGTTCACCCGCAAGCACTTCGACGGGCGCAACTTCGAGGCCATCGTCAACGACATCAACGACTCCGCCTATGACCTGGTCGTCCTGGGTGCCCTGGGCCAGGGTGCCGTCAAGGACAGCGATGCCGGTTCGGTCTGTGAGCGCGTTCTGCGGCGCACCGATGTCGACACCCTGGTGATTCGCAATGCCGAGGCCTACCAGCTCAACGGTGACGAGGCGATCCTGGTCGGCCTGGACGGTTCCAAGGCCAGCTACAGGGCCCTGGATGCCGCCTGCAAGCTCGCCAAGGCTTCCGGGCGTCCCGTCGAGGTGATCGTGGTGCTCTCCGAGCAGAACGCCAGCGAAGAGGAACTTCACCAGGCGCACCTGACTGCAGCCCGCCAGAAGGCCAAGGAGATGGGCATCCGCGTCTCCACCAGCTTCCAGGACGGGGGCGCCATCGAGAACCTCATCTCGACCGCCGAGAAAACCGGTGCCTGGACCCTGGCCGTCGGTCGGACCGGGCTGGACGGTGGACCCGAGGCCAACACGGTCGGTGGCGTCACCGAGGGCCTGATTCGCCGGGCCCCCTGCAACATCCTGGTCGCCGGCTCGAACCCAGAGGCCTGAAGGCTTCGGCGGGGAGCCCCCTCGCCCGGAACACAGGCCAGGGCGTGCCGACCCCACCTCCAAACGGGGATGGGGCGTCAGGCTGGCGTCCGACCCTCATCCGAGTCGTGTGGCCAGCGATGGAACGGCATAGACCCGTCGATGACGAGGAGGTTCGATGAAGACCAAGCATGTCGCCATTCGGATTGAACAGTGCCTGGCCCTGGCCAGGGCTTCCAATTGCCCCCGGCGCAAGTTTGGAGCCCTTCTTCTGGACCCGGTCCGAAACGTGATCCTGATGGATGGCTACAACGGGGGGCCCCGGGGCGGAGGACATCTCTGCGGCGGCGACGAGTGCCTGAGAGACACCCTCGAGGTGAAGAGTGGGACCCGAATGGAAGTGGGCTGTCACCACGCCGAGATGAATGTGATCTGCAATGCCGCGGCAGGTGGCGTGGCCACGCGAGGCGCCTGGCTCATCGTGACCGGTGAGCCATGCACCCTTTGCAGCAAGCTGATTCACCACAGTGGCATTGCGCGGGTCCTGGTGGTGGAGGGTGGCTATGTCGGCGCCAATGGCTGCGACTACCTGCGCGACCACGGGGTGGAGGTCGAAGCCGTAGAGGGCCCCCGGGATCCTCGCTGGGAGTCCTTCCCCAGGTGACCCCCGGCCGCCTCAGTGCCGTCCAGGGCCCAGGAGAGCCCGGGCCGCCAGCACACCACTCCAGCCACTGACTCCCAGGCCGGGATGGGTACCCATCGACCCCAAAACGAGCCCCGGGATGGGCGTCTGGTGCCTCGCGAGGTCCGGCGACGGCCTTAGCGCATGAAGCTGGTCCAGCCCCAACTCGCCGTGGAAGAGGTGACCTCCTTCCAGGCCAAAGCGGGCGGAGAGATCGGCCGGGGTCAGGATCTCCATCGCCACGAGCTTCTCCCGCACCTCTGGATCGTGGACCGCCAACTGTTCCAGCACGGCCTGGCCCAGCGCCGCCCGCGCCTCGTCGTCCCAACCGCCATCCAGATCCCCCGCCACACCATGCACCAGGATCGACGCGACCTGGTGACCACTGGGCGCCAGGCTCGGGTCGGTCACACTGGGCAGACGGACGTCCAGGGCCGGGGCGCGAAGCGGCCTCCGGTGCTTGGCGTCGTCAAAAGCCCTCTCCCAGTCATGGGGATGGGCTCCCGTCCGAAATCTCTCCGCACCCTCGCAGATGGCCAGTGGGGCACTGAGGCCCAGGTGAATCTTGGCGATGATCCCCCGGGTCCGGATCCGTTCCACCTGCACTTCCAGGCCATCGGGCAGGGCCGCAGGATGGACAAGGTCCAGGAGCGTCTTTCTGGGTCCGATGGCCGAGAGGACCGCGTCGGCCATGACCCGGGTGCCATCTGCCAGGGTGACCCCTTGTACCTGCCCCCCCTCCACCGGGATGGCTTCAACCGTGGCACCCTTCACAACCTCCACCCCTGCGGCGGCAACCAGCCCGGTCAGGGCATCGATGAGGGCCGCTGGCCCGCCCACCAGTTCCTCGTCGCCCATGGCACAGGCCCGGAGCAGCAGTACAGCGGTGCTGCTGGGAGAGCGGGGGCCCATCCAGGTTCCCCAGAGGGCGTCTGCCCCCAGTCCTGCACGAAGGACGGGATCCTCGAAGAACTCCTCCAGCCAGTCATCCACACAGGTCGGGCTGATCCGGAGCAACTCCATCATCCGAGCCGTGCCCATCTTGCGAAATCCCAGTGCCGGCTTGAGCAGGGGCCACAGGCTCGCTTCGCTGCCCAGATCCGGGGCAGGCTCCATCATGAGTCCCCGAAAAAAGGGTCGAACCTCGTCCACCCAGTCGGTCCAGGGGCTCAGGGTCTCCCCATCGAGCACGACATCGGTGCCCGCCACGTGGACAGGCGGTACCGGGCGTCGCCGCAGACCTCCCCGCAAACCGAGGGCCTCCGCCAGTTCTGGTGGCACCCCGGCGCTGTCATGCAGGATGCCCGTGTGCCGGTAGCCGGTGTGGAACTCGGCACCAGCCGCCACCCCTCCCAGGACGTCCCGGGCCTCGAAGAGGACCACTGATCGGCCAGCCCGGGCCAGGATGGCGGCGGCGGCCAGGCCATTGTGCCCCCCTCCAATGACAGCGACATCGTAGGAGGTATTCACACGGCACCTCGCCTCAGGATCTCCTTGGCTGCGAGTGCCCCAGGGGCCCCCATCACACCCCCGCCGGGGTGGGCGCCAGAACCGCAGAGCCAGAGGCCCCGAACCGGTGTGGCGTACTGAGCCCAGCCGCTCGTGGGCCGCTGGAAGAGCAACTGATCCAGGCTGAGCTCCCCGTGGAAGATATTGCCCTCGGTGAGCCCGAATTCCTGTTCCATGTCCCAGGGGCTGAGGACCTGCATGTGCAGGATGTCCTCCTCGATGGTCGGCATGTAGGTCTTGAGCGTGTCGATCACGGCACGCCCGAAAGCCGCCCTCTGGTTCGGCCAGTCCGCCGGGCCTTCGGCGAGCGCGTAGGGGGCGTACTGCACAAAACAGGACATCACGTGCTTGCCCGGGGGGGCCATGGACTTGTCGAAGAGGGTGGGAAAAACGATGTTGATGAAGGGCTGCTTGGAGAAAGCGCCGTACTTGGCATCGTCATAGGCCCGCTCGAGGTAGTCCGTGCCCGGCGCCAGGGAGATGTCCCCGAAGAGGTGACGCCCAATCCCCGGTCGGGCCGAGAATTCCGGGAATCGATCCAGGGCGATGTTCACCTTGCCGGAGCTGCCCCGGAGTTTGAACCGCTTGATCTGGGTGACAAAGTCGCCAGGCAGGTGCTGCTCGCCGACCAGTCCCAGGAACGTCAACCTGGGCTCGCATCCGCTGATCACGGTCTTCGCCCGCAATTCGTCGCCATTGGGCAGCACAACGCCCACGGCCCGACCCCCTTCGACCAACACGTGGTCCACCGGGCTGGAGCAACGGATCTCCGCTCCAAAATGCCTGGCAGACGCCGCAATGGCCTCGCTCACGCCTCCGGTCCCGCCCTTGGGGAAACCCCATGCACGGGAACTGCCGTCGATCTCTCCCAGGTAGTGGTGGAGCAGGACATAGGCAGACCCGGGGCTCTTCACCCCCAGGAAGGTGCCGATGATGCCCGAACAGCTCATCGGGGCAATGAGTTCATCGGACTCGAACCACTCCCGGAGAAAGTCCACGGCACTCATCGTGGTGAGCTTGAACTGCAGGGCGGCCAGGTCATCACCCAGTTCCCGAAAGCGTCGACCCAGTCCCAGGAGCTTCCAGAGATCCGCAGGCTTCATGCTGCCTGGGTCCGGTGCATTGCTGTCGATGATCGGCTTGGCAAACCGCGCCAACTGTCCCATCGCCTTGCCGAACACCGGGTAGACGTCGGCATCTCGGGCACTGAACCTGCCGATCTCCTGGCGGTTGCGGTCCGGGTCGGGCCACCGGGCCAGTGATCGGCCATCGGGAAACGGGGTGAAGGTGGCTTCCAGGGGCACCACCTCGAGCCCGAAACGAGCCAGTTCCAGGTCCCGTATGACCTGTGGACGCAACAGGCTGACCACGTAGCTGCACACGGAGTAGGTGAAGCCTGGGAAGATTTCCTCGCTGACCGCAGCCCCACCCACCACGTGTCTGCGCTCCAGGACCAGGACCTTGCGGCCAGCTTTCGCCAGGTAGGCCGCACAGGTCAAGCCGTTGTGCCCTGCTCCGATGACGATCGCGTCGTACTGGCTCATTGGCTCGTCCCCAGGCTGGTGGGCCGGCCTGTCTTGGGCGTGTGCTTCTTGCGCTCGGGGTCGAAGAAGGGCGTTTCCACCACCGTGGCAGTGACCCTGCGACGTTCAAACTCCACCGTGTGCTCCACCTGGACCCGCGTCCCGACCGCGGTGCTGCCGGCCCGGAGCTGGGCCAGGCCAATGGACTTCTTCAACAGAGGCGACCAGGTTCGACTGGTGAGTTGGCCGACCTGGCGGCCACTGGCCCCGTAGATGGGGACCGCCTCTCGGCTGGCACTCGGGACCAGGTGAGGGGGCAGGCCATAGCTCGCATAGAGGGCTTCCAGCTCCGCCCAGTCCACCTCCAGGCCGACCAGCTTCCAGGCCGGCCCGCGCTCGCGCTCCGCCAGCAATGCCTGCTGTCCGACAAACGCCGGCCGATCCTCCAGGTCCACCGTCCAGCCAAGACCAGCCTCGGCCGGTGTCGACTTTCGGGATTCGATCAGGCAGGACCGGGCCGAGACATAGTCCACGCCCTGGAGCACGAAGCCGGCTTCGATTCGAGCCACATCCAGCGCATCCAGGCCGATCGGTTCCAGGCCCCAAGAAGCCCCAGCCTGGATGAGCGCATCCCACAACGGCAAGGCATCACCGTTGTCGCACCAGATCTCGTATCCGAGGTCCCCGGTGTACCCGGTGCGGGAGAGGTGGACGGGCACACCGCCAATCCGGGTCGGTCGGACCCGGAAGAAACGCATCCGGTCCACATCGAACTCGGTGATCCCCCGCAGGACATCCCGCGAATGGGGGCCCTGCAGGGCCAGGGCAGCGATGCGGTGGGTGCTGTCTTCCAGGGACACGTCGTAGCCCCGCGCCAGCTTCTCGAACCGGGCCATCCAGGACTCGCTGCTGGTCACCCGGAAGTGATCCGGACTCAGTCGGGAAACCGTGCCGTCATCCAGGCACTTGCCCTGGGCATCACACATGGTGGTGTAGACCACTTGCCCGACCCGGCATCGGGTGATGTCTCGGCACCAGACCCGGGCCAGGAAGGAGGCGGCACCCGGTCCCTTCACCTCGACCTTGTACAGGGGGGTGACGTCGAGCAGCCCCGTGGCATGACGAATGGCCACGTACTCCCGCTCGCTGTGGCGGTCGTAGTTGCAGACCGCCAGGTAGCCGGCCCACTCCTTCCATCCGTGGCTTTCGCACAGAGCCTGTGTACGGGGGTGAAAGGGGGTCTTTCTGGACATCGGTGCGCGTTATCCGGTGGCGAGCAAGCGTGCCTCGCCTGCATTCAACCCGGTCCATGGGCCCTTCAATGGCAAAGGGCCTGTACACGGGGTTGCACCGTCGATCGCCGCGACCGAAACTAGGCGTGGATGGTCCCAAATAAAGCCAGTCAGCACCTCTCCACCGAGCGTTGTGGCCTCTTGTGCCACTGGCTCGGCCGGGTGTTGGTCCCGTTGATGGGCTGGCGGATCGTCGGCACTGTCTCCGCCGAACCCCGGGTGATCTTGATCGCCGCACACCACACTTCCAACTGGGACTTTGTGATCGGCCTGCCAGCGACCTGGGCCCTGGGACTCAAGATCCGCTGGCTGGGCAAACAGGCCCTGTTTCGAGGGCTGGGGGGCCCCTTCTTTCGGTTCCTGGGGGGGATCGCCATCGACCGCTCCGAGACCACAGGACTGGTCGAGGACCTGACCCGAGCGGTGCGGTCACGGGAACAAATCTGCCTGGCACTGGCTCCAGAGGGCACTCGCTCGGCGGCCACCCACTGGAAGTCCGGCTTCTACCGTGTGGCCGTGGCCACCCAGGTGCCCGTGATGATCGCCTACCTGGACTATGGAACCCGGACAGCGGGCATTGGAGGCACTCTGACCATGACCGGAAGAGTCCGGGATGACATGGATCGCATCCGAGCCGTCTTCACCGACGTGCGCGGGAGGAGGCAGGAAAACGAGACTCCGATTCGCCTGCGCGAGGAGGACTGACACAGGAGACGCCACCCACCCCTTCTTCGCGTTGTCCCCTCCTCCCAGTCCATGGGGTCCATCTCCAGGGAGCCCTCGATCGTCTCCCCAGGGACAGGGTCGTCCAGGCTCAGGCTGCCTCCATCGATCAGAATTCAGCCTGTACACCCAGAAGGGGGATGACCGCGGGCCCGGAGACATAGGTCTCCTGCCGGTAGTCGTGGCTGTAGATCGGGTAGAGGGCGGTGTTCGCGGGCGGAACCAGCCACAGGTCCACATACCCGTCGACAGTAAAGCGCCGGAACCGCAGTTCCCTGGCAACCCTCAGGTCCACCTTCTGGAACGGAGGCATGCGCTTGCTGTTCGGTTCGCCGAGCAACGGCCTGTAGGTGTCGGTGTCCCCGTCATAGATCCCGTCGATCACCGGCGTGTAGGGCAAGCCGATGCTGTAGCGGTAGCGGGCTCCAAAGTTCCAACCGGACTCCACCGTGTAGGAGACCACTGCCCCCACGGCGAAGGGCTGGTCGAAATCAAAGGGCACCCCTTCCCGCATGGACCGTCCCACCGTGAGCACCATGCCCGCAAAGAAGCGATCCCGGAGACGGTAGCGACTGGTCAGTTCCACCCCTGCTGCCCACCCGTCCTCGTGGGTGGGCGGCTGACCCGCAAGCTCGACCACCGTGTCGTACAGGCGCTTCCCCCACAGGTCGACACCGACCTCCAGTCGGCCGAGGAGTGCCAGGTCGACCCCGATGGTGGCCTGGTCCGAGTGGGTCCAGGGCAGGTCCGGGTCCCCGGTCGTCGGCGACAGGGCATCCAGGCTCGGCGACTGGGTGTAGCGACCCGCAGCAGCCCGCACCTGGACCACGTCCAGCGGGTGGTAGCGCACGGTGATCCGAGGATCGGCGGAGAAGCCCCCCATGGTGGTGTCCCACTGGACTCTCAGCCCGGGCTGCACACGGAGATCCCCCCACTGGAGCCTTGGCTCCAGGTAGGCACCTCCGCGAAACCGCTGCAAGGACTCATCGACGGAGACCCCTCGGGTCAAGAGCGGCGCCTCAGTGGCCAGTTCCGGCCAGATCTGGCTGACGTTCGCCCGACGATCCAGCCATGTCAGCTTGGCCTCCAGGCCGACCGCGATCTGCAGCGCCTCGCCGATGGGGACCAGCGCATCCTCTCGCAGCCATGCGTAGCGTTCCCGCCGAAACTGCTCATCCTCCGCAACCTGGCCCTCCCAGCGGTCATGCACCAGGGCCAGGCTGCTGCGCAGCAGCGCCCCTCCCACCTGGTTGCTCGACCGCAGGCTGAGCGCATGAAAGGCCCGGTCAAACAGGAACTCAGGGTCTGCCTCGAGCTCCAGCGGGTCCAGTTCGTCGACCACCCGAGCAAGCCGCCCATACCGATCCCCTGCCCCAAAAGCCGTCAGGGAGACCCGGTGTCCCGGCTTGAGTTCATGCTCGTACCGACCCAGGTAGTCCCAGAAGACGGGCCAGATGGTGTACTGGTCAGAACTCCTGCCAAGTCCGTCCGCGTAGGACCGACGGGCACTCCCGGAGGCGGCGCCCACCGAGCCTACCGGTGCCGCCACCCAGGTACCCGCATTGACCAGGGACCAGTTCAAGCCACCATGCAGTTGTTCCGCCTCGGGGGACCGGCTCACCGCCTCGACGATTCCCCCCACTGCGTTGCCGTACTGGGTTCCAAAGGTGCTTGGATAGACCTCGAGACGCTCCAGGAGTCGGGTGTGAAAGACGCTGGCGTACTCCTGGAAGTGAAACAGGTAGGGGATCTCCACCCCGTCCAGGAAGAAGCGCGAGTCCCCAGGCGCGGCCCCACGGAGTGACAACTCTCCGGCACTGGGGCTGTATTCACGGGTCTGGGCCACCCCGGGCAGGCTCTGGATCAACCGGAAGGGGTCGCCATGGGTGCCCGGGGTGTCCTCGACCCTTTCGCGATCGAGGACCTGGAAGCTCGCATGAGGGGTGTCCACCCGGGACTCGACCACAACCACAAGCGGAGCCGGCTCCGGGTCCAGGTAGATCACCAGGGGTGATGCGACGGGCACCTGGACCGAGCGAACTTGCGGGAGATACCCGTCAGCCACGAACCGCAGGGACCAGGTCCCCTCGGGAAGGTCCAGGACAAAGCCGCCCTTGCGGTCGGTGGACACCAGGCCCTCCTCCCAGCCGATAAAGCCGGAAAGCGGGTCCCGCGTCCCCATCTCCCGAAGCTCACCGGTCACGGGAACCGCGTGGGCGACAGCGATCCACATCAGCCCGATCACCAGACCTCCACCACCACGCGTGCCCCCAGGACGTCGGGCAAAAGGCAACGCCCCTCAGCCACCCAGGCCAGCCGGAAGGGGAGCTCGGACAGGGCACAGTCCATGGACTCCTGCTCGGCCAGGTCCATCACCGGCACAGCATCCTCGAAGGCCAGCCCCCCCAGGCCCTCATCACTCACCAGGGTCACCGCCAGCCAGCCAGGCGAGGCGGCCCCATCGAAGGGCACCAGCCGCCCCTCGTGCCGAGCCAGGCTGTCCACGCCGCCAACGGCCGCATCCGCCCAGAGCCAACGATTGCCACCACCACCATCGATCGCAAGGACGAGGGAGTGAAGAGGACCATCCCCCAGGTCCTCCAACTCCAGGACCTCGTCCTCTTCAAAGAGGACCTCGGCTCGCAGCAGGTCTGCCCGGTCCTCAGCCAGTTCCAGGAGCGTTCCCACCCCGCCACCGAGCATCCACCGCAGGGACTCCGCTTCCTCCAGGTCCGGAAGGATCAAGCGCACTCCCTGACCCGATTCCACACGGGTGTCGACCGCCGACCCCTCCACGCCCTCCCTCGACGCGAGATCCAGGTCCTCCCCCAACTCGACCGCCTCGCGAAGAACGGTCAGCGACTCGGCGGGTCCCTCCCTCACACTGACTTCGGCCTGTCGTACCGTGCCTTCCGGGCCTGTCGCCGTCAGTCCCAAGGTGCCATGGCCCGGGACCGGCACATCCCACCCCTCACCGATTCCCTGGTCATTCAGGGTCCAGGCCAGGCCGGGTGCCGAGTGGTGGTAGAGCCCCTCACCACTCCACAGTGCCGCCACTGCCGTGCCCTCGTGGACGCCAACTGCAGCAATGCGAAAGGCCACAAGGTCCTGTCGGGTCTCCTCGAATGGCTCGGCGCAGCCCACCAGGCTCACCGCCAAGCCCCCAAGGACGAGTGTGGTCCATCTCGGCACGGCAGACATCCTATCTCCGACCCGCCCCTCCCTGAGAGGAAGGCTACATCGCCACGATACGCCGCATGGCCTCGATGGTCTCTTCCATGGGCGTTGGGGCGCCCACCTGCTGGCGCAAAAGAATGTCCAGAGCCTTTCTCTTCGACAGAGCCTCGTCAACCTCTGGCGAGGTGCCCCTTCGGTAAGCCCCAAGGCGCACCAATTCTTCATTCTCTTCCCAGATCGCCAGCAACGATCGAATGCGCCCCGCGCTGGATTGGTGGTCCGCATCGGTCACGTGAACCATCACTCGGGAGACGGAATGCAGGACATCCACGGCAGGGTAGTGGCCATGGGTCGCCAGCTTTCGGCTGAGCACCACGTGGCCGTCCACCACGCCACGCACGGCGTCCCCGATGGGGTCGTTCATGTCGTCACCCTCGACCAACACCGTGTAGATACCGGTGATGCTCCCCTGCCCCGCTCCGCGACCCGCCCGTTCCAGGACCTGCGGCAACAGGGAAAAGACCGACGGCGTGTAGCCCTTGGAGGTGGGCGGCTCTCCCGCAGCGAGTCCGATCTGACGCTGGGCCATGGCCACCCGGGTGAGCGAGTCCATCATCAACATGACGTCCTTGCCCTGGTCACGGAAGTACTCGGCGACCGCATTGGCCACCATCGCACCCTTGACCTTCAGCACCGGGGAGCGGTCTGAAGTCACGACCACCACGACGGACTTGGCAAGTCCTTCTTCCCCCAGATCCCGCTCCAGGAATTCCCGCACCTCCCGACCACGCTCACCCAGCAGGGCGATGACGTTCACATCGGCACTGGACTGCCGGGCGATCATGCCCATCAGGGTTGACTTTCCCACCCCAGATCCAGCCATCAGGCTCACCCGCTGGCCCTTACCCAGGGTCAGCAGCCCGTCGAGGACCCGGACACCGGTCTCCAGCGGGGCATCGATGACAGTCCGCGCCAGGGGGTCCGGCGGCCCGGCATCGATGGCTCGCCGCTGACGACTTCTCAGGGGAGGGCCCTTGTCCAGTGGGCGACCCAGCCCATCCAGAACCCGACCGATCAGGTCCCATCCCACACGGACCCGGATGGCACCGGCATCCGGCTGGACCGTGGAGCCAAATTTGACCCCGTCGATGTTGTCCAGCGGCATCATGAGCACACGACTGCCCCGGAAGCCCACCACCTCGCAGAGCGCTCCACCGTCGACCCGGCACAGTCCACCCACGGCGACACCAGGTACCTCCGCCTCCACCAGGGTCCCCACCACCTGGACCACCCGGCCCCGAATGCGTTGGAGGCGCACATTCATCAGGTCCTCTCGCAGCGACGTCAGTGGGAGATTCATGACCTAGCCCCGTTGTTGTTCCAGCCAGTCTGCGACCGCTTCTTGGAGGGAGGCAAAGGCCACCTCCAGCGAGGCTTCGACGTGGCCCAGATCGGTTTCCACCACGATTCCGTGCTCGAGTGCAGGTATCCAGGTAATGGGCCGCCGTGAGTCCACGTGAGCCTCCAGGATCGGCAGGTCCTCCGGCTGGACCCGAACCCGAACCGGGTCATCACCAGGAAGGCACTTCATGGCTTCCATCACCAGGTGCTGCAGGGATCTCGGGTGGACTGCCAGGGTCTCCCCTACCACCCTCTGGGACAGCTCCATGATCAAGGTCGCCACGTCCTCGGCGGCATCGGCAATGACCTCCTGTCGAAGCCACTGCCGCTCTCCCACCAGACGCTCGAATTCCTGGACGAGCTTTCCAAGGTCCTGGACCTGCCCATCC
>CAZMNK010000152.1:3078-12983 GCA_964567625.1 uncultured Enterobacterales bacterium | reverse complement strand
GGAGTGCTTGCCAGGAGCTACCCTGGGGGCGGGCTGTCATGGAGGCAACATGGGGGCACTTCTACTCGTGCTGGCATGCGGAGATCCCGGCACAGGAGAGTGAGGACTCCGCCACCACCGAGACCACCGAGACCACCGAGGACTCCGGCGACACCGGCACGCGGCCACCCGAGGAGGACTGCGGAACCGAGAGCGATGAGGACCTCGACGGCGTGGAGATCGGCTGGGATCCGCTGTCGTCGGGAGCGAGCTACTCGACGACGGGCATCTGAGAGGTCGAGGACCAGACTCACCCGGGCGAGGAGGCACCGGCCTCCTCGACTTTCCCATGATTCCCGAAGTCGAGTTCCAGTTGCTCACAGGGCTGCACTGCGACCATGCTGGCCTCGACGGCGCCGGGAATCTCAGGGTCGAGTTCGACATTTCCTCGTCCCCCGAATTCCTCCAGCACCCAGAGACCCGCATCCCACAGGGTCACCTGGACCGCACCCAGAGCTCTCTCCTGACCAGGGACCCGGAGTGCCGCCACACAGCTCTCTCCCCGGAGCAAGGCCAGAAGGTCGCCAAGGTGAAGTTCGTCCAGACAGTTGTCTAGCTCCAGCGCAAGTGCCCTCAACTGCAGACCGTTCCGGACCAGGGCAATGTCCAGGACCTGCCCCGAGGCCACCACATGTGCGGGCAACAAGGCGAGAGGAGGACTGAAGGCCACCCGACCGACCGCCTTGCGAACCCGACGGTGAAGCTGTTCAACGGTGTCTGCGGGAGGCAACGTCATCGGCTCCAACCAGGGCCCGAAGTCCTTCAGGAGAGCCAACACATCCCGAGCCTGCTCGCGGTGATGCGCCAGGTGGTCCAGGAGGACCGGAGAGAGGAGTGCAGAATTGGGCCGATCGAGAAGCAACCAGGTCTCCGGCGAGATCACCCTGAGGTGAACAACCCGATCCATCTGGGTGTCCAGAACCCTGGAAGCCACCTTCAGCGAAGCGAGGTGGGCCTCTGAGGCCTTCACACGAGACAGCACGCGAACGGCAGCGGGGGTGGCGGGGAGGCCCAGCACCTTCATGATCGCCACCCGACGGCGACCCGCCCACCGCTGCACAAAAGCGGAGCGATAACGCCTCGTCACGCCAAGCTGGTGGTGGCAGGCCAGAGCCACACCCAGCACCGGGTGGCTCTCCAGCAACTCGAGAAAGGGGGTTCCTGCACCATGGGCCGCCACAAGCAACCTCCAGCGCACCGGTGCCGGGTAGCGGACAACCAGGGTCCGGACCGGATCGGGAACCTCGGCCATCGCCCGGGACAACAGACCCATGGCCCGGTGCACAAAGGAACTACCGCCCACACCATCGTTATCGGGCACCAGCGCGCTGGCTCCTCGACGGGCCCGGCCATCCTCCACCACAGAGCACCGGGGAGGCCAATAGCGAATGAAGGTGCAGCGGTTCCGGAAGCGAAACCGGACTCCTCCTCCAGGTTCGATGATCACCTCCGCCTTACCGTTCGCCCCCTGGACCCGTTCCACCCGTTCTCCTCCCCGGTTCGGGAAAGACGCGAGGAGCGTGGGAAACGGACAGTTCTCAGGGAGGAATTCCTTCAGAGAGGCCCTGGCGCTTCTTTCCGGACCCCATCGTCCTCGATCCCAACAACCGCCCGCTCACAAGACCGCTCTCGCCGGTCTCCCAGACCAGAAAAGGCCGTGCTCTGCTCCTGGAGCAGGAGAACGCCCTGCGCGGCCCCACCGAGGGGAACCCGCCATTCCACAATGTCGCAACAAGCACAGGAATGGGCAGGGACCTGGGCAAGCGCGGTGACCACCGCGGCAAAAAACAGCCCAGTGCGCCGGATCCGGGGGAAAGAACACCCCTTCCTCGGCATCGAGAGACCCTGCCCTGCCCCGCCCGGGAAACCCGATTCAGACCCTTCTGGGCGCCCCTGACGGCAGACACTGATCCGACCTCAGTGCGACGGTTCGGTACGATCCCCCCATGTGTGGAATCCTCGCAGTCATCGACCCCGTCGACCGCGCCGAAGCGCGGGAGGCCATCCTTCAGCACCGGCGATTGCTTCGCCACCGTGGACCGGACTGGAGCGGCGTCTGGACCGGCAAACAGGCCGTCCTGGCCCACGAGCGCCTGGCGATCGTCGACCCGGTCAGCGGCGAACAACCGCTCGTGGATCCGCCGGGTCGCCTCGCCCTGGCCGTCAACGGCGAGATCTACAACCACGCCAGTGTACGAGCAGCGACCCCCAAGTGGCCCTACCAGACGGCCAGCGACTGCGAGATCATCCTTCCCCTGTTCCAGGAGCATGGCAAGGACTGCGTCGCTCAGCTGGACGGCCAGTTCGCCTTCGTGCTCGTGGACGACGAGACCGGCGACTTCCTGGCCGCAAGGGACCCCATCGGCATCGTTCCCCTCTACGTGGGACAGGGGCCCGACGGCAGCCTGTGGTTCGCCTCGGAGATGAAGGCCCTGGAACCGGTGTGTACCTCTTGGAAGACCTTTCCACCGGGACACCTGATGACCCGAAAGGGCCTGGAGCGCTGGTACGAACCCTCCTGGTTCGAAAACAAGGTCCCCACCCGACCCGCCGACCCCGCCCGGATCCGAGACGTCCTGGAACAGGCCGTCGTCAAGCGACTGATGTCCGATGTGCCCTGGGGCGTGCTGCTGTCAGGAGGCCTGGACTCCTCGCTCATCTCCGCGATCACCGCCCGCCACGCCGCTCGGCGGGTCGAGGACGGCGAACGAACCGGGGCCTGGTGGCCCCGCATGCACTCCTTTTCCATCGGCCTGGAGGGGTCCCCCGACCTGGCGGCCGCCGAACGGGTCGCAGAGCACCTGGACACCATTCACCATGCCTTCCACTACACGATCGAGGATGGTCTGGACGCGCTCTCCGACGTGATCTGGCACCTGGAGACCTACGACGTGACCAGCATCCGCGCCTCCACCCCCATGTACCTGATGGCTCGAAAGATCCGTGCCATGGGCATCAAGATGGTGCTGTCCGGCGAGGGCGCGGACGAGATCTTCGGCGGCTACCTGTACTTCCACAAGGCCCCCAGCGCGGCGGACTTCCACCACGAGACCGTCCGGAAACTCCAGACCCTGCACCTCTACGACTGCCTGAGGGCCAACAAGGCGATGATGGCCTGGGGCGTGGAGGCACGAGTGCCCTTCCTGGACGCCGACTTTCTCCAGGAGGCCCTGTCCTTTGACCCCACGGCAAAGATGTCCACCACCCATCCGGACGGCCCCCGCATGGAGAAGCACATCCTGAGGACGGCATTTGATGACCCGGACAACCCGTGCCTGCCCAAGGAGATCCTCTGGCGCCAGAAGGAGCAATTCAGCGATGGCGTGGGCTACGGCTGGATCGATTCGCTGAAGGACCACGCGGACGAGATGGTCAGCGATGCGCAGCTGGCCGAAGCCCATGAGCGCTTCCCCTACAACCCTCCTTCCACCAAGGAGGCCTACTTCTACCGGAGCATCTTCGACAAGCACTACCCCCAGGCCTGCGCCGCAAGGACGGTGCCCGGTGGTCCCAGCATCGCCTGCTCGACGCCGGTGGCCATCGAGTGGGACGAGGCCTTTGCCAAGATGGCGGATCCGTCGGGCCGGGCGGTGGGTGTGCACAAGGACGCGTACTGAGGACCGCGGGACCGGTCGGAACCCCAGGCGACAACATGGCGGGCAACAACCCGGAATTGCTGGCCCGTGTCCTGGAGCAACTCCAGGCCACGGACGCCGAGGTGACACACCTGCGCCACGCCAAGGCCACCACCACCGAGGCCCTGGCCGCCGCCCGGAGCCTCCCGGTCTCCGCCGGGGTCAAGGCCCTGGTCATGAAGATTCGAGGCGAGCTCACCGTGGTCGCGCTGCGGGCTGACCAGACCATGGACAACCGCGTCGTTCGACGGGTCCTGCGCTCCCAGAAGCTCCGCTTTGCCCGGGCCGAGGAGCTGGCGGCCCTGGGTCTGCAGCCGGGCCAGGTCCCGCCTTTTGGTCGGCCGGTGCTGCCACTGCGGCTGGTGGCGGATCACGCCATCCTGGCCGGTGAGCAGGTGGCGTTTACCGCAGGAACCCACACGGACTCGCTGGTGGTCGCCACCGAAGACTGGGTACGGGCAGCCCAACCCGAGCTGGTGTCCCTCACCTGAGAATCAGGGCAGAGGGCCCTCGCCGGGCACCGGGGCCACCGGTAAGGGCGACATCGTAAAGGGATCCACCGGCATCGGCAGGGCCTGGGCCTGGGGTGAGCGGTCCAGCCTGTCCAGCGGGATCAACTGGTCCTGTGCCGGGTCCAGGTGCATCACATAGAGCCAGCCCTCCCGTCCGGGATGCGCCGCCAGGGCCACGTCGACGAGCGCCGGCTGGAACTCGGCGTAGAGAATGGGTCCATCCCCCCGTCCCAACCAGGCCCCCCGCCAGAGTCGCGGCGGGGCGGTCAGCGTGGTCCCCAGGGTCTGGGGCGCCTCAAGGACTTGCCCACCCTCCGCCGAATAGGCCACCAGCAGCAGGGCATCCGGGCCCTCCCAACGCTGCTCCAACGAGGCAAATCGCCCATCCACGCCCCAGTAGCCCACGAGTTCTGGAAGGGCTGAGGCCAGGCGTCCGCCCATCGGCAGCAACAACACCAGGGCACCGATCCAGGGAAGCGAGGGGCGTCTCTCCAACCCGACAGCCACCCCCAGGGCACAGAGAACGATCCAGACCGGTGCCAGGCTGTGAAGGAACCGGGGGCCATAGGCCAGCCCAGGGACCCAGTAGAGCCCGTAGCCCAGGATCAGCAGGCCCCCGAGGGCCAGCCCCCGGAACAGCAAGGGGCGGGCCTGGGGCCGCCACCACGCTCCCCCTGCCAACAAGAGCAGCACGCCATGTCCGAGCCAGAGGCGCCCCGCTGCCTCCAGGTTCCGGGTCGTGCTCAGCAGAGCCTTGGCCGGGGTGTGCCCCAGGTCGCCATAGGTGGGGAAACAGCCGGTCTGGGCCCCGAATCCCAGCGCATTGCAGTCCGGCCCATACCGAAAGGCCGGGTCCGGGACCGGGGGCAGCCCTTCTGCGAAATAGGCCGCCTGGGGAAGCACCAGCACATCGCCCGTCACCGCCAGGTTCACCGCCCCCAGCAGCCCCAGCCCCAGGGCCGGCCCGATGGCGGCCCATGCCCCGACGCCGACTCCCTGGCGAAGCAGACCCGGCAAGACCACGATCCCCAGGACGAGTGCATCCAGGGGCCGGGTCAGGACCAGCAGGCCCAGGCAACCCCCGAGAGCAACGGAGTGTCGACGGCCGTTTTGCAGGCTCAGACCCAGTCCAGCCAGGACGAGCAGGGCGGTCCAGGTGTGGGCCATGCGGCTGCCGGCCAACAACAACAGGCCTGGGCTCAGGGCGAGCAGCGGCGGCGTCACCCGCACCGCCATTTCTCCCCCGAACCTCCCGGCCAGGGCAGTCCCCAGGAGCACACAGACGCCATGCAACAGGGCATTGATCAGCCAGGGTGCGCCCATCCAGACCCCCGCAGCCAGCACCGCCGGCCAACCCGGCGGAAAGACCCCGAAGCGCCGTCCGTCCACGTCCAGCAAGAAGTGGAAGCTCTCCAGTGCCAGGGGCTCCGGCGAGGCCCATCCCAGCCCTCCGGCCGCCAGGGCGCGGGCCTGCAGGGTGTAGACGACCTCGTCCTGGACGTGGGGCACCCCTTCCAGCGGAACCAGGGCCAGCCAGGCCGCCAGGACGGTCCCCAACAGGGCCCAGCAGAGGGTCCACACGTGGAGCTTCCGAGAGGGGGTTCTCACCGTCGAATGATGCCACGCACCTTGCCCACACAAGGGACAGAGCCTGGCCGAGGGCTACTGCTCGGTCGACATGGGCGGAAGATCACAGAAGGGACAACGGCCCCGGGCCTGCTTGAGCACTGCATCGGCTTCGGCGTCCAGGCCATAGGTTCGCAGGACGGTCGCGTAGCAGATGTCGGGCAAGACATCCCGGGGCGGAAAGGCCTTGCAGAGGGCGTTGTAGCGAGTGGTGGCGGCCTGGACCGCAGCGAGTTCCTCCTGGTCGAGCAGGGAACGCGGGTCCACCCCGTCTCCCCCACTGCGCACCGGACCCCGAGCCCCCCGTCGGATCACGGACGGGAGTTCCTGCAACTGTCTTCCGAGCACCGGGTCGGTCTGGAGCACCTGGGGTGCCTGGCCGGTACTGGCCTTGGCGGCCGCTTCAGCGATCGTCAACTCCACCGGACCGGTCCAGGACTCCCTGCGGCCCGTCGTGAAGTAGACGATCTCCAGCGAAGCCCCGGGGGGCAGGGTGAGTGTGTCGCCCACACGAAGCTTGCTGAACGGCGTCAGTTCTCCCTTCTCAGCCTGGACTTCGGTCCGAAGCTCGATCGCGCCCTCCGTCTGGACGGACAGTCCTGCGTCCACCGGGGGATCCCCCGCCAGGGCCAACGCTCCCCAGAGCCAGATCCAGGTCATGAACATTCCTCCTCGCCGCGACCCACGAAGCCCGCGAGTTCCTGCCCGGGTGAATACCCCGTGGGGTCTGAATTGAACAGGTTCACCAGTCCGCCCCGGAAGCGATGAAGGCCGCCCAGGTCTCGGGCCGCGCCTCACCCTCCTGGGTCCTGTTCTGCGCCAGCAATGCCAGTTGGGCGAGCCGCAGTGCTTCGGGCGCGCTGTGTTCGGCCAGACCGCCGTAGAGCGTCTGCATCAACAGGGCTGTGGACCGGTCGTCTACAGGCCAGAGGCTCATGACCATCGTGCCGGCGCCGGTGAGGGTAAAGGCGCGGCGCAACCCCAGCACCCCCTCTCCGGCCTCGATGGTTCCCAGCGCGGTGTCACAGGCCGAGAGAACAACCAGTTCGGTGCCTTCCAGGGAGAGCCCGGCGATCTCCTCGGCGGTCCAGACCCCGTCTCCGCCACCCTCCCCGCCATCGTTGGCCCCGGCAAGCGCCAGGCCACTCAGAAGCATGGGATTCATCCCCAGGACTGCGTCCCCGCCTCCTCCTTCGGCCACCATCGCCGACCGACACGACTCCCCGGCGAAGAACCCGTGGGTCGCCAGGTGCACCACCCGTTTCCCCTGGGCTTCCTGGGCGACCCGTTGTTCAGAGGCCTGGTGACCGGTGAGCAGAACTGTGCCGGCCCCCAGGACCTCGGCCACCCCCTCCGCCTCGGGCAGGGTGGCCGGCAGTGGTGCCAGGTCGGCCAGACAGGCGGCAGCCCGGGTCACCCCCAGGTCCCCTGGATCCAGACGAGCGGCGGCCACCGCCGTGGCAGCCTCGTAGCGCACACCCCCCACCACCAGGGCTCCCTCGGCCTGGGAGGCATCGCTGGAGGGGTTCCCCAGCAGATCCTGGGCCGCCTCGAGGTAGCCGATGTGCCGTTCCTCCAGCAGGTACCGGCCACTGTCCGGCAGGGCGCTGAAAGCGACGGTGGCCAGGGCCCCATCCGGGACGATGAGCACCGGATCCGCCGGGCCCAGAACCGGCTCCAGGGGCGCCCAGGCCAGCGCTCTCACCGCGGTTCCCGCCTTGTCGATGCGGCGGGTCAGGGTTCCGCTCGCCAGCAGACCGCGGTGACGGGCAATTGCCTCCTCCAGGGGGGCCGCGGGGCCCAACTCCACCCGGTGGACCCGGTCACAGGCGCCCTTCAGCAAGACGAACGCGGCGTAGTGGGGCACGGTCTCCAGGCGATCATTGCCCGCCTCGGTCCGCGCGTAGCGAAGCAGGTCCACCAGGCCACCCCCCTCGGGAAGGGCCTCGCACAGGTCCGACGCCTCCGCCTCGATCACCCGCAGGTCTCGCCCCACGTCGTCACTGCGAATGGCCAGGTCCCTCTGCAGGACCTCCTTGCGAAGGGTCAGTTCCTCCAACCCCGTGGTCTCTCCGGCCCAGGTCCGCCGGGCCAGCTCCCCTCGAACCTGGGCCAGCTCCATCTTCCAGGCGACGAGTTCCGGATCATCCGAAGCCCGTGAGGCCGCTTGCTGGCCCGCCAGGGAGCGCGTGGCGACCCCCTTCCACCGAAGGACTCCCCGGTAGGCCTCGCCGGCGTCCTGGGGACGGTCAAAGAGGGACAGGTAGACATCCAGGCTCTCCCGGTGACTGCGGATCATTGCCAGGCGAGCCCGTTCACTGGCTCGAACCAGGACCGGCCCCAGGGCGGCTTCACTGCCCTCCAGGGAGCGCGAAACCAGGGAGCGAGCCCGGTCACGGTCCCCCTGGGCGGCCACCGCCAGGGCGAGCCGCCGTTCGATCCAGACCCGACCCGGCTCTCCAGGGGCTGTCCGGGTCTCGGTTTCCGCCAGAGCCTGCTCCAGGAGAGCCACCGAGCCCGCCACGTCGCCCTGGTCGAATCGCAGGCCCGCCTCCATCACCCGCACCCGGGTGGCGCTGTCCGTCTGCCCCAGCCCCCCGGCCTCCCAGATGCCCTGGGCGGTGGCATAGCTGGCGGCAGCAGTTTCGTGATCGCCAGCCCTGTGAGCCAGCATTGCGAGACGGACATGACTGTGGGCCACGTCCGGATGGGACGCCCCCAGGACCTCCATTCGGATGGCCAGGGACCGCTCGATACGGGAACGGGCCGATTCCAGGTCTCCTTCCCACCCATCCAGTTCCGACAGCTTGTCGAGGGTATTCGCCACCGACGGGTGTACCGGGCCCAGCGCCGCCTCCTTCCACGCCAGGGACTGCTCGTAGTGACGGCGAGCCCCCACTGCATCCCCCTGTTCATGGAGAAGGATGCCCAGGTTGTGCAGAACCTGGGCCGGCTCCGGATGCTCCGGACCATAGACACGCTGTGCGATCGCCAGCGCCTCCTCGTAGAGCCGTCGGGCCTCGACGTATTGGCCCTGCTCCGCCAGGCCATAGGCGAGGTGGTTGAGAACGCCCGTGGTGTCCGCGTGTCCCGGGCCCAGAGCCTCCTCCAGGATCTGGCGAGAGCGAATGAGACATTCCATGCCCGTGGCCATGTCTCCCTCCTCCAGGAGCAGCACCCCGTAGGCATTCCAGGCATGGCCCACAGCGGGGCTGCCCGGTCCCCATGCCGCCTCGGCCACCTCGATCGCCCGAGAATAGGACGCCCTGGCGCCCAGGTGATCACCCGCAGCGGCCCGGGTGGCTCCCTGCTGGGTCAGCAATGGCCCCAGTTCCGGGTGTTCCGGGCCATGAACGGCCTCGTAGATGGAGACGGCCCGATCGATGTCCACCTGGGCCGGGCCCAGGCGGCCCAGGTGGAGTTCCAGCTGAGCCAGGGTGTTCAGGAGGCTGGCCAGCTCACCGTGGTCGGGCCCATAGGCGGACTCCAGAATGACCACAGCCCGCTCCAGCAGTTCCCGGGAGCGGTCATAGTCCGCCATCTCCATGGCCACGTACCCCATGCCGGCCAACGTGCTGGCAACCAGGGGGTGGTCCGGACCGAGGGTCCGTTCCAGGCTGTTCTTCGCCGCCTCGAATTCCCGAAGAGTTCCCTCGAAATCCCCCGCACTGGACAGCAGGGCGGCCAGGTTCATCCGGGCGATGGCCACCTCGGGATGGTCCGGTCCAAGAGCTGACTGGCGAACGGCAAGGGACGCTCGCAGGTGGCGTTCGGCCCCCACCAGGTCTCCCTCGTTCTGGAGCAGGAAACCCAGGTTCGCGTGCACATTGCCCACATCGGGGTGCTGGGGCGCCTGGTCCTGGTAGATGACCAGCGCCCGCTCGAACAGGGCCCTGGCCTCTGCACTGCGTCCCAACTCGCCGTAGAGGTACCCCAGGTTGTTGGACGCCCCAGCCATCTGCAGGTGGTCTGGCCCGTGAATGACTTCATAGCTCTGCAGGACCCACAGGTAGAGGGTCTCGGCCGTGGCGTAGTCCCCCAGGGTGGTGCTCGCGGAGGCCAGGTTGTTCGCCACCACATAGGCCACCGGGTC
>CAZMNK010000152.1:0-2978 GCA_964567625.1 uncultured Enterobacterales bacterium | reverse complement strand
GCATCCTTCTTCAGGGCCTTCCGGGAGAGCGCAACGGCCTCTTCTGCAGCCTGGATGCAGCCCTGGTAATCGGCACTGTCATGACGCTGCTGGGTCTCTCCGAGAAGCACATCGATCCGGGCGATCGCCTCCTCTCGCTCGGCACCGCGGAGCTTCTCCCCGGCCTGGGCTGGAACCCCGCAAGAAAGGAGGGCCACCACCAGCCCCAACCCACGCCAAGAGACCCCGCCCGAGGCACCGAAGGCGTCCCGAACCGCGTGCGGGATTCGATGCTTCCGTGTCACGAGCCGTGGTGAATTGTAATGAGGGGTCCAACAGGGCCTTCCACGGCCCTGAACTGCTGCTACGCTCCCCCACAGACATGTGTGGGGTCACCGGGAATGAACAAGAAGACTATCGTCTCTGCAACGCTGGTTATCGGACTTGCCGGAGCCATAGGGACCTGGGAACTGGGTCGGCAGGGTGGCGTGTCCGCCGTCACCGGCCTGGCCACGGGAAGTGGCATTACACCCAATGTCCTCATCATCGTCGCTGACGACCTGGGGGTGGACAAGGTCGGCGCCTACCTGGTCGACGTGGACCCGGGGTACGGCCAGAGCGCGACGGCAATGCCGCAGACCCCGGTCATCGACCAGCTCGCCTCTTCCGGCGTGCGGTTCACCGATGCGTGGGCCAATCCGGCCTGCTCTCCCACCCGCGCGAGCCTCCTCACCGGGAATTTTGCCTTCCGCCACGGCGTTGGGCGGGCCATTGGCCAGGAAGGCTCCCAAGAGCTCGGCCTGGACGAGACGACGATTGCACACGTGGCCAAAGATGCCGGCTTCAAGACCGGCCTGTTCGGCAAGTGGCACCTGGGCGAGGGAGAGTTGCCCGAGGTCTGGTCGGAAGAAGAGTCCTGGGAAGACCACATCGGCCAGATGATCGCCGTGGAGTTCCCCCCCACCCTGCTCGGATTCGATGCGTTTAGAGGGACCCGATCTGACCTGGATGTCGGTTCCTTCAACGGGTACTACGACTGGCTCAGCCTGACCTCCATCCACAACGCGGCCACCAATTTCACGGTGCCCAACGCACAGACGGAGTACGCCTCCTTCGCCACCACCAACTCGGCCGTGAACTGGATCAACAACCAGTCCGGCAAGTGGATCGCCTCGGTCAACTACCACGCCCCCCACTCTCCCTACGATCTCCCCCCAGAGGATTGCGGCTACAGCCAACAGGCCAGTGCCACAAATCGCCTCGTCTACCGCTCGATGGTGGAGTGCCTGGATCAGCAGGTCGGTGAGTTGCTGGATGGCATCAACAGGCTCAGCAACACCGTCATCATCTTCCTGGGGGACAACGGAACCTCAAGCAGCGTGGCCGAGGACATCTTCGACGATGGACGGGGCAAGGGCACCTTGTACGAGAGCGGTATTCGTGTGCCGTTCATCGTGGCGGACGGACTGGACTACAAGATCTCCCAGGGCCTGGGCGGGGGAGCCCTGGCCGCCATGGGAATGGGGCGCGTGGAAAATCCTGGACGCGAAGTCGCTGACCTGGTCCATGCGGTCGACATCTTCGCCACCCTGAACGACCTGGTGGAGGGCTCGAGCCCCAACAGCCAGGACTCCGTCAGCCTCTGGCCCTACCTCCAGGAGACCACCGGACCGACCCGGCAATTCGTCTACAGCGAACTCTTCAAGGACACCAATGGCACCGCGGCCTACCGCGAGGCCAACCTGAAGCTGGTGGTCCGAGCCCGCGACCAGGGGAACGGTTTCTGTCGCTCCCGCTACGAGCTCTTCAACGTGCTCGTGGACCGCTTCGAACAGAGCGACATGGCGACAAACAACCCCAGTGCTCTCCAGGACATGACGGACAAGCTCAATGCCCTGGTGGCCACCGAGCCCGGGCACTGGCTCGATGTTCCCGACTGTTGAGTTCGGTCTGAACGTGCGACACCTGCCGGGATCCCCAGCGGCACATTGAACTCACATGGATTGAAGCCGGGCCCGGTTCCACGCCGAGTGGCCTCTCCAGGTGGTCTTCCTTCGATGGCGTCAGGACACGTCCTTGTCAACATGTGTCAGCGTCCTCGTCGACCCGGGCAAACCGAAGGTATCCGGAGCCAGATTCCACCACGGGAATTTGAGGAGGCCCTCGATGATTGCGTTCTTGATGCTGGCCTGTGCGCCCGGCACCGCCGACTTCACGATCACCAACCTGGGTGACTCCACCAGTCAGCTGGAGGAGGCCTGGACGGCCCAGAGTGCCTTCTGGCACTACAGCGGCAACAGCGATGGTTTTGCCCTCTGGAGCTTCAGCGCCGAGACCCAGACCTTCACCCACCAGGGCGACCACTACGTTCTCGACAACCTCCTGTTGACCACCAGCGACAAGAGTTGTGATGAGGTCCAGGAGTGGCTGGACGAGGGAGAGGCAGCGCTGGCCAACGTCCAGGACGGAGACCCCGCAACCGATCACTGCGAAGCACTCACCGGGTACTTCGACTACCAGGACTCCCTGGAACCCGCCGGAGAGCGGGTGATCTTCAACAGCACCGTGGATGGACTGGAGGTCGGTCGCCCGACGCCCGGCACCTTTGATGGCCGAGGCGGACTCTTCTGGGGAGATGGGGCCGGAAGCGACGCGACTGGCTGGAATGCAGAGACCTGCTCCTTCGAGCACCTGCCCTACGACGACGAGAGCCAGACCTGGGACATGGACGACGTCAACATCACCATCGACCGTGTCGCTGGCGGAGTCGCCGGCACCCTGACTGCCCTGATGGACGAAGAAGACAAAAGCAGCAGCACGGTCTCTGTCGACTTCCGGGCACGGGCCTGCAGGTACAACGGCGTTGCCGCACTGGTTTACACGGACTGAAACGGCGGTTCCAGAGGTCCCCGAAACCTTCCCGTCCCTCCCGGAACAAGCCAGGCCCAAAACGACGCGACCCCCCCGATCCCTAAGGACCGAGGGGGTCACGATGACAC
>CAZMNK010000151.1:0-13063 GCA_964567625.1 uncultured Enterobacterales bacterium | reverse complement strand
CGTCAGCGTCAGCGTCAGCGTCAGCGTCAGCGTCAGCGTCAGCGTCAGCGTCTGCGTCTGCATCGGTGTCCGTATCCGTGTCCGTGTCCGTGTCGGCATCCGAATCCGTGTCCCCGGAGTCACCGGTGGCCGTGTCATCCCCTCCACACCCCACCAGGCCAAGAGAGAAGAGGGAAAGAAGCAAGAAACCAGGAAGACAACGCATCAGAAACTCCATCTGTGTCAGGACAGGGAGCTTACCGCAGGGTCACCCCAACTCCTGCGCCGCCGGGACCTGGCCCAGGAAGGACACAAGCGGTTTTCAGGACCTCGTCTGAGACACGACAGACCTCCAGTTCTCCAGCATCACGTAGAAAAGCGCACTGTCAGGACAAAACCCACCTCGGTGGGCCCATCGCCCAGCTTCCTCTGAAGCCGACTGCCCTCCAGGGGCTCCAGGGCACAGTCCACCAGGACCTGGGGCCCCATCCCCATGACCTCATGCCGCAGGATGCCGTGGGAGCCCAGAACCCGGACAGTCACGGTGCCTGCCAGGTCCTCCTGGGTCTGAAGCGCCGTCTCGTAGCAACGCTGGATCTTCGGTCGAAAGTCCTTTTCCAGGCTGCTTTCCAGGGGCCCTGGCACCGATGCATCCGGGATCGGGGTCGCCGTGACCGAGACCGTGGCAGAACCACCACAAGCCACCAGGCCGAGGGAGAAGACGGAAAGTAAAAAGAAACCAGGAAGACGACGCATCAGAGACCCCCGCTGTGCCAGGACAGACAGCAAGCCTACCCCAGCGCCCCCTCCGCCAGGGCATCGGGGTTCTCGGGGGGCAGGGGGCGGTTCAGCACCATCCCAGGAGACTACCGGGTCAGGGCGTCCCGGGCCTGGGCAAGTGCCTGGCCGAGTTCTGATTCGGGGGTGACATCCAACCTGGTGGCGATCGACTCCGCCTCGGAAAGCGCAATGGCCGCTACCACGGAGTCGCCAGCGAGGTGCTGGACCTGGCCTTTCTTGCAGAGAAACTTGGCGTGCTCTTCCAGCATGGGCGCAACATGGGGCTCGCCAGCCTCGAGCAGTTCCAGTGCTTCCGAAAACTGGGCCTGCTGGGCGAGGGCGAGGGAACCACGAAAAGTGCCCGATGCGACCCGGTGGTCTGTCTCGTCACAGATAGGAAGGGCCTGGCGAAACGTGGCCTCCGCTTGGGTGAGACGCCCAAGTCTTAAGAGAGCGTCCCCGAGATTTCCGAGGTTGGTTCCCTCGTTGGGCCTGTCTCCGACTTCTCGGTGAATGGCGAGGGCCCGCGAGTAGAACTCAATGGCGCGTTCATACTGGCCCTGGGCGAAAAGGATGACCCCAAGACTTCCGAAACTGATCCCCTCAGAATTCTTGCTTCCCAGTTCTCGTTGAATGTCGAGGGCCTGCGAGAAAAGGTCAGCGGCCGGTTCAAGCTGCCCCTGGGCTCGAAAGAGGCTTCCGAGATTGCAGAGGTGAATTCCCTCGTTGCGCTTGTCTCCGACTTCTCGGGAGATGTCGAGGGCCTTCGAGTAGAGTTTATTGGCCCGGTCGTACTGCCCCTGCGCCTGAAAGACGTTCGCGAGACTTCCGAGTGCAATTCCCTCACCTTTTCGATTTCCATGTCTTCGGAAAATGTCGAGCGCCTGCTGGTAGCAACCCACGGCATCCCCATAGTTGCCCTCAGCGCGCTCGATACGCCCCAACTCCATCAGCCGATCCCCCTCCAGAATCGCCATTCTCTCTTCTTCTTTGCGCTCGGGGCCGGAAGGCATCGCCAACTCCAATCCCAAGCCTACCCCAGCGACCCCTCCACCAGGGCATCGGGGTTCTCGGACAGATGGTGGCAGCCACAGCTACCGCGATGCCTCGAGGCTATGGAGTCGTCATATACAGCGTCGAAATGCACATCTCGTCCACCGTTCCCTCGCCCCAGTCAACGTCTACGGGTTCGGTCGGCGTCACGCCATGTTCTACCCCATAGCTCTCCGTGTTGTTCCAGTGACACTCGATTCCAAGTGTGTCACCTGGTTCAGCGATCAAGGATGTTTCGAATACGTACTCTCGCTGCCAGTTGAAGTCATAGGCCGGCACCTTGACCAGGTACTGTCGGCCGCCATCGACCCGGTCCAGGTAGATGCTGATCGCCGTTCCAAGCTGGTGCATGTGAGGGAACACGGAGTGAAGCTCGACGTCGGTCTCGTCGAAACCCAGCATCTTGAAGATGTAGTTGTCCTGGATCGCCTCCTCGTACCCGTGCTGGACATCGGGATCCCCAGCATCGATCCTCATGGAGCTGGGATCCAGGTACCAGAGCATATCGAAGAACGGCAGGACGTAGCCGGGGATCACTGGCTCGTATGAGAGCTGGACTCCCAGCGCAGACAGGTCGGATGCATTGCTGTTCACGGTGCTGTAGTGAACCTGCAGAATCGGCACGGATCCTTCAGAGACCGGCACTCCGGTGCCCTCGGGGAGGGTCATGCCTTCCATCCCGGGCGCCCAGACCCCCAGCATCTGCCCGAAGACACTCTCGCCATCGTAGTCCACCGACGGTGTCGGTCCCCCGAAACACGGCCATCCAGGCCCATCGTCGTACATCTCGTCGAAGCCACTCACGATCTCCGCCTGGTCGGGCGGCACCAGGAACGTGACCAGGTGATGGACGACCTCCTGGTTCCCTGGCAGCCCCACGAAGCCGGTGATGTAGGTGAGTTCATCCTCGGGCCAGTCGAGGGCAAAGCACCGGTAATCGTCGGGATATGCCGACGGAGCGTATTCGACAGCCATCGGCAGTTCGAGATCGATCCGCTCCAACCCTCCCCGATCGACTTCGATGGCATCGCCCTCGTTCTGGGAGTCACCTTCCTCTGTGTCGATCGACCAGTCGACGAGGATGTCGATCTGCTCGTCCGACAGTGACACATCAAACTTGAGCGGCGTGTGTCCCGCCTCGGCACCCCAGGGCGGCATGCGCCTCTCCGAGACCGACTCCGCGATGAGACCGGCAATGGCTGCCGTCGACTCGTAGGTCATCAGGGGGAACGGCGAGATGCCCGCCTCGTCGCTATGGCAGCCGACGCAGTAGCCATCCAGGATCGGCTTCACGTCTTCGTAGTAGGTGGGCGGGTCGCCGATCAGGAGACCACATCCGGGAAGAGCAGCCATCAAAAGGGGCGAAGCGAACAACATCAGCCACCAAGGTGCAGAAGAGGGGGAGGGAGTTCTAACACCTGGGAAGGGAGATCCCAGCACCGTGTCACGGCCTCCGAACTCGGGGGTCAGGGGTTTTGATTCTCCGATACCCTGGAGTTCCGTCGACTCTCTTCAGAGATGCAGGGTCCTCACGGCCAGACGATGGGCATCAGCCTGGTGCGCTGTTGGATGTTGCGCTCCGAGCCGCGGGCGAGACCGCTGACCATGAAGTAGTACGTCTCGCCCGAGGTGGGCACCCAGCCAGAGCTCGCGGAGAAGGGCTCCTGCTTGATGTGATCGCCCGCCACAGAATGGAGGGACTTGCAGGTCTGCCCCGGACGCAGCCACTCCCAGGTGGCGGCATACCAGGCCCCAGCTTCCCAGATGAAGATCCAGGGATTGCCCACGACCTCGGTCCCATCCAGGTCATAGATCGGCCAGGCATCGGCCTGGTCATAGTCCAGGCAAATTTGATCGCTGCCCACCGAAACCGATGACAAGACAGCGCTGTCATCCCAGCCCGACACGTCTGTGTGGAGCCACTTGACGCTGCTCAGGTCAGGCGGCCCTTCAGGGGCGCTGGACTGCGGCGAGGAGCCTCCTGTCTCCTCATCACCATCCTCCACCACCTCGCTCTCGACCTCACAGGTGTCCTCACCGCAGTAGTCGTAGTAGGTCTCGTTGTACTCCAGGGTGATGATGGGCCCCGTGCCTGTCTGGACAACGTCTCGGGACGTCACGGTCATCGTGTGCTCCCATGTCCCGGCACACTCACCCAGGTGAGTCCGCTCCAGGGTGATGGTCCCCAGGTCCCGGTCGAAGACATAGGTGAGCGCCACGGGGTCGGGCATCTGGTCGTCCGGGCGAGCACCTTCGGGCAGGCTGGCCACCAGGTCGATGGTCAACCGGGTCGCATCCTGGTAGTTCCCGGAAGGCGAGGTCACGCTGCCCAACAGGTCCCAACGCTCGGTGTAGCCCTGGTCGAAGCCCTCGAATTCCGGGGTCTGGAAGTAGCCGATGTCATCCTCGAATCCCGACCAGCTTCCGCTGCCATCTCCCCCCGACAGGTCCAGCACCGCGAAGCCCTGGACGGTCACCATCACCTGGCAGTCGGGGGCGTCTTCCCCTGTTTCCGTGGGTGGTGCACAGGAGAGCGGCAGGGACCAGGAGGGCGCCGAAGGAGGAACGCATGATGTTGTCCTGGGTGCCGGCCCACCAGAGAAGCAACAAATGTGCCAGCGACCTGATTCGGGACAAGGCGGTGGAATCGACCCACTGCCCCCGCTCCGTGCCTGCGACCTCTGCATCGCAGCCGGGGTCTCGATGCCCCACTTTGACCCCCCACGGGCTTCAATCATCCGTCGGTCGGCGGACGAGCACAGTTCCTCGCGGAATACCGGAGAATCAAAGCCCTTTCGGCGAGCAGAACAGCCTCACTCCGAACTGCCCCGCCCCTACTCCTGGGTCCCCGTGTCGCTGTCGGGACAGGCCTCGATGCCGACACAGCCCGCACCATCCTTCCAGAAAGGCATCTCCTCTGGACAGCTACAGGTGGGGACGTCCCCACAGACCGCAATACAACTCGTCTCTTCAATATTCGCGCAGGAATCTGCCGTCGGTGCAGGCGGCGCACATGCACTCGGGCAGTCCGAAACCTCTTTCCACACGCCACCGGACTGCTCACACAGTTGAGATGTCGACGAGTCTGGGCTGCACCCGGTGAACAAGATGCCCAGGGAGAGCCCGCGAAGGAATGTTCGGAACTTCATACTGCCTCGTGAGGCTCACCTGTCGAGAAGGAGAATAGGCCGGAAGCCTTGATGTGCCCAGGGCGGATGACGGTCCGATTCTCCCTGCGTACGAGGTGGTCTGACATTCATGTCCTGTTCTGCCGAACCCTGTGGCTTCTGGATCCACAGCAAAATCTATCTAAAGACCTGGTTTAACTAAAAATTATCCCACATTCAGGGGCGTCGGCACAGTCTGTGCACATGCGGGGGGTCACAAGGAGGTGGAGATGTTCCCCACACTATTGACCCTGCTCGCCATTCAGCCATCCCATGCCCTGAGTTGCGCGGACCTCTCGATCTACCCGCTCAGCCCGGTAGCCGACAGCGTGTCCGTTCCCCTCAATGTCCAGCCGACGTTCGATGTCATCAGCTATGCCGGGACCATCGCGCTGGTCGACTCCAGCATCTACGGGGTGCGGTTGGTCGATGAGGATGGCAGCGTGCTGCCCTCGCAGGTTTTCTCCCAAGACAGCGAGAGCGGCTACACCTTCACCCTGCTGCCCGAAGCCAGCCTGGAGCCCGATACCGACTATGGCCTCGAGTGGACCTCCAATGAGGGCGAGACCTGGTTCGAATTCAGCGCCTTCACCACCGGTCTGACCGACGACGACACCCCGCCCAGCGCTCCCACACCCGGTGCCCTGACCAGCACTGACGAAACAGACGAGTGGGGCCGCTGGGCACAACTCGCGCTGGAGCTCCAGACCGAGAGCACCGACGACAGCGGTGTGTGGTACCGGATCGAGCTTGCCGAAGACGCCAGCTTCAGCGATGCCGTGGTCCGGGGTGCGGGTCCGAATAGAATCGCCTTCTACGACAACCCCTGTCAGAGCGATTCCGCAGCGTTTCTCGATCCCGCCACCACCTGGGTTCGCGTGACTGCAATCGATGCCGCTGGCAACGAGAGTGATTCGGTGGCCGCCGTTCCCGGCGAGCCCTCGGCCACCGGCACCACCGGCTGCTCCAGCGCAGGTCTCGTCCAGCTCGATGCACTGGCCTTTACGCTGGGCATGCTCGGCCTGTTCTGGCGGACCCGCAGGTTCGAGGAGGGGGGTTCGATCTCCAGGCCGGCGATTCGCTGAGCGTCGGAAGAGCTGTGTTCTGGGTTCGGCGAAGGGGCTTTGAATCTCCTATGCTCCGAGACTGCCGAACCCCCACATGTCCTTCTATTCTGCCGCTCCAGGGCAGTTGGAGTCGAGATGGTCCTCCTGGCGCTCCTCGCCTGTCCGTCCTCCATGGACGACACGGGCACCCCCGACACGGGCACCCCTGACACCGGGCCTCTCCTTCAACTCGAGGGCGTGGTCAGGGGGGAGAGTTGTCCCTCCCACCAGAGCATCGGCCATTTCGGGTTGTGGGACAACGGCAACGCTGGCGGCCGATTCTACACAGCGCCGAACCCCTATGTGGGCCAGCCCACCATCGAATCCGAAGACTGCATCTACTACGAGTACGACGCTGCAGGCTGCGGGATCTGCCCGGAAGACCTGGTGTGTCGCGGGGACGGCGAGTGCGTGGCCTGGCCGGACCTGTTCGAGGACCTGGTGGTCGAAGGAAGCTCGGGGGAAGAGTCATTTGTCCTGGAGCACGACCTGGAGAGCGGACACACCACCGGGAGCTATGGCGATCCCTCTCTGACCTGGGACCTTGTGCTCCGTTTCGGTGGTCTGGAGGTCGAGATCCCGGGGATGGCTGTCGCTTCGGATCTGCAGGACGTCCAGGTCGTGGTCGAAGTCGACGACACCACCGGCACCTACGGGGCCCTGGATGCGACCTGGACCCCCCTGGACGATGGTGCGGTGGTCCGGAGCGAGATCCCCATCAACCACCACGCCCATCCGGGGACGCTGACCGCATGCAGTGCGTCGACGGAGGCAGGCGGCTTCCACGCGACTGCCGAGCAGATCGAGCCGCTGTCGGTGGTGACCGGCCTGGAGTTCCAGGGCCTGGAGCACATGCACGTGGCGGCGGTCTACACCTCGCTGGGGTGCGCGGAGGTCTTGGGAGGAGAGACCATCCGGGAGTCTGCCCAGCAGGAGTGAGGCAGAGGCCCCAAAAGGGCTTTGATTTTCCTCTGCCCTGACTCCAGTCCAGCGCAATGGGATTCAGGACTCCCTGTCGTCTGTCCCCAATGAAGTTCTGGCCGAAGCTGTCTCTGGCTCCAGGTGAAGAATCACCACCTCCGGTCGACAGAGAAAGCGCAGGCGGGGGGCCTCCCCTCGCTCCATGCCGATCCCCCGAGACACGATCAGCGTTCCCCCTGAGGGCAGTTCCGTGCGACCAGAAGTCCAGTCTCGAGGCAGCTGGGAGAAGGTCAGGGGCGGTCCAAAGAAGGGCAGTTGAACCTGCCCACCATGGGTGTGGCCCGCCAGGACCAGGTCCCCCGCGACACCCCCCAGGACAAAGTCCGGTGAGTGGCCCACCAGGATGTGGAATTGCTCTTCGGAGGGTGGCTCGTAGAGGGAAAAATAGGGATTCTTGCTGTCGGTCAGGACCAGGCCCGTCATCGTGATCTCTTCATTGATCGACTGGGTTCGAGTGCTTCCAAACAACTGAACAACAGGCTCGAAGAGAACCGACCAGTCCCAGCCCCACTCCATGTCCCCCTGGACCGCAAAGACCCCCAGAGGCGCCTGGACCTCTTCCTGCCGAAAGAGCTCCAAGAAGGCCCTCTGCTGGGCCTCGTGCTCCTCTGGATAGGCCTGGACATAGTCTCCGGGCAAGACCAGAAGGTCGGGCTGTTCCTCCAGGGCCAGGCGCAGCGCTCGCTGCTCGTAGTCCCCCACAGAGTCGGTCTGAATGTCCGCCAGTACCGCCACCGTATAGGAGCGGCTGAGCTTGTCGGAGACCAGGGTGTAGTGGGTCACCTCCAGTGCCTGGGGCTCCACCAGGAAGCACTGCACAGCAATCCCCCAGATACCCAGGGCCATCACCACTTCCAGAGAGGCCAGTCTCGTTGCCGTTCTGCGGTTGTGCCAGGCCAGCAGCAAGGCCAGCAGCGGTGTGACAAAGAAGAGATGCCAGGCCAGCAGACGGATCAGGGCCCAAGAGGAGAGACCGCCGACCTCCTGGAGATCAAAGTGGGGGACCAGCAACACGCCATAGGTGGGGATCAGGATCACAGCGACCAGGCTGATCGCCACCAGCCGAACCAGGTCCGCGGGAACCCACTTCAACAGCCGACGACTCGCCGACTGCTTCAGGTCACGCCAGACGACCCACACCACCAGGGCGGAGAGAAGCAGGTACAGGCACTCATAGAGCCTCATCGTCAACACAATAGCGTCCGCTCAGTGGTGTGGAGGTTGATCCCCTCACCGGTGGCCAGGGTGATGGCGTATTGATCCAGGGCCTTTGCCTTTTTCCAGTCCTCCATGTTGGAGATCACCGGGAGGTCCTTGCCCCTGGCGGGCTTACAAGGCACGTCCACCTTTTGGGTGATGTCAAAGGGGTTTGGCGCGGGAGGAGGTGGAGGGGCCACCGGCTCGACAGGCATCATGAGCGTGTCGATGTCCGGCGTCCCCATCCGACCCAGGACCTGGTCCAGGTCCCCGAGGATCCGGGTGGAGCCCTCGCAAGGGGCCGCCGCCTGGGCCCTGCCCGCGTGTCGCCAACCTGGTCAATACGCCAGGTGAGACGAGGGAATCCTGCGACCTCCTGGAAGAAATCCTGAGTGACATTGGATTGCCTGGTTCATCCAGTCCTTCCAAGGACGTGATCACGGTGATCTACAACCCGGGTTCGGATCATCAGATCTTCACCGGCGACGCGAGCGAATTGGACTCACTGGTTGGGAGAACAACCTCTGATGTGATGCTGACCGAGTGCTATGGAGAAGACCCAGATCAGTCGGAGACCGAGGGCAGCGCTGCCGTGGCCACCTTCGATGCGGTTTCTGGTGACTCGGTGGACATGACCTTCCAGAGTGGGCTGGAAGGCACGGTGAGCTTCTCACTCTGCAACCAGATCTACCCGGTAGGAGATCTTTGAGAAGCGCCCATCGCCCCAAACCCCTGTCCCAGTTCCAGTTCCAGTAGACCAGCTTCCAGTCATTCCGTATGCTGGCGTGTCCAAACTCTCCGTTTCGTTGGCGCATCATCGAGCACAGGAAATCGATTTGCTCCTCTTTGCCTCCCAGCTTCCACTACACGTCGTCCTGGCACTCACGGGCTGCCAGGATGTCTCGCCATCATCGGTTGTCGCACCCCCCGAGAGCCCCCTCCTCGCCCTGACGCCGACGGAGTACAACCACACGGTCCGCGACCTGCTGGGAATGCCTGACGATGGCGAGGACTGGCCCGACCCACCCGAAATCGCCGAGCGCTTCACCGCCTACGAGGGAGAACAGGCCGGACTGTTTGGAATCGATCCCATCGAGGCGCCTCCGTGGCCCTGGACGCTACCCGAAGAGGCGGGACAGGACGGCTTCCAGGGCATGTTCGAGGGCCAGGAACCCTCGGCCTACCAGCTTGAAGAACTCCAGAAGGCCGCCGTCCACTTCGCCAGCTACACCCTGGCATCCGGGATCTTCTTCACCTGCAATGACTGGGCTGCAGAACATCCCAAGTCCTGCGGTTGGGACAGCATGGCGCGATTTGCCCAACGGGCCTAGCGTCGTCCCCTGGAGGAGACGGAACGAACGAGACTCCAGGCCTTCTGGGATGCCAATTGGGAGGCCGGCACGCCCGACGAGGCCATCGTGCTCACCGCAGCGGGCATCCTCCAGGCACCCCAGTTCATCTACCGCCTGGAACGGGGTGACCGTGACACCGAGGAGGACACCTTCCTGCCCCTGAGCGACTGGGAGATGGCGAGTCGCCTGTCCTATTTCCTGTGGGACTCCATGCCCGACGCCCAACTATTTGAGGCCGCCGCCAACGGAGAGCTCTCCCACTCGGACGGCATCCGAACACAAGTCCAACGAATGCTGCAGGACCCCAAGGCCCACGATGCACTGGTCGACTTCCATCACCAGTGGCTGGGCACGGGCGACATCCATGGAATCTCCCCGGACCGCTCCGCCTACGGTCCACTCTACGGGCTGGACCCCGATCCGAAGCTCGACACGACCGGGGACGAGGACTGGCCGGCCATCCTTGGACCCGTGCGGCACTCGATGGAGGCGGAGGTCCACCTGTACGTGCGGGACGTTGTCTTTGAGGGCGAGGGAACGATCCAGGCTCTCTTCACAGCGGAGAAGGGGTGGATGTCCGTCTACACCGCTCCCCTCTATGGCGACGTGGAGCGACTCGAGGGCAGCCCCGAGAAATGGCGGTACAGCAATGTCCAGGCCAGCCTCGGGGTCGAAGGGCAGCTCACGCTGAATCCCATCGCCTTTCCCCCGGGACAACGGGCAGGGCTTCTCACCCTGCCTGCCGTGTTGGCGGTCGGCGCCTACACCATCCACCCCGCCCCCATCCTGCGGGGACGCGCGGTGCTGGAACGGATCACCTGTACCGACCTGGGCAACCCGCCCCAGGGCGCAGACGCGTCCA
The DNA here is from genome assembly GCA_964567625.1 of uncultured Enterobacterales bacterium. GTDB lineage: Bacteria > Myxococcota_A > UBA796 > UBA796 > CAJQPC01 > CAYFPX01. The sequence goes on along the minus strand of CAZMNK010000151.1, from coordinate 2,586 downwards.
CCCCGCCCGATACCCTGGACGCGGAGTCGACCAACGGAGAGCGCACGGAAGTCGCCACAAGCCCGGCCGAGTGCATCGGGTGCCACGAGGTCCTGAACCCGCCCGGCTTTGCCTTTGAGCACTACGACGCGATGGGCGCATGGCGAGATCAGGACAACGGCCAGCCCGTGGACGCCACCGGGAACTTCACGGTGCAGGGGGAGACCTTTTCCTTTGCAGACGGGCTCACCCTCGGCGAACAGCTCAGCCAGAGTCCACTGGTGCGCGACTGCTACAGCCTTCACTGGGCTCGTTACGCCAGCGGCGAACACCTGGACCAGGACGATGAGCGGCTGGTGGAATTCCAGGAGGCCTTCCGGACGGACGGCGACATCCTTGGGCTCCTTGAAGAAATCGCTGTGAGTCCACTCTTCCGAAACCTCTGGCACGAGGAGGTGTCGCCATGATCGGCCGTCGACGTTTCCTGCAGTGTCTCGGGCTGGGCACCCTGGGGGTCGGCAGCCTGGGAAGCCGCCGTCTCTGGGCCGATGAACACGAGGCTCCCAAGCGGCTCATCCTCATCTCGCACTGCCACGGCTGGCCATACGATTCCTGGAAGATTCGTCCCACGGGCCTGGACGAAGACACCCCCTGGGACCTCGACCTGTCCCAACTCGGACTCGATGAATTCAGCACGCCCCTGGCGCCGCTCCATGACTACAGGAGTCGCCTGATCGCGGTCGATGGTCTCTCGTTGGCCACCGCCGAGCTCGACATGGATGGCAACCGGCATGACACCGGCTGGGTGCATGCCTGGACCGGAAACAATGCCGACTTCAGCGGAACCGACACACGCTCGGTCTCCCCCTCCCTGGACCAGGTCGTGGCCGAAGCCATTTCCCGCAAGGACCGGCTTCCCTCCCTGGAGTTGTCCGTGGACGCCAATGCCGAGGGCGGGCGCCCGATCGCCTACGCCAGGAACGGCGTGCGGCTGCCCGTCGCAAACACGCCACTCCTGGCCTGGGAGCGGCTCTTCGGACTGACCGCCAATGCGGATCCCCTCGTGCTGAGACAGCAAGAGCAACTCGCCTATGCCTACGCCGAGTACCAGGCGGTCTGCCCCCAGCTGGGTTCGGTCCAGAAGGGGCGCCTGAACACCCATTTTGCCCTCCTCCACGACCTGATCGAACGCATCACCGGTCTTGCCGGGCTCAGTTGTCCATCCATCCCCGAACCCGTGCTGGAAACCAGCAGCTACGACGAGAATTTCGACACCTTCGCCGAGTTGATCGGCGCAGCCCTGGCGTGTGACATCACCCGGGTCATCAGCCTGTCCCTGGGAGAGATCCCCACCGCCGAGTTCGGTTGGTCCCAACTGACGGACGACGTCCACAAGGGCCTGGCCCACGGGATCTACGACGACCCCACCAAGTACCGGGCCATGAAGGACTACCTGACCATGCATAGCGGACAGGTCGCGCGGCTGGTCTCACTGCTGGAGTCCATCCCCGATGTCGACGGCCGGTCCGTGATGGACAACACGCTGATCGTCTGGGGCTCAGAGCTCGGAGACGGCTGGCATGGCTACCAGAACTGGTGTCCCCTGGTGATCGGGGGAGACTGGCACTTCCGGACCGGTCGCTACGTCCACATCCCCCACGAGACCCCCATCGAGATTCTGGTGCCCGAGGGCTACACAGCCACTTCGGGCCTGCCCCACCAACACCTGCTCGTGAGCGCAGCCCAGGCCATGGGACTCGACAGGAACCACTTCGGACTGGAGATGGTGCAGAGTCAGACCGGCGAACGAGTGGACTGCACTGGCCCCCTGGAGGAGTTGTTCTGATGCGATTTCTGACACTGCTGTCCACCCTGCCGCTGATGGGGTGCTCGGGCGGCGGGATCGACGATTCCGGTACCAACGCCACGACCGAAACCGGGACCTGCTGGTGGTGTGTCGACACCGCCACGGACACCCAGGACTCGGACAGCACGACCGAGGACACAGGCAAAAGCGGAAAGGAAGACACTGGCAAGGGCGAAAAGGAGGACACCGGCAAGTCCGACAAGGCTGCAGAGATCCTGAGCGGCACCCTGGCCGCCTCGACCGGGCTCGGTGAGTTGTCCTTCAACGACTATGACCTCAGCGCCTACTGCAGCCTGACTCTCCAGGTGGAGAGCGCAGAGGCCACCGATGACTGCGAGGAGTGCGAGTTTGCCTACACACTGCAGGTCAGCACATCCGTGAACATCACCAAGGATGGCGGTGGCTGTGATCCAGGGCTGGCCCTGGCGGGCACCCTGCTCCTGTACGGACACGGCGCGGATGGGGCACTCTGGATCGCCACAGACAGCACCCAGTGGTCCTCGGACGAACTGGACAGCAGCAAGGTCTTTGGAGACAACTGGAATCTCTCCAACGACATCACCCACGACTGAAGACGACCGCTTCCAACTCCCGCGGACTCAGAGTCCCGAGCAACAGGAAACACAAAGCCCTTTCGTCGAGACTACCCCACCCCCCCTCCGCCAGGGCATCGGGGTGCTCGGGGGTCAGGGGCGAGAGGTCGCTATGCCTGGCGAAAGGGCTTTGATTTTCCTGTGCTC
>CAZMNK010000150.1:0-13707 GCA_964567625.1 uncultured Enterobacterales bacterium | reverse complement strand
CTGGGCGGCGATGCTCAAGCGCATGTACCTGCGCTGGGCTGAACGGCAGGGCTTCAAGGTCCGACTGGTGGATGAACAGGCCCACGACGAGGCGGGCATCAAGTCCTGCACCCTGGAGATCGATGGGCCCTATGCCTATGGCTACCTCAAGGCCGAGATCGGGGTGCACCGGCTGGTGCGCATCTCGCCGTTCGACGCGGCAGCCCGTCGCCACACGGCCTTTGCGTCGGTGGCGGCCTACCCGGACATCGACGAGGACATCGAGATCGAGATCAACCCGGCGGACCTGCGCATCGACACCTACCGGGCCTCGGGAGCCGGGGGTCAGCACGTCAACACCACCGACTCCGCCGTGCGCATCACCCACCTGCCGTCGGGAATCGTTGTCAGCTGCCAGAACGAGCGCTCCCAGCACAAGAACAAGTCCTCGGCCATGAAAGTCCTGAAGGCCCGGATGTACCAGGCCGAGTTGGAGAAGCAGCAGGAGGTGGCCGATGCCTCCCGCTCGGACCAGAAGAAGATCGAGTGGGGGAGTCAGATCCGCAGCTATGTCATGCACCCCTACCGCCTGGTCAAGGACACCCGCACGGGCCACGAGAATGGCCAGTTCGACCGGGTGCTGGACGGGGACCTGACCGCGTTCATGGATGCCTGGCTGGCCCAGCGGGCTGAAGTGGCGGCCGATTCGGGGGAGGACTAGCTGCGGCAGGGACCATCCACGGATAGATTGTCCAGCCCCGGGAGCCCCCAATGACCGTGATCTTTGCCCTGTCGCTGCTCGCTTGCGACAGCGAGGAGGACACGGTGTCCCTGATCGAGGGGACCGTGGAGACGGCGGACTACTCGGCGACGATCTCCAGCACCACGGGCTTCGGCTTCCACATCGACGGGGTGGGGTTCTTCTACTTTCCGTCCAACCCGGACGCGACCTGCGACGACGTGGTCGCCTACCTCAACCACAGCCAGTCCTCGGAGCCCTACGATCCGACCCAGGTGTGGCTGGAAGGCACCTGTGTGCTCTCCCTCAAGCTCACGAGCTACGACGGCGGCGACTACACCTTCACCGATGAACAGAACTGGATCGACGGTTTCTGGAACATGAATTGCGCGATGGGGGAGGGGGAATTCGTCTACGAGGAGAGCGATGCCGGCTACTGGGACTACTACTGGTCCAACCACGTCTGGAGTGGCGGCGCCGGCATTCACACCACCACGATCTCCGAAGTGGAGGAGGTGAGCTACCCCGTGACCGTCGAGATCAGCGCCTGGGAAGGCAACTACAGCGACGTGGTGACCGGGGACCAGGTCCCTATGGACGGCACGGTCTCCGGGGCTGTCGAGGTCGAGTGGTGCTCCGACCTCTACCAGACCGGCCTGCTCGGCCGCTGAAAGGGCCCTGGCGGGTTATCCGCCCGCGCCATGTACGAGTTCGAACAGAAGCGCCTGGACAAGCTCACCGCCTTGGAAGAGGCCGGTATCCCTGCCTACCCCAACGGCCTGGCGGTGCTCCACACCCTGGAGGAGGTCCTCGAAGCCGGCGGCGATCGCCCTGACGAGGAGCTGCAACAGGACGAGCGGGTCTTCACCGTGGCCGGTCGACTGCGCTTCAAGAACGAGATGGGCAAGGCTGGCTTTGCCCGGCTCCACGACGAGAAGTGCCGGCTCCAGGTGTTCGTGAAGAAGAACGTGGTCGGCGAGGAGGTGTTCCTGACCTGGAAGAAGCTGGACCTGGGGGACTGGGTCTGGATCCAGGGCAGGCTGATGCGCACCCGCACCGGGGAGCTCACCCTTCGGGCAGTGGGTCTTTGTCTGTACAGCAAGTGCATGGCATCGCTCCCGGACAAGCACAAGGGCTTCACCGATGGCGAGCAGCGCCAGCGCATGCGGTACCTGGACCTGCTGGTGAACCCGGAGTCCCGTGAGCGCTTCCGACGCCGTTCAGAGGTCATGCGCTACACCCGACGCTTCTTCGAGGACCGGGACTTCATGGAGGTGGAGACGCCGATCCTCCAGTCCCTCGCTGGCGGCGCTGCTGCGCGTCCCTTCACCACCCACCACAAGGCCCTTGGGCTGGACATGTTCCTGCGGATCGCGCCAGAGCTCTACTTGAAGCGGCTGGTGGTCGGGGGCTTTGAGCGGGTTTTCGAACTCAACCGCAACTTCCGGAACGAGGGGATCTCGCTGAAGCACAATCCCGAGTTCACGATGCTGGAGTTCTACCAGGCCCACGCCACCTATACGGACATGATGGACCTCACCGAGGCCCTGATGGCGGGGCTGGCCGAGCGCATCACCGGCGGCCACCAGTTGCCGTGGAAGGGTGGCACTCTGGACTGGTCACCTCCCTTCCGTCGCGTCCGGATGGACGACCTGGTCGCCGAGGCCATGTCCCTGACACGGGAAGAAGTCTGGGAACTGGACACCCTCCGGACGAAGTGGCTGGAGACACACCCGAAGGATGCCGAGGCCGACCTGCCACAGACCGTCGGCAAGTGGTTCGAGTGGTTGTTTGATGCCCTGGTGGAGCCCACCCTCCAGGACCCCACCTTTGTCACCCACTACCCCACCGAGATCAGCCCCCTGGCTCGAAAAAACGACGCTGAACCACGGGTCACGGATCGTTTCGAACTCTTCGTCGGGGGATGGGAGCTGGCCAACGGGTTCTCGGAGCTCAACGACCCGGTGGACCAGGCCGAGCGCTTCGCACAACAAGCTGCCGCCAAGGCCGCTGGGGACGATGAAGCGATGTTCTTTGACGCCGACTACGTCCGTGCCCTGACCTTTGGCATGCCGCCGACGGCAGGAGAGGGAATCGGCATGGACCGCCTGGTGATGTTCCTGACCGACCAGCAGAGCATTCGAGAGGTCATTCTTTTTCCCACTCTGCGCCCGCAGGAAGGCTGACAGACCTTGTGAGGTTTGCCTTTCACATCGCCCTGAGTCACCTGCGCAGCAAGCGCCAGGAAGCCGGTGTCTCCGCGATCACCCTGATCTCGATCCTCGGGGTCACCATCGGGGTCGGGGCCCTCATCATCGTGCTGTCGGTGATGGCGGGCTTCGAGGTGGACATGCGGGAGAAGATCCTGGGTTCCAACGCCCACATCGTGGTCATGCGCTACGGCGGAGCGGTCCAGGACGTGGCGGTGCTGGAGAACGGCTCCGAGGACCACCAGGGTGTGCGGAGCGTGCAGGGGGTGGTGGGCGTGACCCCCTTCATCTACACCGAGGCGATGATCTACCACGGGGGCTACTCCAAGGGCGTGGTCCTCAAGGGCATCGACACCGCCCGGGTGGGGGAGGTGCTGGACCTCGAGGAGAACCTGGTCATGGGCCTGGAGGGGCCGCCGGAGACCGACGGAGAGCGGCGCAGGGTGCTCGAGGCCATCAACACGCCTGTGGGGCCCACCCGTCACCAGGCCGGGGCCGCGGAGACCAGCGACCTGCTGCCGGGGATCATCATTGGCGAGGAACTCAGCCAGGGCCTCCGTGTGATGATCGGGGACAAGGTCCACGTGGTCAATCCCATCGGCGGGGGAATGGGGCCATTTGGAACGCCCGTACCCAGTGCCCGGTCCTTCCGTGTGGCCGGCATCTTCTACTCGGGCATGTTCGAGTACGACACCTCGTGGACCTACATCTCCATCCCGGAAGCCCAGAAATTCCTGGGCTGGCAGGACGAGGTCAATGGCCTGGAGGTCACTGTTGAGGACATCTACCGGGCCCATCTTGTGGCCAGGGACATCGAGGAGACCGTCGGCTATCCGTACTACACCCGTCACTGGCAGAACCTGAACAAGAGCCTCTTCGAAGCGCTCAAGCTCGAGAAGGTCGTGATGGGGTTGATCCTGTTCCTCATCGTGACCGTGGCCTCGCTGAACGTGGTCAGCACCCTGATCCTGGTGGTGCTGAGCAAGGGCCGGGAGATCGCGATCATGAAAGCGATGGGGGCCACGAATCGGCAGATCCGGGTGGTCTTCATGCTCGAGGGCACCATCATCGGACTGGTAGGCACCCTGCTGGGAACGGTCCTGGGACTGGCGGGAAGTGTGGCGTTGCGGGAGTACGGTTTCCCCCTGAATACCGACGTGTACTACGTGGACTCACTCCCGGTGGTCATCCAGACTCAGATGGTGGCGACCGTGGCCGCGGCAGCGGTAGCGATCTGCTTCCTGGCGACGCTGTACCCGGCCACCAAGGCAGGGTCTCTCGACCCGGTGGAGGGCCTTCGCTATGAGTGAAGGACGCGGGCGACAGATCCGGGTGGAAGGCCTCGAGCGCACCTACATCAAGGGCTCGACAGCCATCGAGGTACTCAAGGGTATCGACCTGGCGATCGAGGCGGGAGAGACGCTCGCGGTTGTGGGGCCGTCCGGATCCGGCAAGTCCACCCTGTTGCACATTCTGGGAACCCTGGACCGTCCCACCCGGGGTCGGGTGCTCCTGGACGGGAAAGACCTGTTCCGGCGTCCTCAGGTCGAGATCGATCGCCTGCGGAACAAGGACATCGGCTTTGTGTTCCAGTTCCACCACCTTCTTCCCGAACAGAGCGCCCAGGACAACGTGGCCCTGCCCCTGCTCATTTCCGGTGCCAACAGGGGCGAGGCCCTGGAACGTGCGGCCCAGTCCCTCTCTGAAGTGGGCCTGGGGAATCGGCTCCGACATCTGCCCGGGGAATTGTCGGGGGGAGAGCAGCAGAGGGTGGCCATCGCCCGGAGCCTGGTGATGCATCCAGGACTCCTCCTGGCAGACGAGCCCACGGGCAACCTGGACCCCAAGACAGCGAACCGGGTACTTGAGCTCTTCCTGGACCTCAATGCCACCCACGGTTCGACCACGGTGGTGGTGACGCATTCCAGGGAACTGGCTCGGCGTTTCCCCCGGCAGCTTGCCGTGGTAGATGGCCGGCTGGAAGAGGTGACTGGGGCGTGAAGTTTTCACTGCTGTTGCTGTGGACCGGATTCGGCGGGCTTGCCCTGGCCCAGGAACCAATTCCGTCAGCCGACGAGGATCCGGAGACCTCCGAGAGCCCGGAAGAGGCCCCTGAGCAGCCGGAAGAGGCCCCTGAGCAGCCGGTGGATGAGCCGGGTCTGCCGGTGGAGGATCCCGCTCCGGACGACGTGCAGGGACGGCCGCCGGTCGTGCCGATCGACCTGCCTTCGGCTTCCTCGCTTCCCCTTGACCCGGAATTCGAGCCCCCGAACTGGACAGTCGACAAGGTGGCAGCGGTTCGGATCACCGGTGTGCGACGCATCGAGGAGGCGGCGGTTCTGGCCGCCCTGCAGCTTCGGGTGGGGGACGCCATCACTCCGGACAAGGTTCGACGGGACATCGCGTCCGTGCATCGCACCGGTTTCTTCAAGGACGTCCGGGTCTACAGAGAGTCGTCGACCACGGGCGAGGGCCTTGTCCTCACCTTTGAGGTCACAGAGAACCCCGCGGTGCGCGAGGTCAGCCTTGCCGGCAACAAAAAGGTCGATGAGAACGACATCCTCGAAGTCATCGACGTCGGTGGTTTCACCGTGCTCAACGATTCGGAGGTCTCTCTCAACGCCCGAAGGATCCGCGACCTCTACCTGGAAAAGGGGTACTTCCTGGTTGAAGTCGAGCCGGAGACCCGGGACCTGGGTGATGACATCGTCGACCTGACGTTCCGGATCACCGAGAACCGCAAGGTGGTGGTCCAGTCCATCGACGTGACCGGCAACGACTCCACCGAGACCTTCCGCTGGCTTCCCTGGATCGAGCAGCCTGTGGTCTCCGACCGCCAGATGTTGCGGTTCATCGAGTCGAAGACCGGCGGGATCATGCCCTGGTTCACCAGCCAGGGGAATTTCAACCAGACCACGCTGGACAACGATCTCTACATTCTGCGCTCGGTGATGCTGGAGCATGGCTTTGTGGATGCCCAGGTCCACGAGCCACACGTCTACCTGTCCCCGGACAAGCGCTACATCACCATCAGCGTCCACGTGGACGAGGGGCCTCGGTACAAGGTCGGCAAGATCGAGGTCCAGGGTGACTGGGTGCCCGACGAGGGACTGACCCAGGAGGCCGTTCTTCGGCTCATCGCTGGAGAGAGCATCCAGGACGTCCAGGACTACCCGGAAGGACCCCCGGAGGGCATCTGGCAGGAGTTCGTGGGAATTACGGACGCGATGCTCGGGGCCCCGGAGCCCTTGCTCGCCGGGGACTGGTTCCAGCTGTCCAGGCTCCAGATCATCCTGGGCAACATCTCTGACCTCTACGGCGACCAGGGCTACGCCTTCACGAGCGTGGTGCCCCTGACCCAGACCAACCCCGAGGAGGGGGTGGTCGACATCGTCTTCGACATCCAGAAGGGCGAGAAGGTCCGGGTCGGCCAGATCAACATCACGGGCAATGACCCGACCTTCGACAAGACCGTGCGTCGGGAGATCCCGATCACCGAAGGGGAGATCTACCGGGGTTCGGCCCTGCGCGACGCGCGCATGCGCCTCGAACGCACCGGGTTCTTCGAGGAGGTCCGCATCTCGACCCCCCGTGGAGCCTCCCCCGACATCCTGGACATGAACATCGAGGTGGTGGAGCAACCCACGGGTTCCTTCTCCATCGGTGCGGGCTTCTCCAGCATCGACCAGTTCGTGTTCACCGGAAACATCTCCAAGAACAACTGGTTGGGCCTGGGCTACGTCATGAGCGCCGCGGTCAACTGGTCAGCAAATCGACAGCAGGGGAACCTGACCTTTGCCGATCCGCACTTCCTCGACTCGCGCTGGACGGTCAACCTCGACGGGTACTCGATGAACACCCAGTACTACGAGGATCAGTACCGGCGTGGTGGGAGTCTGGGCGTTGGACGCTACCTGGATGAGCGAGAGGACCTGCGCCTGAATGTGCTCTACAACTTGGAGGACGTGGGGCTCACCTCGATCACTGCCTACCAGAAGCGCCTGATGGGCGGCCAGCTCTATCGAAATGGCCTGACCAGCAGCCTGGGCATGACCCTGGTGGTCGACAAGCGCAACAACCGCATTCGACCCACCAAGGGCATCTATGGGAGCCTGCAGACCAGCCTGGCAGGTGGGTTTGTCTGGAACGACCAGCTCATCACCGTGCTCGGTGGCGAGTTCAACTTCGTCGAGAGCAAGCTCAACCTTCGTGCCTTCTACCCGGTGCTCCCGGAGAGTGAGCGCGTGGTGGTCAAGCTCAACTCGACCCTGGGCTTCATCAAGTCCACCGATGGCACGGTTGTGCCGTTCATCCACAGGTATCGGGCAGGCGGTATCAACTCGGTCCGTGGCTACAACTGGTACAGCCTTGGACCCACGATCCGAAACCTGGGCAGCGAGGACCCGACCCGTCCGGATGACCGTTTGATCGTCGGGGGATCCTCGATCTGGGTGAACAACTTCGAGTTGGAGGTCCAGCTCATTCCCGAGGCCGGCATCAGCGCAGTGGCCTTCTTTGATGCGGGGAACGCTTTTGGCGACCCCTATGGTGGCGATCCCATCAGCGTTCGAGGAATGCGCTTCGGCTACGGCTTCGGCATTCGCTGGTTCTCGCCGATCGGGCCCCTGCGGTTCGAACTGGGATTCCCGGTGAATCCCTACCCGGACGAGCGGAAGTCCGTCTTCGACTTCTCCATCGGCAGCTTCTTCTAGCGGTCAGGCCTGACCTAGAGGACGCCTGGGTTTGTCTCCATCGCCAGCAGCACCGTGGTGTAGGCGACCCAGAGACAGACCAGCAGCAGGCCGGCAAAGCGGCTCAACTGACCGGTCCTGCTGGCGGCGAGAGGCAGAAGCAGAACGACCGTCAGAAGGGCGACCCACGCGTCCAGTTCCAGGAATTGCCTGGCGACCTCCATCGGGCGTATGAGACTCGCCGTACCGAGCACGCTGAGCAGGTTGAACAGGTTGGAGCCAAGGGCATTGCCGAGGACGATGTCGCTCAGGCCTCGCCGGGCAGCGCTGATCCCTGCTGCAAGCTCCGGCGCACTGGTGCCGATCGCCACGACAGTCAGTCCAATCGCGGCCTCGGAGACATTCATCGCCCGGGCGATGGCGGTGGCTCCGGTCACCAACACCTGGGATCCGCCCACCAAGAGGGCCAGTCCGACCGGCAGAAGCAGGATGGCGCCGGCCAGGCCTCTCATACGCTGGTTGAAGGTCATCACCGCCATGCAGATCGCGGTTCCGGCCATCAGTGCCCACAGGTGCAGGGCATGGTCGTAGCCGGCGGCGATCGCGCCTATTCCACTGAGGATGGCCACTCCTGCAAAGGCCTGGGCGGTGCGGTCCCCTTCGATCGGGTCATCTTCTGCTTCCTCGGACCTCCCGGTACGGGCGACCCACAGCAGGAAGACGAAGAGCACGGCCAGCAACAGGACGCCCTCCCAACGCTCCAGGAGAAGGCCGGTCGAGGCCAGGCCGATGACCAGGAGATTTGCCACCACACAGAATGGGATCTCCCGCTTGAAGAGTTCCCGTCGGATCACCAGCCCGGTGAGGGCAGCCGGGCCCCCCACAGCCACCAGGATGTTGAAGATATTGCTGCCGAAGATGTTGCCTATGGCGATGTCCGGGGTGCCCTTGTACGCAGCGATGACGGACACGGCGAGTTCAGGCGCTGATGTCCCAAAGGCGACGACTGTGAGACCGATGGCCAGGGGGGAGACCCCCAGCTTTTCCGCGAGTCGGACTGCACCCGTGACGAGCCCTTCCCCCCCGAGCAGCAGGGCGCCCAGACCGGCGACAACGAGCAAGAACGCGAGGAGCACGGCCACGGGCTAACCGGACACGGACTGCTGTACAGGCGCAGGGTGTCTCCGTGGCAACCGAGGGGGACTCGCGATAAGGCCCCGGGCTCGTTGACCACCGGGGTGAAACGCCATGACCATCCGCCGCTGCCTGTCCTTGCTGCTTCTCTGGGGTCTGACCCTGGGTGCGGCTATCACCGTTGCTCCGGCGCCTGCACAGGCCCAGTCGTTCAAGGTCGCCATCGTCGACTTCCAGCTCGCTCTGGAAGGCATTGACGAGGGAAAGAAGGCCCAGAACCGGCTCGAGACCATGTTCATGGGGAAACAGGCCGAGATCGAACAGCGGGAATCCAACATCGTGGCCAAGCAGCGGGAGTACGAGGCCAAGGCTGCCGTGCTCACCGACGTCGCTCGCAAGCAGTTGGAGCAGGAGCTTGGCGAGATGCAGATGGAGTACCAGCAGTTCGTGATGCGGGCCCAGCAGGAGATGGCCGAGGCAGAGACCCAGGTTCTCTCCCAGCTGGTCGAGAAGCTCCAGGGCGTGGCGGCCACGGTGGGCAAGTCAAAGGGCTACACCCTGATCCTGGCCAGGGAAGCAGTGGTCTACTCCACTGCCGACGACATCACTGCGGCGGTGGTCAAGCAGTACAACGCCACCCACTCAGGCTGAGTCGTGGAAAGTCGAGTGCGCACGGTCGATGAACTGGCCAGGGCACTCTCGGGACGGGTCGAGGGAGAGGGGACACGCAGCCTGACCGGCATCCGTGATTTGCGAGAGGCGGGACCCGAACACCTGGCCTTTGTCTCCAACAGCCGCTACCGCAAGCACATCGCGGACAGTCGTGCCGGGGCTCTTCTCCTGGACGAGGACACCCCCGCACCCGGTCACACGGTGATCCGGCTGGCGGACCCCTACCTGGCCTTTGCCAGGGCCCTGGCGGAGTTTCATCCTCCTGTGTGGCCCGCCGGTGCCATCGATGCCTATGCCTGGGTCGCGCCGGATGCCCGGGTGGCCCCTGGGGTTCGTGTGGAGGCTTTTGCGACGGTCAGTTCGGGTGCGGAAGTGGGGCGGGGGTGCTGGGTCCAGGCGGGAGCCTATGTGGGGGCCAATGCCCGGTTGGGGGAGAACTGTCGCCTCATGCCAGGCAGTGTCGTGATGGACGGATGCGAGCTTGGAGACCGGGTGTGGCTGAATCCGGGGGCCGTGGTGGGCTCCGAGGGATTCGGGTTTGTGCCCACCGCGACGGGCCTGGTGAAGATCCCCCAACCCGGGCGTGCGGTGGTGGGGAACGACGTGGAAATCGGGGCCAACAGCTGTGTCGATCGGGCGGCTCTGGGGGACACCCGCGTCGGCCCGGGTACCAAGATGGACAACCTCTGCCAGGTGGGCCATGGCGCCACGATGGGAAGCCACGACCTGATGGTCGCCTACAGTGGTGTGGCGGGTTCGGCGACCGTGGGGGACCGGGTCACCCTGGCGGCCCGCGCGGCCGTCATGGGCCACATCTCGGTGCCTTCAGGAAGCACGGTGGCAGCCTACAGTTGCCTGGCCCGCGAACCCGCGGAGTCGGGTGTCTTTGCGGGCATCCCGGCGCGGAACCACCACCGCTGGCGTCGGGAGACTGCCGCGGCTCGTGAATTGCCCGAACTACTCAAAGCCCTTCGCCGACTCCAGGACCGGGTGGCTACCCTGGAAACAAGGCTGGGCATCGAGGGTGAAGAGTGATCGACATCGACGGTATTCTGGACCTGTTGCCCCACCGGTATCCCTTCCTGATGGTGGACCGGGTCATCGCGGTGGACCCGGGAGTGTCCGTGACCGCGGTGAAGTGCGTCACGGTCAATGAACCGCAGTTCCAGGGGCACTTTCCCGGCAAGCCCATCCTTCCCGGGGTGCTGTTGACCGAGGCCTTTGCCCAGGTGTCGGGCCTGGTGGCGCTGACGGCGAATCCTGAGAAGGCCGGGGCTCGGTTCTACCTGTTGGGCCTGGACCGTGTGCGTTTTCGGAAGCCGGTGGTTCCCGGAGACCGGGTCGAGATCACGGCCAAAAAGGTGGATGCCCGCCGCAACATCTGGACGTTCAGGTGTGTGGCCAAGGTGGACGGCAAAAAGGTAGCGGACGGCACGGTGATGGCGGCCCTGGCGCCGGAAGGAGAGGAGCCGGACCCCGACACTGGCCAGGACGGCTAGCGAATCACGCCCTCCAGGAAGGGAACCTCCAGCACCTTCTTGTGCATGATGGGGCCGTGACCGAAATACCCCTGCTCGCCAAAGAGTTCCCCGTGGTCTGCGGTGACGGTGATGTGGGTCCCCTTGGGCACGATGTCGTAGAGCTGCTCAAAGACACCGTCCAGGTACTTGACCACGTCGACCTGGCGCTGCTTCAGTTCCTTCATCTTGTCGTCATCGAAGAACCGGGGGGCTTCGCTGGCCTGGACCAGCTTTCCGTCCTTCAGGTGCTGATCCAGGTGCTTGAAGACCCCGTTGACCCCGGAGATTCGTGGCAGGTCGTTTTCGTCCTCGAAGGGGTCGGCGTAGGGGTAGTGGGTCTCGCCGACGTTCAGCATGAAGAAACTCGGTCGGTCGGCATAGAACCGCATGGCGTCCAGCATCTGGCGCATGTCGTTGTGGCTCGGCATGAGCTGGTAGGTGTCGAAGTCCTGGTTGATCGGCGTCTGGGGGTTCAGGACTGGCATTGAGACGAAGGCATTGGTGCGAAAGCCGACCACATTTCGCAGGTAGGTGGGCAGGAAGAGCCGGGGCACCATGCGGGCGAATTCCATGCCCGGGACCCCGAGGCGATCCTGGAAGCGCAGGAAGTCCTCCTTGTAGTACTCACTGGCGTAGACGTGGCTGGGGCTGGTGTGGGGAAGGAGCCCCATCAGGAGGTTGTAGTGGGAGGGCGCCGTCCAGGTGGCGTAGGTGTACCGCTTCTCCACCGCTCCCAGCTTGGTGATGATCTTGGGTTTGGCCTTCATGAAAGTGTCGTAGCGACAACTGTCCAGCGTGATCAGCACATAGTCGTGGGCCTCGTCCGGTGGCGTCGGGCGCTCGCTGGCGGGCAGGGTCGCCGGCTCCTGAGGGGCCGAGGCGGCGGCGGGCCGTTGCGCCCGCGCCTGAAGCCGCTCCATGACCCTCTTGATGCCCAAACCCATGCTCGCTCCCGGTTCCTGCCGTAGTCTCGCAACACCCGGTTATGTGTCGGGCCGCCGCGTTTCCATCTACGCTGGTGTCTCCCCCCTTGCCAGGACTCCCCTCGATGAGCGCGAATGAGATCCCCCAGCGCACCATTCATCCGACCGCCCTGGTCGATCCACGGGCCGAGTTGGGCGCCGTCCAGGTCGGGCCCTTTTCGGTGGTCGGTCCGGGTGTACAGCTTCATGATGGCGTGGTCGTCGATGCCCACGCGGTCATCTATGGGCCCACGACGGTCGGGGGTGGAACCCGGATTCACGCTTTTGCCTGTATCGGTGGAGACCCCCAGGACCAGAAGTACGGTGGTGAAGTCACCCGACTGAACATCGGTCGGAACAACGTCTTTCGGGAGTATGTGACCGTCAACCGAGGCACCGAGGGGGGTGGGGGTGTCACCGAGATCGGAGATGACAATCTCTTCATGGCCTGCGCCCACGTGGCCCACGACGTTCGGATCGGGAATGGTTGTGTCCTGGCCAACTCGGTGGGGCTGGCGGGACACGTGGTCATCCAGGACCGGGCCGTGCTCGGTGGACTGTCCGCCGTGCACCAGTTCGCCCGGATCGGGCGCTGCGCCATGATTGGCGGTGGCGCGATGGTTGCCCAGGACGTGCCCCCCTTCACCGTGGCCCAGGGAGACCGGGCGAGGCTCTTCGGGCTGAACATCCTCGGACTTCGCAGGGCCGGCTTCGACGCCCAGGCAATCGAACGGCTTCGGGGCGCATACCGAGACCTGTTCAGCAAGGGCAGGCCTCTTCGCATTGCCATCGAGCGGGTTTGGGCCAGTGAAGGGGAACACTCAGAGGTGGCGGAGTTGCTCGGCTTCCTCAGTGGCAGTTCCAGGGGGATCTGTCGCGCAGCTGGCCAGGACCCTGCAACCGACTGAACGGACGGACGGCAGCTTGGGCATTCGAGGTGCTGTCGTCGGCTGTGGGCACATGGGCGAACTCCACGCCCGAAAGCTCCAGGCCCGGCACGACGTGGACCTGGTCGGGGTGCTCGATCCCGCGGGTGTGCCAGGTGACCTGCCAGGGGTGGACCGGCTGCCCACGGATCTCGACTTCGCGGTGATTGCTGTTCCCACTGCAAGGCACGCGGAGATCGCCCTGCCCCTGGCCGAGGCAGGGCTGCCACTGCTGATCGAAAAACCCCTGGCTGGAACGGTCCAGGACGCCCTCAAGCTGGCCGTCTTCGACGCCATCACTGTGAACCACATCGAGCGATGGAATCCGGTCCTCGGCGCACTGCCGTTCGGCTTTCGGGCTCGGTACCTGCAGGCGGAGCGACTGTGCCCCTGGGGCCCACGGGGCACCGATGTGGATGTCGTGCTGGACCTGATGATTCACGACCTGGATCTCGTGCTTCACCTGGTGGGCGGTGAGTTGAAGGAGCTGCGGGCCGTGGGGATGCCGGTTCGGAGCGAAGGGGTGGACATTGCCGAAGTCTGGCTGGAGACGAGCAACGGGGGAGTCGCCACCCTGACGGCCTCCCGGGTCAGTCGCCAGCCGGTGCGACGCCTGCGAGCGGTGGGCCGCGATGGCTACTTCAGCCTGGATCTCTGGAAACAGGAGGCCACCCGGGTGCGTTTCCAGCAGGATCAGCTCGATGCAGAGCCTGTAGCCGTCGCGGAGCGGGATGCCCTTGAGGGGGTTCATGAGGACTTTCTCGCCGCTGTGCGCGGGGAGGGGAGTTGGCCGGTTCCGGCGGCCCAGGCCGACCAGGTCATGGTCCTGGCGGAACAGGTCACGGCCCAGGCCCGGTCCAGAGCCTGGTAGTGG
>CAZMNK010000149.1:0-13856 GCA_964567625.1 uncultured Enterobacterales bacterium | reverse complement strand
CTGGCTCTCCTCGGCTGCTCGTTCCAGGGTGAAGCCCGCGTAGAGGGCTTTGAGTGCGGCGTCGAAGGCCTCGAAGGTGGGCTCCCCCTCGGTGGCGGTGGTGATCGCTGCGATCTGTGTAGGCGTGAGTTGGGTGGACGCCTCGACCGCCTCGCGAATCGCCCCCAGGAAGGTCTTCCAGTTTACCCAGCGACGGACGAAGTCCTTGTCGTAGAGGTCGTTCTGGATCAGGTGGTTTGCCACCGCCAGGAGGAGGGTGGTCTCGGATCCGGGCCAGGTGGGGAGCCAGACGTCGCTCTTGGCAGCGGTGTTCGAGAGGCGGGGGTCGAGGGTGATGATCTTCGCCCCCTTCATCTGGGCCTCGATGATTCGCTGGGCGTGGGGGTTGAAGTAGTGACCGCTCTCGAGGTGACTGCTCACCAACAGGATCACCCGGGCATTGGCGTGATCCGGGCTTGGGCGGTCCCCGGCGGACCACAGGAAGTACCCGGCCCTGGCGGCAGCCGAGCAGATGTTCGTGTGGCTGTTGTGGCCATCGACACCCCAGGCCGTGATGCAGCGGTTGACGTAGTGGTCATCCCCGGGACGACCCACGTGGTACATGATGCCGTCCTTGCGTCGACTTCGGCTCTCCCGCATCTTCTCGGCGATCTCCGAGAGGGCCTGCTCCCAGGTCACACGCTGCCACTGGCCGGCGCCGCGTTCTCCGACCCGCTTGAGGGGGTACAGAATGCGCTCGGCGTCGTAGATCTGGTTGTGGGTCGCCGGACCCTTTGCGCAGTTGCGGCCCCGGCTGCCCGGGTGGACTGGATTGCCTTCGAACTTCCGGATCTCCAGGGTCTGCTGGTCCACGTAGGCCAACAGTCCACAAGCGCTTTCACAGTTGAAGCATATGGTCGGTACCAGGGTGTAGCGGCGGGCCACCCGGCGTGGCCATTGCTTGCCGTCGTATTCGACCCAGTCGTGCCACCGGTCGGCAGGCGGGTAGCTGGACATGCGCCCGTCGGGGTGCCTGACCTGGGTCAGGTCAACCGGTTCTTCCACCAGTTCCTCGCCGAATTCGGGCATGGCGATGCCGGCGACATTTGTGGGTCCCTGCACGGGGGTTGGGACCTCGTTCGGCCTCAGGCCCAGCATGGCCTTGAGCAGCTCCGAAAGGCGGGTCTTGGGGGTGGACATCGAGGGACTCAACTGTTGGGCAGGAGCTGGGGAGCCATCACGAAGGCGTGTTCATAGGCATACAGGCCCACCAGGATCGCCAGACCGGCGAGGGCCTCCAGGGCCGGACCGCCAACTCCGAGCAGAAGCATGGGAAGGAGGTGCCCGACAAGGATGGCACCGAGCCAGAAGAGGCGGGCGTAGCGGCCTCGGGTGATGTCATGGGCTGCTCGCGCAGCGAACTCGGTCGCGTGTGGAATGCCGAATTCCCCCAGACCCAGCAAGAAGAGATCCGCCCCCAAGACCCCGAGGGCTCCCCACCGGGTCGCTTCGGCCAGTCCTTCAGGGAGGAGCCCGATGCTCCCCAGCAGCAAGAGGCCTGCAAGACCCCCCATCCCTGCCTGGACCAGCAGGTGGGCCGGTAACAGCGGGGACTGCCAGAGGTCTCGTCCCTTGGCCTGGGCAAAGAGGTAGGCGGTGTAGATGGCGCCAGCCACCGCGAGGGGCAGGGTCGCCCAGGCCAGTGGAGCCCGGAGGTCTGCGGCCAGGTCCGCACCAGCCCATCCCAGGAATGCGAGGGTCTCCAGCGCCCACCACAGGCCGGCCACGGTGGAGAAGGCGATGAGGATGAAGGCGCCTCGGGTGATCCAGCTCTTCCACTGAGGGCGCAGGAGGATGGAGAGGAAGCGTTCGGGGCGCTCCAGGTCCAGGACCAGGAGCAACGTGGTGGCGGCCAGCATGACCAGGCCGAGAAGACCGCCGGCCACGAGAGCGGTGGCGGAGACCGGCCATGCACCGCTGACGACCGCCAGGGCCAGCAGGCCAAAGACTCCGGCACCGACGGACTTGGTCACCAGGTAGGCCGGCACCTGCCAGTGCCAGGGGACTTCGTGTTGGGCGTTGTAGGCCACCTGGAACATCTGGCCGGCCATGCGACCGGAACCGAGGGGGGTGGGGCCATCCTGGGGTTCCCGAATGGGGTTGATGGAAGCCGCCTGGAGCGGGGGCCCACCCTCCAGGTCCAGCCGCACCGGGCGAAGAACCTCCTGTCCGCCCTGGGGGGATCTCAACTCGGTGAACATCATTCCCCGCGAGCTTGTGGGGGCTGCTGTGGGATGAAGGGAGCGGTCGTGACCTTCGATGTAGAACAGGTTGGGGTCCGTGCCCCGCTCGGGTTTGCGTACCTTCACCTCGTTTCGGGCGATGACCCGACTGATCTCCGAGGTGGGGTCGTCCAGGTCGCCGGCGATGATGGCGTGTTCCGGGCAGACCACCACACAGGCAGGTTCCAGGCCCTTCTCGACTCGGTGGGCACAGAAGTGGCACTTGGCGGCGGTTCCGGTCTCCGGATCGATGTGAATCGCGTCATAGGGACATGCCTGCAGGCAGCCCTTGCAGCCGATGCAGACATCGGAGTCGAATTCCACGATGCCATCGTGGCGCTGGTACATCGCGGTGACCGGACAGATCTGGACACAGGGTGGATTTGCGCAGTGGTTGCAGCGGGTGACATGGAAGTGTCGGCGGGCGTCGGGGTAGATCCCGGTCTCGGTGACCTTGACCCAGGTGCGGTTGACGCCGAGGGGAACCTGGTTCTCGCTCTTGCACGCGGTGGAGCAGGCATGGCAACCGATGCACTTCCGGTTGTCGATGGCGAAGCTGTGGTTCATTCGTGCTGCGTTTGCTCTTTGTCCGGGACCGTGGTGGTCTGGATCAGCCCTTTAGCAACATGCCGAGGATCACTCCGACCATGATGAGCAGAATGACGCCGGCGCCCTTGAGCACCTTCCACATCAGGTCCTCGACGGGGTCTTCAGGAGGTTGTTGTTTCGCTCGGCGGGGGGTGGAGACCATGGGCATTGGGCCGGGAGGGTCCGTTTGCGAACGAGGCGGCTGCTCTTCCTGTGGCTCGGGGGTGAGGTGGAGGGTGCAGCGCCGGGCACTGCCGCCACCGGTGGTCGGCTCCAGCAACAGGCCAACCTGGACGGCGCCCTTGGCGGTGACCGACGACTCGATGATGCGCATCACTCGGTAGCCCTTCATCGAGGATGGCAGAAAGGGCAACTCGACCGTGGGGCCCGGAGGCAGGTCCGGCATCCCCGTCACACGGGGTCGGACCTTCTGAGCCCGCCTTGGCCTGGAAGGCGTGTCGCCTTTCTCGAGGTATTTCGCGGCCTGTTCGACATTCTGAAGCAGGAAGGCATCGACGTCCTCGGTCTCGACCTGCCCATGCTTGCGAGCCTCTGCGCCCTTCTTCTCCTCTTCGGGGCGGACCTTCTGGATCTCCTTGAGGTGGCGTCGAATGACCACCTCGTCCTCCTCGGACTCTTGCTGATCGATGGCGGTCAAGGCCACAGCGGTCTTGCGTCCCGCCAGGTTGTCTCGAATGCGCTCGGAGGCGATCTCGATCACGGCTTCCAGGGTCTCCATGACCCCCTCGCTCCGGACGGCGATCGCCTCGACGACCGGAACGCCAAAGGGGTTGAGATCGGTGGACAGGGCTTCGACGGATCGGGCCGCACTGTGGTCACGCTTGTTCAGCTGGATCACCAGTGGGATCGAGGCCAGGTCCAGGCCGTGGGCTCGGAGGTTCTCCTCGAGATCGATCAGCGAATCGATGTTGGGTTGCGCGCGATCCGGTGCCGAGTCGGCCACGAAGACCACCGCATCAGCCCCTCGCAGCACCACGCGACGCGTCTGGTGGTAGAAGACCTGGCCGGGCACGCTGAACAGTTTGAACTTGGCCCTGAAGCCGGCGATCTCCCCCTTTTCGATGGGGACATAGTCGAAGAACAGGGTGCGCTCCTCGTCGGTGCTGAGGGTGTGCAGGTCTCCCCGCCACTCCTCGGGGAGCTGGCCATGGGCCATGTGGATGTTGGTCGTCTTGCCGCTCATGGCGGGGCCGTAGAAGACGATCTTCGCCTCGATCTCGCGGCGGGCGAAGTTGATGACGGCCAAAGCGGAACCCGGTGCCGGGAAGGGGCGGCCATCATAGCCAACGCGCTGCAGACTTCTCCGGTTAGGCTGCCTGAACCCGAGGGTCATGACGATGCCGCTGGAGTCCGCAGAGCTGGAGGCGCTGGTGATCGGCACCCTCCAGGACACCTCTCTGCTGGTGCTGGTGTTCGGGAATGACGGGTGCGTGGCCTGGATCAATTCGGCCGTCGAGGACACCCTGGATGTGATGAGGGAAGACGTGGAGGGTCACCCTTCCCAGGTCCTGCTTCGGGGCGAACTTCCGGCCCTGGAGGGAACCACGCGGCGGGTCGAGGGAGACTTCCAGCTGGCCCGCTCGGATGGCTCCGTGGTCTGGGTTCAGGGAGGCCTGAGCCGGGTCCGGGATGGCGCAGGCCGCAGGTTGGGGACGGCGCTTCTGGCGTCCACGACGGTGGGCGGGTCCCACTGGCACCACAAGCTCCTGAGGGGCACCTTGCCAGCGGCGATGGGCATGATGGGTGCCGAGGTCGCCCACAAGGTCAACAATCCGAGCACCTGGCTTCGGTTGAATCTCGATCAACTCCGGACGGATCTGGTGCATCCAGGCACTCTGGAGCCCCAACTGGCTCGGGAGTTGCTGGACGAGTGCAAGGAAGGGCTGGAGCGCATCGGGGAGATCGTCGGGGAACTGCGGGACCTGGCGGTGCCCTCTCCGGAGGAATTCGAACTGACGGACCTGCGTGAGGTGGTGACGGCTGCTTGCAGCCTGGCACCCCTGGCCGAGGCTGGCCGAGTGACCATCCGGAGCGAGCTCGCTGAAGTCCCCCGCCTGAAGCTGGCTCCGGGCCGGGTCGGCCAGGCTGTGTGGAGTCTTCTCGCCCTGTGCGTCCGGGTCATGGTGCGGGCCGAGGAGTCTGACTCGCTGGTGGTTCACCTCCACGACGATGGGGAGTACGTCTTCCTGGATCTACAGGCGGGGTCTCCCCTGGCGCTGGACCCGGAGACCTACCAGGCTGGCTCCACGAGTCAGGGACCTGCAGAGCTGCGAATGGCTCGTACGGTTCTTGCGTCCCATGGAGGGATGGTCCTGCCCGTGCCACAGGGCCATGGGCTGCGAATCCAGTTGCCGATCGTGACGCCTCGGAACCCGCTCCGGGCTCCTGGCTCAGCCCCCTGAACCGGTCAGTACGACAGCGGTTTCCGCCCGGTCCGGGTCGTTGGACGCAAAGGTGAGCAACCCGGTGTGGCCCCCGCTGTCCTGAGGGGTGTAGGTCACGCTGGCAAGACCATTGGACTCGCCTGGCGCCAGCGTCGACCCGGATGGATCGATGGTCAGGACAAAGCCGTCCAGGGTTTCCAGGGTCACGCTTTCCAGGGACAGAGTGTCGTTGCCAAGGTTGGCGATCACGATGTCCAGGGTGGCCGACTGGCCGACCGGCACAGCGCCAAAGGCAAGCAGGTCGGGCTCCAGTCGCAACACCGGTGTGCCCTGGACCTCGGCAGCCAACTCGACCCGCGTCTGGGGGGCAGCGGGGTCACTGCTCAGCACGTTCAGCATCACGCCGGGATCCAACATGGCGGCGGGTGTGAACAAGACAGTCACCAGGATTGTCCCGCCGGGGGCGATCTCCTGTTCCACCTCCCCGAGGATGGACCAGTGGGCTCTCAGCCCGTCGTCGGAGAGCTGCAGGTCGTGGATGTAGAGGGTTCCCGCACCCACATTCGACAGGACCAGGTCTTGCTGAGCCGTGTCGTGCAGCGGCACGGTGCCGAAGTCCAGGACCCGATTGGGGACGTGCAGTTCGCCGGCGAGAACCTCGACGGGGACGAGTTCGACGGGCTGTGGCTCGCTCCGACAGGCGGAGAGCAGGGCCACCACGAACCACGCAGACATGGAAACTCCCCTCTGGTGCGCCCCACATCCTACGCCGGACCCTGGCGGGACGTCAGATGGAGAGGGCAAGGCTTCGGTAGAGTCCAGGGGCGTGCGACCTCTGCTCCCCTGGACCGAGCCACTGATCTGGCCCCTCTTCGAGGTGCCTGGGTGGCGGACGGTGGAGCTTCATGCCTTCGGGATCCTGGTGGCTGTGGCCTTTGTGGTCGGGACGGTGATCGCCAGCAGAAAGGCTCGTCGAGATGGCCTGGAAGCGGCGCGAATCCGCCGGTCTGTCACCTGGATCGTCGTGGGCGTCTTCGTCGGTGGTCACCTTGGGCATGTGCTGCTGTACGACCTGGACCGGTACCGGGCCCATCCTGTGGAGCTTTTCTATGTCTGGGAGGGCCTGAGTTCCTTTGGCGGATTCGCCACCTCGCTGGCCCTGTTGCTCTGGTTCTTTCGGAAACAGGGGGCGTCGACCTGGGGCTACCTGGATGCGCTGGCCTATGGCGTGACCTTTGCCTGGTTCTGGGGTCGGATGGGCTGCTTTGTCTCCCATGATCACCCGGGGGTCCAGACGGAGTTCTGGCTGGGGGTCCAGGGCCTGTGTGATCGAGGCCGGAGCCTACAGGCCTGTCACGATCTGGGCCTGTACGAAGCCCTGTTCATGGTTCCCCTGGGGTGCCTGTTCTGGTGGCTGGAGCGCAAGCCTCGGCCTCGGGGCTTCTACGTGGGACTGCTGCCGCTTCTGTACGGGCCGATTCGGTTCGGGCTCGACTTCTGGCGCCTGGGCGATGTTCGCTACCTGGGACTGACACCGGCCCAGTGGGGCTGTGTGGTCTGTGTATGCGGGGGAATCGGGGTCCTGGTGGCCCGGCGGAATGCCCCCCTCAGCACAGGGCGGCTGGAGGCCAGCTAGGGCCAGGTTCAGAACCGGAGGCCCAGCCCACTTCGCACGTGGAATCCACGGAAAGACAGCTTGCCGATTTCGTCCAGGTTCAAGGGCGCCATCACTTCGTAGCCCATCTCCAGGTGGTGACTGATGGCCCAGCCCTGGCGGACTGCCAGGCGAATGTCGAGCCCCAGGGCCGCCACGGCCCCCACGGTCGTGCCGCGAATGGTGATCTGGTTCGGGTTGTCATCGTCGTAGGGATCGTCATCCAGACGGACCACGCCGTGCAGGCCACGGAGTTCCAGGTTGGCGTAGGGGTTGAGCCAGCTCCACAGGTCCACGCCACCACGGACCCCCAGTCCGATCATGTGACCCCGAAAGGCCGCGTCGAAGCCCTCGGTCGCCCCGGGGCCGGTGTACGTGTCTTCGTAGTCCCAGTAGTCCCAGGTCGAGTTGTGGGCCCCGGCCACGAAGTGCCCGTAGCTGGCGCTGAAGGCCAGACGGGAGCTCTGGTGCCACTCGAGACGAAGTCCGGTGGTGGCCTGGGTGCTGTTCCAGTCAAAGAGATCCCAGTCTCCCTGGGCGAGGTCGATGCGACCGACCTCGGCACTGACCTCGAGGTCGCCGGCAGAGGCGAGAGAAGAGAGAAGTAGAAGGGTCATGGCTTAGTCCTCCTCGGTGGCGAGCGGGGTTCCCTGGGTGAGCAGGCTGGAGATGGCGAAACCAGACACCGTCTCCAGGGCCTCTGCAGTGGGATTCCAGAAACTGATGAGTCCCAGGGCGCTGTCGTGGGTGATGGTGAAGGAGTTCTGTCCAAAGGCCCCGATGCCCAGGGGCGCGTCCGGGAGAGGCACTTCGAGGTACGCGCCCGTCTCCAGGTTCAACTGGAGAAGGTCATCCTTGCCCTCGAGCAACAGCAGTGCGGTCTCAGAGGTGTCTCCCCCCTGGAACGCGATGCCCACCGGTCGTGTCTCGCTCATCAGCGAGATGTTGTCTCCACGGTCGGAGGAGAGGTCCAGGATGGCCACGCCGTAGTTGGCATCGGCAAGGCTCTCAAGGCCCGTGCCTCCGGTCGACTCCGTGCGCATCAGCGCCACCGCTGTGCGCCCGTCCGGGGCGATCTCCAGGGAACTCACGGGGTTCTCCATGCGGTACTCGATCCGCTCAGCGGTGTCGAGATCGAGGCGAATCACGTCGTGTCGGTTGCTGTCGGTGCCGGTGTGGAAGAGCAGGGCGCTCTGATCGCGGAGGATCACCTGGTTGGCGGACTCTTCCAGCGAGAAGGTCTCCACGTCGAAATAGGTGTGTTCCAGCACGTCGACCTGGGCCGTGCGCTCGTAGACCAGGACCGTGCGATCCGCTTCGGCAGAGACGCTCATCGCTGCTGGCGCATCGTCCAGGGACACGATGTTGATGGACTCGCCTTCCAGGTCCAGTGCGTAGAGCTCTCCAGATCCTTCCACCGTCAGCAGGGTGTAGCGCCCATCCGGGGTCAGGGCAGCATCCTGGGGGCGAACGTCGTCGTCCACGTCCAGGCTCAGGGGGAAGCTCACCAACGACTCGTAGTCGCCGGTGGTGAGGTCGATGACGACGACCTTGGAGCGACTCAGGACGACCGCCTGTTCGTCGTTCGGCGTGAACAGGATGCGGTCGGCCGCAAAGCCGACAGGCACCTGGGTGGCGTTCCCGCTGTCCAGCTCGACGAAGACCACCTCGGTGGGGTTCAACAGGCCGTCGACATTCAGGCTGGACAGGTCCGCGGTCTCCTCGTCCAGGTAGATCACCGCGGTAAGGCCATCGTTGCTGAAGGTCACCGCGTTGTAGTGAGCGGCGATGGACGTGGTGTGGTCGGCCACGGCGTCGGTCACCAGGGACAGGCGCGACTCGGTGCGCACATCCTCGTTGGCTCCCTGGCATTCCTCGACCGTCGTGATCTTGTCGTCGTCGCTGTCGCAGTGGAATGCGTCGGTGAAGACCAGCAGGGTCTCGGTGTCCGGCGCCAGGATGACCTGCTTGGGTCTGGCGTGACCCAGTCCAACCGTGGCCGTTGTGCCATCGGGGGCCACCCGCACGAGCTCACCGGCTCGCGGAAGTCTCACATAGAGCCCGTCCGAAGCCGCCGTGATGTCCTCGCTCCAGAGCGTGTCATCCAGGGTGTTGTTGTGGTCGCCGGGCAGGTCGTCCCAGACGTTGCAGCCAGCAAGGAGAAGCAGGATGGTCATGGTGGCTCCTTAGTGCTCGATGCCAGAGTTGAGTTCGAAACCGGTGATGGTTTCCAGCACGTCGTCTTCTTCTTCGAGCGGGTCCACAGGGTCGAAGAAGGTCAACCGGCCCAGGTCGTGCTCCTGGTTCACATAGGCGAAGTTGGTTCCGGGAAGCACGCCCACATGGGCTGGTTCACTCTTGAGGGCGATCTCTTCGTACAGCAGTTGCTCGTAGACCAGCATGGCCAGCGTCTCCACGCCCTCCATGATCAGGTAGCCCACCTCGCCGGTCTGGCTGTTCGCATAGGCGCTGGGCTCGTCGGGCAGGATCAACAGGTTGGTACGGTGGTCATCCAGGTCGATCAGGCTCAGGCCCGGCTTTCCGTAGGCAAAATCCCCCGAGGTGGCGTCGTCGAGGTCCCCGGTGTGGAAGGCCATCAGGCTCTGGCCGGTCGGGGTCACGGTCATGGAGTCGATGGGCTTGCCCAGGGCACGGACCGTGAAGCTGTCATCGGCGAGATCCCAGGTGGTGTAGTGGTCCGTGTTGGAGGTGGTCGTGAAGAGGATGGCCTGGGTGCTGTCCGGGGAGAACAGGACCGACCCGAGGACCTCGTCTTCGGGCAGGTCCAGGATGCCGGGCATGCCGATCAGGGGCTCCTGGGCGTCGTAGATGGTGAGCTGGTTGCTCCCCCTGGCCACGACCACGATGTCTTCGCCGTCGGGGGTCAGGTCCAGGTCTGTGGGGTTGCTGCCCACCGGAATTCTTTCGACCTCGAGGGTGGCCAGGTCGACCACCACCACGTCATCGCTCCCGTACTGACGGACAAAGGCGTAGGTGCCCTCGTAGTTGATCACGACCTCTTCGGCGGACGGTGCATCCAGGACGTCCTCGGCGATCTCGATGAGATCCGGCGTGGGCGTCTCCAGGGTCAGGTCCAGGACCGCCAGGTAGGCGTCGGAGATGATGGCGGCCAGGGTCGAGTCCGCGGTGAAGGCCACGTCCTGGGGGTTGAAACCCACCACCATCGGGAAATGCTCGGCGTCATCGAGATCGACCAGGCTGATCTCGTTCTGGGACTGGATTCCCCCGTCATCGTGGATGTCCGGGTCCACCGGCTTGTCGCTGTCGTGGTAGACGACTGCCCAGCGGCCATCCTGGCTGACGACCATGTGGTTGAGGTTGTCTCGGACCCCCACGGTGGTCACCTCCAGGGTCTCCGCATCGATGATGGACACATCGTCGGAGCCCTGGTTGAAGACCACGGCCCGAGAGTAGTCGGCCGTGGTGGTCACGACGGTGGGGTCGGTTCCCACGTCGGCGGTGAGCACCGTGAGTTCGGGCACCGCGATGCGGGTGACCGTGCCTCGCGTGGTGTTGGCCACGAAGACATAGGCGTCGGTGACCGCTGGGGCCAGCTTGAGGAAGTCGTCCTCCTCCTCGCTGCCAAGGCCATCGTCGTTGTTGTTGCCGTCGCTGGCCTCGGCTCCGGCTTCGTTGTAGCCGCCGGTATCACCGTAGGCGCGGTCCTCCGCGACGGGGCTGGCGTACATCGACTGCTCCATGCAGCCCACCGTCGCCAACGGGACGGCAAGTAGAAAGGGAAGGGGGGTCAGGTGTTTCATCACAGGTGCTCCTACGCTGGGGAGGGTTCTAAAGCATGAGTCGTGCCAGGTGTGGTGGATCGACCCGAGTGAGCGGATTCTGGGATTTGGAGACGGGCGGTCAGGACAGAAACCCCGACATTGATGTCACGGGATGTCATGGACCCGGCGCTTTGTCGAGCACATTTCGGTCGGGCTGTCGCCCTTCAACCACGGTGTCGTGCCGCCAGGTGCAGGCCCACGATGGTCTTGCCGTCGGTGATCTGGCCGCGATCAATGAGTTCCAGGGCCTCGTCCAGGGCAAAACGTTCTGGCTTGAGGTACTCGTCATCGTCCAGCTTCAGCCCGTCCTTGGACTCGCTCAGGCCGGTCGCGAGAAAGACCCAGATGCGCTCGTCCGTAAACCCTGGTGTCGTGTGGAGAATGACCAGGCGCCTGAGTTGTTCGCACAGCAGGCCCGTCTCCTCGCCCAGCTCTCGGCGGGCGCCCAACTCGGGGACCTCGCCTTCCTCCAGGATGCCCGCTGGAATCTCCAGCATCAGTCCGCCGCCGGCGTGTCGGTACTGGCGTACCAGGGTGATGCTGCCGTCCTCGTGGAGGGGCACCACCGCCGCGGCGCCCGGGTGCCGGATGATCTCCAACTCGACCGAGCGCCCGTCGGGCAACTCAAAGGACTCCAGGCCCAGGTCCACGACCTTGCCCTTGAAGACCGTCCGCCGCACGGGAGAGGCTGGTCCGCTGGTGTCGGAGCTGTCGGACATGGGGGGGGTCTATCAAGACCGGGCGCACCGCGACTGGTTCGCCTGGGCCCTCAGAAGGAGGTCCGTCGTTCGAGGGGACTCCTGGCGTCCCTCCAAAAAGACCGCAGCCGGCCTTGGGGGCCGGCTGGGTGATGGTGCGGAAGGGGGGAGTCGAACCCCCACCCACGTACATGGACTAGGTCCTGAACCTAGCGCGTCTGCCATTCCGCCACTTCCGCACAAGAAGTCGCCGCGACTTCTACCCGGCCGCACTGGAAGTGGCAAGAGGAGGAGGCCTTCCTCGTCTTTCGGGGCTGGGGGTCGGGGACCCCGGGCAGCAGGCCCTCTTGCCTGCGGTCATCTTCTGCGGGGGAACTCGCCACCCGTGTGGCTCCCCGGCGGTGCTAGAGCAGCGCCAACACACCTTTATTGATCGAGTTGGCCTGGGCAAGCACGGCGATGCTGGCCTGTTGCAGGATCTCCCCTGTTGCCATCGCGGCCGTCTCCAGTGCGAAGTCCGCATCCTGGATCTGGGCTTGGGCTGCGGTCATGTTCGCGTAGTAGGTGTCGAGGGTGTTCAGGGCAGAACCGAGCCGGTTCTGGCTCGCACCATAGGAGGCCATGTACCCGCTGACGGTGTCCAGGGCCGTGTCGAAGAGACCGATGGCAGTCTGTGCACCGGCGGCGGTGGTCATGACCACGGTCGAGGTGTCGATTCCCAGGAGGGTGGTTCGAAGATCACCCACTCCGATGGCGATCTGGTCGTTGGCGGAACCGTTGACTCCGACCTGGACGTTGATCGTGGTGTTTGTGCCCTCTCCCAATGCGATGCCATTGAAGTCCGTGGCATTCGCGATCCGGTCGATCTCATCTGCCAGGTCCTGGTACTCCGCCGAAATATAGGCACGCTCTGTGTTGCCGAGGGTCTCCGAGGAGGCCTGAACGGCCAGTTCGCGCATCCGGGTGAGGACGTTGGAAACCTCGTCGGCAGCACCCTCTGCGGTTTGCACCACGGAGATGCCGTCGTTGGTGTTTCGCGACGCCACAAGTGCAGAGGCGGCTTGTGCGCTCAGGTTCGTCGCAACAGCCAGGCCGGCGGCATCGTCCGATGCCCTGTTGATGCGCAGACCGGAACTCAGTCGCTCGTAGGTCGCTCTCAGGGTCCGTTCATGTCGGCCCAGGTTGATCTGCGCAATCTGCGAAGCCAGGTTGGTATTGACAATCAGTGCCATGTCTATGCCCTCTCACCGTTTGGGTGGTCTGGGTGAATCTCGCTTCCTGTCGTGCTGGCGGAAGGACCTTTTCCAAGATGAAACAGGTTGGAAAGGGCCGGCGTACTCGGTTCCAGTACCTGGAGCACAGTGCCGTTGGAATGGTGTCGCTCCAGCAGGGCCTGGAGCTGGTGAAAGGTGCGGTCTGGTAGCTGGAGGACGACCTCAACCGTCTCGTCAGGCGCCAGTCCCAGCAGGTGTTCCAGGTGGAAGTGCAGGTGGTCTCCACGAAGTTCCACGCAGCGTTCAATACGGCCAGGGCCGGACAGGTCCACATAGACGCTCGTGCTTTCGCCGGTGGAGACAACAGCTGGGACCCCGGTGGTTGTTTCGTTCGGGTCGCCGTGGGTGCCGTTGCGGCCACGGGCCAGTGCCTCACGCAGGGTCTTTCCGCTTGGAAGTGTCTTGGAACCCTTGCGCTTCTTCGGCGTGACCGAGCCGGTGATGGTTGGCGCCTTGACCGGATTGCTCGGGTCTCCCTGTTGACGAACCCTGTGCAGTCGGGGTTCGTCCGCACCACTTGCCAGGCGGTAGCTCCCTTTGTGCATATAGGTGATGGCGTTGCCTTCAGCGGGTGCATTGGAGGCCTTTCGGACCATCACCTCAAGTGGAATTGGCGCTTCTCCAGCCAGGCACACGAACACGGTTCGTGGGCGTCCCGGGAGAATTCGATGTTTGCAAGAAAAGCGGATTTCTCCTCCAGACAGCCACCATGCCTGGCCACGCACCTCTCCGTACTCGCCCTCAATATGCAGTGGGAGCGGCTGAAGTAACTGGTATTTGCGACGTCCTGAGTGCCTGGACATTTGCGGTCGCGGGAAGGTGTGGGATCGCTCCCACACTCATCTTACGCCAGTGTTTGCTATTTCCAAGGGAGAAACCCTTCGTTCCAGGTATAGAAACCCACTGAACGCGGTATCTACGGGTAGTCGCAGGGGTTTTGGCATGTTGTAGAGTATTCACTATTAGGATAATTCGTGATATTCGGGCGGTGGAAGCTGGATGGCTGAAGAATTCGAGGGTCGTTTCGAGGTGCACGAACTGCTGGGGGAGGGCTCCATGGCCCTCGTTCACCGGGCACTGGACCGGGAGTCGGGCGAGTGGGTGGCACTGAAGCGCCTGCATCCCAGGCTCGTTGTCTCCGCGTCCTTTCGGGCCCGGTTTCAGACTGAAGTA
>CAZMNK010000148.1:0-14114 GCA_964567625.1 uncultured Enterobacterales bacterium | reverse complement strand
AGGCTGGGTCCACCTGTTCAGCCAGTACCCGCTGACCCAGCCCACAGACGTGGGCAAGCTGAAGATCTTCGCCTGGGAGGGAGACCCCTCGGCAGTACAGATGTACCGGGCCGGAGGGTTCAAGCCCGTGGTCATCGCCTCCACGGACATGATTCCCTCCCTGCGCAGCGGGCTGGTGGATGCCTTTCCCGCCACGCCACTGGGGGCCCTGGCCATGCAGTGGTTTGCCCTGGCGCCCAACATGCTCGACGTCCCCTGGGCACCCCTCATGACCGCCGTGGTCATCTCCAACGAGGTCTGGGACCAGATCCCGGCGACCCTCCACGGCCCCCTGCTCGAGGCCGCCCGCAAGAGTGGCGCGGGCTATCGCCAGGAGATCCGCCGCCAGGACAAGAAGGCCATCGAAGTGATGAAGAAATACGGTCTGAAGGTGAACAGTGTCGACGCAGTCACCAAGGCCGCATGGGAACAACAGATGCTGGCGACCTACCCCATCGTTCGGGACGAGATGGTCCCCACGGAGGTCTTTGACCAGACCCAGGCGATCCTCAAAGCCTACCGGTCCGGCAATCGATGAATCCCCTGCTGAAGGCTGCTGAAGGGCCCGTCAATCGCCTGAGGCGGCTCGAGGACAGCGTCAGCATCATCATCCTGGCAGTGATGGTCTTCCTGCCCTGCCTGGCCGTGCTGGTCCGCTGGGTGAGCGGGACCGCCATGGCAGGCTCGAACCTCTGGGTCCAGGCCCTGAACCTGTGGATCGCCTTCACCGGTGGAGCCCTGGCCGCCCGCACCTCCCGACACCTTTCCCTGTCCACCTCCACCATCCTCAAGCTGGAAGGACGGCCCAAGGCCATCGTGATGGGCTTCACCTCGGCGGTGGGCACAGCGGTGACCATGCTGTTGGCCTATGCCAGTGTCCAGCTGGTCCTGGTGGAACGCAGCTCGACAGTCACCCTGTTCGGCGGCGTGCCCATGTGGCTGATGCAGACCATCATGCCCGTGGGATTCGGAGCCATGGCCCTGCGGATGGCCTGGCGTGAAAACGACTCCTGGAAGGGCCGGGTGCTGTGCATGGTGGCCGTGGGACTGGCGTTCTCCTTGGCGCTATTCCCGCCAGGAGAGCGGGACATCGTGGTCTGGGGGGGCACCGCCCTCATCGGGGTGGCCGTGGCGCTGGGGGCACCGCTCTACACCGCCATGGGCGGCGTGGCGATGCTGTTGTTCTTCGGGTCCCCGTTGCCGATTCCGATCTCCGCGGTTCCCGCCGAGACCTACCGGATCGTCGCCTCGCCCACGCTGCCTTGTCTGCCCCTGTTCACCCTGGCCGGCTACCTGCTCGCCGAAGGGGGAGCCTCCACGCGGCTGGTCAAACTCTTCCAGGCCTGGTTTGGGTGGATGCCCGGGGGAATCGCCACCGCTGCCGTGCTGGTCTGCGCCTTCTTCACCACCTTCACCGGGGCCTCCGGGGTGACCATCCTGGCCCTGGGGGGGCTGTTGCTGCCAGTGCTGATCGCTGCCGGCTACAGCAAGGAGTTCTCGGTGGGGCTGCTGGCAGCCTCGGGAAGCATCGGCCTGCTGTTTCCACCGAGTCTTCCCGTCATCCTCTACGGGGTGGTCTCCCACGTCCCCATCAGCGACCTGTTCATCAGCGGTGTGGTGCCCGGCATCCTGCTGGTCTTGCTGCTGGTCGCCATGTGCGTGTTCCAGGCACTCCGGCAGGGCCTGGGCCGAAGCACCTTTGTCCGGCAGGAAGCCCTCGAGGCCCTGAAGATAGCCAAGTGGGAAGTACTCCTGCCTGTGTTGGTGCTACTGGGCATCTTCGGTGGCGTGGTGACGATCTTCGAGGCCGCCGCCATGACCGCGGCCTATGCCCTGCTCACGGAAGTGGTGATCCACAAGGACCTGGACGTCCGGACCGACCTCCCGCGGATCTTCGTGGAATGCGCCACGCTGATGGGTGGCGTCCTGATCATCCTGGGCGTGGCCCTGGGGTTCACCAGCTACCTGATCGACGCCGAAATCCCGATGCTGGTGACCCGGTGGGTCGAAGAACACGTGGGAAGCCGGGTGGCCTTCATCCTGCTGCTCAACTTCTTCCTGCTGATCGTCGGCTGCCTGATGGACATCTACTCGGCCATCATGGTGGTGGTGCCCCTGATCGTTCCGATCGCTGCGGTGTTCGGCATCCACCCCGCCCACCTGGGCATCCTGTTCCTGGCCAACCTGGAGTTGGGCTACCTGACCCCGCCGGTGGGGATGAACCTGTTCCTGGCTTCCTACCGCTTCGAGATGCCCCTGACCCGGGTCTACCGGGTGGCCCTGCCCTTCCTGGGGAGCCTTGGACTGGGCGTCCTGTTCATCGCCTACGTGCCCGGCATGACCACCTGGCCCCACAACGAAACCGAAGAGCGCCCGCCCATCAGCCCGGACGAAGCCGAGGCGGCTCCGGAGCTCGACCCCGCCGACCTGCAGAAGCTCCTGGAAGACGGCCCGGTCGACGGAGCCGTGCCCTTTGCGCCCCTGGACCTCGAGAAGCTGCTGGAGGAGACCCCCGACGAGGAAGAGGAGACCGAGGAGGCCGAGGCCCTCGAAAACCCGGAGTAGGAGAAGCCCCCTCCGGCTCGTGGCACTCTATGGGGGTGTTGCTGATCCTGTTGGCGAGTTTCCCGGGCTGCATGGCCGTCTCCGACACCGACTCGGTGATCCTGGTGGGTAGTCCCACCCTGGGCCTGCCCGAGACCAGCCAGGTCGGCGGCGCCATGTTGCTGAGCCTCATCACGGCCACCGAGACCCGGCTCTGTTTCGAACTGGAACGGGAGGGAGAAACCAGGCGTCAGGACTTTGATGCCTGGGCCCGAATTCACGAAGTCCCCGTCCTGGGCTTGCGACCGGACAGCGAGTACACCCTCACGGTGACGCTGACCGGGCACGAGGGAACGCCGCTGACCCTGGACCCCATCTATTTTGTGTCCGGTTCCCTGCCCGAGCGTTTTCCCACCGTCGAACTGTTGGCCCACAAGCCAGACCAGATGGAACCCGGCTACCGACTGATGACCTTCAAGCGACCCACGGACAGCAGCGTGATGCTGGTGGCCTTTGACCGGGAAATGGAACCCGTCTGGTGGTCCGAAGGCACGGGCTGGGGAGACGTCGGCTTCAGCCCCCGGGGCACCCTGGTCGGACTGGTGAACGGCACCGCCGAGGAGATGGACCTGCTGGGCCAGACCCTGCGGACCTGGAAGGATGGCGTCGGCCTGGGAAGCGAGGTGTCCATCCCCTATGAACACCTCCACCACGAACTGGTGGAGGTCCAGGACGAGCTCTTCCTCTCCCTGGGCTACTACAGCACCGAAGTGGAGGCCTATCCAGAGAGCTACAGCAACCCGGAGGTCCTGTCTGGACCGGTAGAGGTGAAGGACAGCCACGTGGTCCTGTTCGACGCCGAAGGCCAGGAACAGGAGAACCTCGCCCTGGTCGACGTCCTGGACACCACCCGCATCGGCTACGACTCCCTGGACAACACAGGCGAAGGCGAGGACTGGGTCCATGCCAACGCGGTGGTGCCTGCCCCCGACAGCGACCGGTGGGTGGTCTCCTCCCGCCACCAGGGGGCGGTGTTCGAGGTGGCTGCCTCCGGAGCCCTGTCCTGGATTCTGGCCGACCCCCAGGGATGGAGCGAGGCCTGGCAGCCATTTCTCTTGGAGGCCGTGGGAGAGCCGTTCCGCTGGCCCTACCACCAGCACTCGGTGACCCACGACGACCAGGGGCTGGTGTGGATGTTCGACAATGGCAGCCACGGCTGTACGCCCTACTCGAGTGACTGCCCCGGCGAGGTGACCTCCCGGGCCGTGGCCTACGAGATCGACCCGGCCGCCGGCACCGTGCGACAGGTCTGGCAACTGGAGGACACCACCACCGGCCCCCTCTACGCACCCGCACTGGGCGACGCCGACCCCCTGCCGGAGACCGGCAATGTGCTGATCGACTTTGGACGACTGGAAGGAGAAGGAGAGGTCTCCAACCTGGAAAACGGCCTGGGTTCCCTGTCCGCACGCCTGTTGGAGGTGAACCCCGAACACGATGACATCGTGCTCGATGTGCGATTCAGTGCGCCCTACGAGGAAGAAGAGGAGGGCTACATCTCCTACCGGGTGGAATGGCTGCCGGGGTTCTATCCCTGAGAGGCAGGGCTCCGACCCCGGCCACAGCGTGTATTCTCGATTCAAGCCTCCTTCCCTAGCCTGGAGTTCAAGATGCGCACAATGCTGATTGCGATGGTGATCCTCGCGTCGGGCTGCCGTCACAAGGAAACGGCCTATGACAGCGGCGAGCTGGTCTGCACCTGGTTCGAGGACCTGGATGGGGATGGGTGGGGCTCGGACACCGAGGTGCTGGACTGGTGCACGGAGATGCCACCCGGTGTCTCCGAACAGACCGGAGACTGCGACGATGGCAACAGTGCAGTCCACCCCGGCAATACAGAACTGCCCTATGACGGGCTGGACAACGACTGCGACGAGACCACCCTGGACGATGACGTAGACGGGGACGGGTTCGGTATCACCAGTGACTGTGACGACGAGAATCCGGACGTCTTTCCCGGTGCCACCGAGGTCTGCAACGACATCGACGACGACTGCGACGATGTGATCGACAATGGACTGGGGGACACCTTTTACGCCGACCTGGACCAGGACGGATACGGCAACCCGGCCGAGTCCGTCACCTCCTGCGAGGACGCCACCGGGTACGTGGCCGACAACACGGACTGCGACGACAGTGACGCCACGGTCCACCCCGAGGCCACCGAGGTCTGCAACGGCCTGGACGATGACTGCGACCTGTTGGTGGACGTGGACGACCCCACCCTTGCAGACGGGGTGACCGTCTACCACGACGGGGATGGCGATGGCTGGGGCGACGACGCCCTCTCCCAGTTGAGCTGTGAAGACGCCGAGGACTGGGTGGGAAACGGAGAGGATTGCGACGACGCGGACGCTGCCGTGAACCCTGACGCCACAGAAAAATGTGACAGTGTGGACAACGACTGCGACGGAAACACCGACGATGACGATGACTCGGTGACCGACCAGGCCACCTGGTGGTTGGACAGCGATGGCGACGGGGTGGGCACCACCTCGTACAGCGTGCTCGCCTGTGACCTCCCGGAGGGCTTCTCCGCCGAGAGCGACGACTGTGACGACGGAGACGCCGCGACCTTCCCAGGGGCCAACGAGTCCTGCGACGGCCTGGACAATAACTGTGACGGAAATATCGACGAAAACGCCGATGACGCCTCGCTCTGGTACGCCGACGGCGACGGCGATGGTTTTGGGGATCCGGCCACCAGCGTCAGTGACTGCGATGGCGGCACGGCGTACGTGGCCGACGCCACCGACTGCGACGACACGGACAGTGCAGTGAACCCCGGCGCGGCCGAGATCTGCAATGGCCAGGACGACGACTGCGACGGCAACACCGACGACGACGACACCGATGTCCAGGACCCGGGCACCTGGTACCTGGACCAGGACGGGGATGGCTTCGGGGACGGAGACAGCCCGGTCACCCAGTGCGACCAGCCCAGCCACACCGTGGACGACGACAACGACTGCGATGACACCAACGCCAAGGTCAATCCCGACGCCGCCGAAGTCTGCAATTCCGGGGTCGACGACGACTGCAACGGCCTGGCAGACGAGGACGACCCCCTTCTCACTGACGAGACCACCTTCTACCTGGACTTCGACGGGGACGGCTATGGGTCCAAGTCCTACACGGTGGACGGCTGCGAGGCGCCCACGGGCTACGTCACCAACGCCGAGGACTGTGACGACGGACATGCCGAGGCCAACCCGGAGGGCACCGAGACCTGCGATGGGTTGGACAATAACTGTGACGGCACGGCGGACAACGTGTCCGACGCTGATGGGGACGGCTACAGCAACTGCGAGGACTGCGACGACGACAATGCAGCCATCCATCCCGGAGCCACCGAGACCTGTTCCGGCCAGGACGACGACTGCGACGGCCTGGTGGACGACGAGGACCCGAGCCTGTCCGGCAGCGACACCTGGTGGCTCGACAGCGACAGCGACGGGTACGGCGGCTCCAGCTACAGCGTGGATGCCTGTGATGCGCCCTCTGGCTTTGTGGCCAGCGCCGACGACTGCGACGACGGAGACAGCGGGGTGAACCCCGGTGCGAGCGAGACCTGTGACGACGCGGACCAGGACTGCGACAAGGCCATCGACGAGGACGCCAAGGACGCCAGTGCCTGGTACGAAGACAGCGATGGCGACGGCTACGGGAACGCGGACTCTTCGGAGACGGCCTGTGATGGCGGCAGCGGTCACGTGGCCGATGACACCGACTGCGACGACGACAGTGCCGAGGTGAACCCCGGCGCGGAAGAGGTCTGCAACAAGGTCGACGATGACTGCGACGGACTGGTCGACGACGACGACAAGGACGTGGCCGATCCCAGCACCTGGTACGACGACCTGGACGGGGATGGCTACGGAGACCCCGATGCCTCCACCGTGACCTGCGCGGGATCGGGTGACGGCGTGGCCGACAACACCGACTGCGATGACACCGACGCCGGCATCCACCCCGACGCCACCGAGACCTGCTCGGGCAACGACGACGACTGCGATGGACTGGTCGACGACGACGACCCCTCGGTCACCGGCACGACCACCTGGTACATCGACTACGACAGCGACGAGTACGGCTCCTCCGCCTACACCCTGGAGGCCTGCTCGGCGGAAGACGGCTGGGTGACGAACGACGATGACTGTGACGACACCGACGCCTCCCTGAATCCGGAGACCCCCTGGTACGACGACCTGGACGGGGACGGCTATGGCGACCCGGATGCGGTCACCGAGACCTGTCCCCAGCCCTCTGGCACCGTTTCTGACAACTCGGACTGCGACGACAGCAGCGATGTCAGCTACCCGGATGCCCGAGAGCGGGCCGACGACGCCGACAACGACTGCGACACCCTGGTCGACGAGGAGCTCTGGCTGGGCTCCGGCGCCGACGGTTCCCTGACGGTCTCCGACACCACGGACCTTTCCTCAGATCCCTCGGGCAGCCGCACGGAAGCCGACGGAATCGCCTACGAAGTCTCTGCACTTTCCGGCAACACCATCACCGTCGCCAGCACTGTCACTGGAATCGATGCCGGCGACGAGGTCCTGGTCATGAACCTCCACGGCTCCGACGATGCCCACAGCCAGGTCGGCTCCCATGAATTCGGCATCGTCGACAGCGTGTCCGGTTCCGACATCTTCCTGGAGGAGGACCTGGAGAAGGTCTTTGGAGAGAGCGACAACAGTGACCTGACGGACCAGGCCATTTTTGTGACACGGGTACCGAACTACTCCGACGTCACCGTGACCGCTTCCGGGACACTCACCACGAGCCCATGGGATGGCACCAGTGGCGGGGTACTGGCCTTCCGGGCCTCCGAGACCGTGACCATCGAGTCAGGGGGCACCGTGGTCGTGGATGAGCTCGGATACTGGGCCGGGGAGACGGGCACCTGCTCCAACTGCGATTCCTTCCAGGGCGAGAGCTACGCCGGCTCCGGTGACGGCGACGTCTATGGAGGCCCCTACAACGAGTCCAT
Source organism: uncultured Enterobacterales bacterium (assembly GCA_964567625.1). Taxonomy (GTDB): domain Bacteria; phylum Myxococcota_A; class UBA796; order UBA796; family CAJQPC01; genus CAYFPX01. Next base: position 6,475 of record CAZMNK010000148.1, on the reverse strand, counting down.
CGGAGCCTACAAGGCCAACTACGGTGGTGGTGGAGCCAACGTCACCGGCGGTGGCGGCAATCATGGCGGCGGCGCCACGAGCGGCGATTCCTGGGACGGTGGCGGCTACAGCCCTCCCCAGGCCGGGGAGACCTATGGCGACGTCGACCTGGAACAGATCTTCCACGGCTCCGGCGGTGGCGGTGTCTGGTATGGGGAACATGACCCAGGGCCCGGCGGTGACGGTGCAGGCATCCTGTTGGTCTTTACCCGCACCCTGGACGCCCAGGGCCCCGCCGCCCTGACCGCCACCGGCGGAACGACCACCCACTGGTCCGAAGGCACCTGGACCTATGGCGCAGGAGGCGGTGCTGGGGGCTCGGTGTGGTTGATCGCCGAAGACCTGTACCTGGCCACCGACGCCGTGAACGCCGAGGGAGGCCTGGGCCAGGACGACTACGAACGCGCCGGCGGCGACGGCGGCGTGGGCCGGGTGCGGATTGACTTCAACACGCTGAATGACGCCGAAGAGGGCACCACCGACGCCGACGCGGCACTGGAAGAAGGGGCCGAGCCCGACCCGGAATCATCGAGTGTGCCCTAGCGGCGGTGTCGGGTACCCGAGGGCGCCCAAACCAGTGGACTGTGGGGTTGTGCGGACCCAACCCGCTCCCCTGACGGTGAAGAAGATCACCTGCGACCATAAGGGAGACGACCCCGTCTTCCTGGAGGAATGATGTTCCCATTGCTGGTGGTCACCACCCCCTTCCTGGTGGGCTGCAGTGAACAGGGGCTCTCACCCTGCCATGACGTCCTGGAGGTGGGCATCACCGCCCCCTTGCCGAACACCGCGATCGCCCAGGGCCTCCCGATGGTCCTGGAGGCCAAGGTCCAGAACCTCTGCGGCACCGAGGTGCTCGACGGCGCTATCTACTCCATCACCTCCTCCCTCGATGGCGAGCTCGGTGGTGAAGAGGCATTCCTCGACGGGTTCTACAGCTTCACCGGCAACGCGATGATGTCCGCCGGTGAGCACAAGGTGACCCTGCGGGTGGTGGCGGATTCCGGCCTGGATGCCGAAGACAGCGTGACCGTCCAGGTGTTGGAGAACACCCCCCCCACCATCACCCTGACCTCTCCCGGCCCCGACGAGGCCGACTGGTTCCTCGATGACGGCGCTCCGATCATCGCCCTTGTCGACGACGAACACGAGGACCTGGACACCCTGGCACTGAGCTGGACCCTGAACGGCATGCCCCTGGAGGGCGGTCCGGAAAACGCCGACGAGACCGGGACAGCTGCCTGGACCCTCACGGACGGTGCCGCTGGCTGCCACGAGATCGCCGTCACCGTCACCGACGTGACGGGCCAGTCAGCCACTGACAGCGCCGAGTTCGTGCTCTGGACCCAGGCGTCGGAACTCGACGCCTACCGCTGGTGGGTGGACGAGGATGACGATGGCTGGGGAGCCCCGGGGACCGAGACCCTGTCCTGTGAGAGTCCAGAAGGCAGCGTGGCCTTCTCCGTCGAGGAGGACTGCGATGACCTGGATGAGACCGTGCATCCTGGCGCCGCCGACTACTGCAACGACGGGATCGACTCGGACTGTGACGCCGTGACCCCCACCGGCTGCTACCCCTGGGGGGAGATGCCCGCGACCCAGTCGGACGCCTACCTCTCCGGGAGCTTCTACGACGTGGCCGCCGTGGGGGACGTGACCGGTGACGGCGTGGACGACATCGCCGTCGGGAACCTCAACGGCTACACCTACGTCCTTCCAGGCCCCGCCGTCGGGGCCATGAGCCTGGAAGGCGGTCTGACCTCCTGGCTGACCGGAGGCGTGGACAGCTTTCGCGGCGTCCTGGGCTACAGCATCGCCGGGGGACAGGACTTCGACGGGGATGGATTTTCCGACCTGGCCCTTGGAAACCCGTCCTGGGCCTATGCCTGCAGCGGCAACTACACCGTCGTGTCCGGCAGGGCCTACCTGTGGTCTGGCGGGGATGACTTCCCCACTGGCACCATCGAGGACGTGGTCGTGGATGGCATCTACGCCGAACCGGGCAAGAGCCTGGCGTTCCATACCAACTACAGCAGCGGCTGCGGCTACACCCTCAGCCATGTCGGCACGAGCATGCACCTTCTGCCGGACATGGACGGAGACGGGCTGGCTGACCTGGCCATCGCGGCGACCTACAACGAGTCCAGCCACGGCTCGGTCTGGATCGTCCTCTCCAGCCAGTCCGACGACCTGGTCAGTGGACTCTTCGACGACACAAACCACCGTCTCGAGCTGGTCGGCCCGGATGAAAGCGCCCAACTGGGCGTGGACCTGGGAAGCGCCGACGTGGACGGGGATGGACTGAGCGACCTGCTCGTGTCTTCCATCTCGTCGACCGATCCCGACGACACCGGCACCGTCTACGTCGTCTTTGCCCGGGACCTGCCGAGCACCCAGACCCAGATGGACATCCGCAGCCTGGCCAGCATCACCTTTACCGGGGCCTCCCCAGGGGCGGGTGCCGGAACCTCCGTGGCGGGTGTGGGGGATCTGGACGGTGACGGAGACGACGAGTTCGTGGTCGTGGCGCCCGGCGAAAACGACGGCGCCGGGGTGGTCTACCTGGTTCCCGGCTTCTACGAGGTCAATGGGGAACACGTCCTGGGGGATGAGCTCTCCAGCGCGACCTCGCCCAATGCCACCGGCACCCTGGTCTTCGCGGGCGCCGAAGGAGACGCGCTGAACGACGCCGTCCTGGCTGGCGACCTGAACAACGACGGGCACCCGGACCTGGCAATCGGGGCTCCTGGTCACAACGGCAGCGGCGCTGTCTACGTGGTCTACGGCGGACCGGACCACTGGGGAGACTGGTGGGATTCCTCCACCGGTGCGCCACAGGAGCCCATCCAGCTGGACGAGAGTGCCCTCAACGAAGAGCACACCGCCAGGATCTACTCCGAACAGGGCTGGGAGGGCTTCGGGTCCGATGTGGAGGGAGCGACAGACCTGAACAACGACGGTATCGACGACCTGCTGGTCGGCAATTCCGGGTCAGAGAGCATGGTCCGGGTGTTCCACGGTGGGGGTTCCTGACCCCACCGGTACCGCTGTTCCCTTCAGCGCAGGTGCAACGCCAGCTCCCAGAGCACATCGCGGGCCTGGTGCAAAAGTGACCGGGCCGCGTTGTTTCGACAGAAACGGGACCACCGGACATGAAAGGGGGCGATCGCCGACAGGCTCCCATCACGGGCCTGGGCCCGGGCCAGCTCGGTGCCCAGGAGCGAGGCCCCCAGGCCCCAACACACCCCGCCCTGGGTGGAAAAGGACTTGCCTCGAAGCTGCTGAACGAGCACCTGGGCCAGGTAGCGTCGCGCGTCTTCCTCCAGATCCGGCGGGTCGGAGAGCTGTGCTGTGGCCCTGGCCAGTCCGTCCTGGACCTGTCTCACCAGGCGCTGGGCTGCACCACTCCCGGACTCCGGTCCCCCGATCGCCTGGGCAAAACCGTCGACGAGGCTCTGGAGCGCAGCGACACCCCGTTGGGGACTCGGCTCCAGGGGTTCCCGCCGCAGGGAGCGGTGAAGGGTCGTGACCAGGTCGGCCACGTTCTGGCGGGGGTCGCGATCACCCCGGACCTGGTCGACCAGGGCATCTTCGAGCGCCTGCCAGTCTTCGGGAGAGACCCCCACCCCGGGAAGCACCAGCACCGGGTCGTGACCAAAAGACAGGGTCGGAGCGTCCACAGGCAGGGCCGCGATGTGCTCGGCGACCGGGGTTCCTCCGTCCATGGACCGCCAGGCGCCACCACAGTCGTCCCGCACGGCATGGCTTCGGCCCGTCGGCTGGTCCACCACCGTGAAGGGAAAAGTGCGACAGAAGGCGGGCTTGGCCTCGGGCCCATGGAGGACGTGAATGGCACAGAGCCCATCGTCGCCCAGGAAGACACAACTGCCGTCGCGGTGCTCCAGGAAGTGGCCTTGCTCCGTCTCGCGAACCCAGCCGTCCGCGGCGGGCGCCCAGGACCCTGCGATGTCCTTCTCCTCCAGGTTGGCCACGATCTCCGGCGAGACGGGCCCCAGGGCGAAGAGCCGACAGCAGAGGGTGCAGTTGTGGCAGTCCCAGCGCATTCGGGAGCGTAGCTGTGCCACGTGGTGTGGACCACCCCTCGTCGAGACCCACTGGGAGAGGGGGCTTCATCTAGTTCAAACAAATATGTTTTGTATTTATCAGCCGGCCGGAATTCACCCCTGGGCCCGTCTCTCAGTCCGACTCTTCCGGCGGTGGATAGCGCCCCTCTGCCTCGGGGTAGAGGACCATGTCGAGGGCATCGGTCGCCAGCTGGCCCGCGCCGCCGCCACCATTGGCGGGGCCCGCCCACCAGATATCCAGGGACTCATCGTCGTCCAGGTTGCCCCAGGCCTCCAGCAGGAGCTCGCCGTCCTGGAGAGAGGCCCGGTAGTTGTGGACCAGTTCCCCGATCGGCTCGATTCCCAGGCGAGACCAGGTCTCCGGCGTGGCCTCCTTGAAGAGCAGGTAGGAGCCCTTGGATCCCTTCCAGGCCTCCTGGGCATCCTCCAGCAGGTGGAGGTTGTCCTGGGCCTCCAGAGAAAGCTCGTCGATCTTCCGTTTCTCGGAGAAGGCGGCGAACTCCTCCAGTTGCCTCTCGACGTCCTGGATGTCCTCGGGGATCTCTATGGGTGGCCAGTGGGCATGTTCCTCAGACTCATCACCGTCGACCGGCCCCGTCCCAACGATTTCGTGCAAGTCATTCCGAATCTGCGGGAAGCTCCAGAGCCAGGAGCCCACCCCGACCGCGGTTCCCGTGACCAGCACGGACCCCACCACCATGCCCCGCATGGAGGTTGGAAGCCTGGACGTCCGGACAACCACCGGGAACTCCAGCCCCTTCTCCAGGGCAGACAGGGCCATCTGGGCGGACCGAAAACGGGCCGAGTGCTCCGGGGCCATGAGCTTCGCCACGAAGTGGCACAGCCCCGGTGAGCCCCCCAGCTCTCGGAGCCGGCTCCCGCCTCCGGGGGCGAAGCACTCTCGGGGAGACTTCCGGGACATCAGGTGAAAGAGGGTTCCCCCCAGGGCGTAGAGGTCGCTGGTCTGGTCCACTTCTCCGGCCAGCTGCTCGGGGGGCATGTAGGCATAGGTGCCCACCTGCATGGTGCCCCCGTAGGTGCCCAGGACCACGTCCCGGGCCGAGCCGAAGTCGACCAGCACCACCTGCCCGTCCGGGCGACGCACCAGGTTGGCCGGCTTGACGTCACGGTGCACCAGGCCCGGCTGCAACTGCTGCAGATGCACGAGCACCTCCAGCACCTGGCGGGCCACGTGGAGCACCTCTTCTTCCGTGAAGCGACGCTCTTGCAGCTCCTCCAGCAGGTTGGGCCCCGAGATGTGTTCCTGGGCCAGGTAGAGCCGCCTGTGGATGCCCTGGCCCACCTCGAAGCTGTCCAGGAAGCGGGGAATGCGGGGGTGGTTCAGCTGCTGGAGGATCTCCCCCTCTCGCCGCAGGAGGTCCAGGAGCTTCTCGTCGGGGGTCTGGAGAAAGGCCATCTCCTTGAGGGCGACCTGTTGGCCCTCGCTCTCGGCCAGGTAGAGACGACCCCGGGGGGTCGCGGAGATCAGCCCCAGGACCCGGTAGGACCCGGCCTGCAGCACAGCACCACAGTCATCACAGCGCTTCCCCGAGACCGAGGCTCCACAACAGGCGCAGGTCGACTCCATGACAAGAGCATAGCGCCAGGACCGGCCTGCTGCGCCGTGGCCGGCGCTCCAAGTGTGACATCATGGCGCCCTGGAGAGACCCGATGTTTCCACTGCTCCTCGTCCTGCCGCTTGTCCTGGGAACGCCGGTGGCCTGGGGTGCACCCGACAGCGGGTCCAAGGACTCCGGAGACAGCTCCTCGTACCCGTCGGACACCGGAGGACTCAACTGCGATGAGACCAACACCCAGGTGAAGATCAACGAGTTCCTGCCAGACCCCGATGGCTCGGACGACGGCAACGAGTGGCTGGAATTGAAGAACCTGGGCAGCCAGACGACCAATCTCTCGGGCTGGAGCCTGGAATCCGGGACGAGCACCTACCGGGAGGGGGTCGAATTCCCATCCAGTGCCCTCTTGTCCCCCGGTGGCTTCTTCGTCATCGCCGGTGACGAAACAAAGATGGGTGACCTGCAAGCGAACCTGAATTTGGGCAACGCCAGTACAAATGCTGACGCCGTTCGGCTGCTGGATGCGGACGGCTGCGTGGTCGACACCGTCGTCTACGGCTCGTCCAACGAAGATGAATGGCGGGATGACACCGGGGACATCGCCGAAGAAGACGAGCTTGCCCCCGAACCGGAATCCGGCCTGACCCTGGGCCGATCGCCCGGAGAGGCAGACACGGACGACTGCGCCCGGGACTTCCAGGTACTGTCCACGCCCACGCCCGGGGCGGAGAACACCGGCCCCATCGACACCTGCGACACCGACACCGACACCG
>CAZMNK010000147.1:7628-14199 GCA_964567625.1 uncultured Enterobacterales bacterium | reverse complement strand
CATCGCCATCTTCGTCCGACTCGGTCCCGGGCAGACCACTGCCATCGCAGTCATTCAGCTGGCCGTCGCAGAGCTCGGTGGCCCCGGGAAAGGTCGTGTCGTCTCCGTCGTTGCAGTCCGTGTTGTCGGTCACGAACCCCGATGGCGCCTCGCAGTCGATGTCGGTGACGTCCGGGTCCCCAAAACCATCCAGGTCGTCATCCAGGTACCAGCTCACCACGTCCGAGGCGTCGTCCTCGTCCACTTCGCCGTCACAGTCCTCGTCCGTGGCGCCGTCGCAGATCTCGTAGGCTCCGGGGTGGCTGTTGGCATCTCCGTCGTCGCAGTCCTCCTCCCCGATGACCTCGGAGGTGCCATCCCAGCCGTCCTCGTCCCAGGTGCACTCCACGTAGCCATCACCGTCGTCATCGGACTCGGTCTCGGGCAGGCCGCTGTCGTCGCAGTCATTCAACTGGCCGTCGCAGATCTCCGGTGCCCCGGGGGCCACGGTGTCATCGCTGTCGTCGCAGTCGTCTTCGCAGGACGAGTAGCCGTCTCCGTCGCTGTCGCCCGGGTGGACTTCGGCGTCTGCATCGTCGCAGTCGTCTCCCGCGAACTCTTCGGCGATGTACCCGTCTTTGTCCTCGTCTCCGTCCGTCACCCCGCAGGCTCTTGGCCCGGCTTCCACGGCAGTGATCTCCTGCCGCAGCAGGAAGTCCCCGGTCAGGGTGATGCCATCCGCCGTCTCCACATTGACGTGGCCGGCCAGGGTCGTCATCAGGAGGGTGCCGGTGAGGTCACCAGCTTCCTCTCCTGCATCGACCGTCTCCATTCGCACATGGCCGGCGTTCGCCGTGTACTCGCCTTCGTAGTCGTCTCCCACACCGCTGCAGTCGAAGGTCGAGACCTTCACGGTGCCCGAGGAACCGTCCATCCGGTAGTAGCCCTCCCCACAGGCGGAAGGTTCCGAGATGGTGACCGAGCAATTGAGGTCCTCCTCTGTCACAGCCTGGAAGACCAGGGTGGGGGAACGAACCTCCGGTGGGGCAGCCGAGTCGAACTCGAAGGTCGCGTCCAGGGAGTAGGCCTGGCAGTAGTCCAGGGTCACGGGCATCCGGCCCGGCATCGTCAGGGTCAGGCTGGCGACGCATTCCTCGCTGCTGGAACCCCCGTCGCAGCCCGATCCCATCAACATCAAGACGAAGAGTTGATGGGACAGCATCCGGGACTCCAATCTGTACCAGGGCGGAAGGGTAGCCTACCCTGAGTTCCGGCCCTCCGGAGGGGTTCGGGCCCGGCTGAGTCGCAGGCCCTCATGTCCGGGACGGGAGCGCCCTGGAGTCAGTTGGGGTCAGAAGGAGTCGCAGCCGGCTTCGTCGATGGTACCGCCGCTGTGGTCGATGGTGCCCGACATGTGGCCGGTCGCGGTGCCGATGGACTGGTGCCACATGTGGTCGGTGGGGAAGGTTGTGCACTCGCCGTCGCCGTCATGGTCTGCGTAGTAGTCCAGCGTGTAGGCCTCACCCGCCTCCAGGACACCCGCAAACGACATCGTGATGCTGTCGGACTTGATCACCGTGGAGTCGGTGGCGACGACCGTGGCATCGCTGTCTCGAACGACGTTCAGGTGGAAGTCCTCACCCGCATGCACGGACTCCCACGACTCCCCGCTCAAGTCGAGGTCCCAGGGGCCTGGATCCGTCTCCGTGCTGCTGTCGGTGTCGGTGTCGAGGTCCGTGTCGGAGTCGGAGTCGGTGTCCGTATCGGTGTCGGTGTCGGAGTCCGTGTCGAGGTCCGTGTCGGTCTCAGTGTCGGTGTGGGTGTGGGTGTCCGTGTCCGTGTCCGTGTCCGTGTCCGTGTCCGTGTCCGTGACGGTGTCGGTGAAGTCGCCCGTGTCGTTGTCGCAGTCTTCCTCAGCCGCACCGGCATCGATCCAGTCCGACAGGATCGACTGGGTCGTCTTGTCCCAGGGGTCGCCACCCAAGGGCATCTGGTCGCCGTTGTCCCCATGGGTTCCGGCGATCTTCTTGAGGAGGAAGGAGTTGGCGCTGTCCCCGGCGATGACCAGGGTCTCCCCGTCGAACACGTTGCTGGGCTGTTCCACGAGCTCTGAGTAGGCGTCTTCGAGATCCAGCCCGGCCGAGAGACCACCGTCTACCGAGTGACAGCCCGTGCAGTCCTGGACGAAGAGGGCCTGGACGTCGCACCAATCGGTGTGGCCGATGTCGCTGGTGTCGCCAGTGTCCGCGGTGCCGGAACCGGTGTCGGTGTCGGCGTCTGCGTCTGCGTCTGCGTCTGCGTCTGCGTCTGCATCTGCGTCGGCATCTGCATCTGCATCTGCATCTGCGTCGGTGTCGGTGTCGGTGTCGGTGTCGGTGTCGGTGTCGGTTTCGGTGTCCCCGGAGTCACCGGTGGTGGTGTCATCCCCCCCCACACGCCGTCAGAACGGCACCAAGAATGGAAACCCACAAGAAACCGGGAAGACAACGCATTTGGAGACTCCAGTTGTGCCAGGGCAGAAGAGTAGCCTGGCGGGACTACCTGCCGGTCGAGGTCGTCTCTGGCAGGTCGACCATCACGCCGACCCGCGGTGCTTGCTGTCGACGCCGGTGGCCTGTGCGAGGCGGCCTGCCACCTGGCTGGAGGCGGATGCCGCCCAGGCCAGCCAGGTGGAAGGTGGAGCCGAGAAGCGGAGTCGAACCGCTGACCTGCTGATTACGAATCAGCTGCTCTACCAACTGAGCTACCCCGGCGGAAGGCGCTGGGTATCCAGGGCTGCCGGCCGTGGCAACGGCTCCTGTGAGGCCACTGTCAACCCGCGCCCGAATGGCTGAAGTCGGTATATAGTGCCCGGCAGCGCCGGATCCCTCGACAAGCCCGCCATGTTCGGTTCCCTTCTTCTACTTGGCCTGCTGCGACCGGCACACGCTCAGCCGATCGTTGTGACGGACTTCCGCGCCAACGCGAGGGATGCCTCGGTCTCCTACATGCTCTACAACGAGCTCATCGAGGAGCTGGACCGGGCAGGGTTTTCCGTGGTGGACGGGGAGCAGGTCTGGAACCGGTTGCAGGTCAACCCGATGGAGTGTGGGGCCAGCCCATCCTGTCGCCGGGACGCACTGGAGGCCTTTGACAGCCCGTTGGCCGTGGTGGGGGAGTCCCAGATCGACGGGTCCACGGTCGTCGTGACCGTGCGCTTCTATGGCTGGGAACGTCCGAACCCGGTCGAGGTGTACCAGGAGTGGATCGACCCGGGCCAGGAACCCCGGGTGGTCCGGGAGATCGTGGACCTTGCGGATGATCTGCATGCCCGTCTTCCCATGCCCAGAGGGGGGGCCGAGTCCTCCCGAGAGAGGGAGTCTTCCAGTGCAAAGGAGGACCGCCGCCGGGAAGAGGAGGACCGCCGCCGGGAAGACGACAGGCGGGCCAGTGAGCGGGAACTGGATCGAGAGGACGAGTACCTGGACGAGGTGCTCTCGCTGGACGACGAGCTTGGCTACGAGGACGAGCTGGACCGGGGGCGGGACAGCCGGGGAGATGCCGGTCGCGGTGCTGCAGCACGCCCCGGGAACGAGAGCGAACGATCAGCGATGGGCCTTCCGGACTTTCTCTACCGGAAGTACCTGGACTCGGGCATGGGGTCGACCGAGTGGATGGTGGCCAGGCGGGTGCGTCAACGGGCGTTCTCGGTCGAGGTCCAGGGAGGCCTGGGGCGCGGGGACACCGATCGCAGCTACGACGTGCGGGTGGCCCTGGACGACGCGACCCTTGCGGCGAAGGGGGTCTACTCCTACGACACGCTCTTGCCCGGACAGTGGCCCCAGGTCATGGGGGGCATCGGCTTCAACCCGACCCCCTGGATCGAAGTGGGGGTGCTCGGGGGCATCCAGTACGGCCAGAAGTACCTGACTGCGGGATGGGAGCGCTACGACGAGGACAACACCCTGGTCACTCGGGACGCCGACGCCTACGAACCCGTGCCAGCGGTCTCGGCCGTCATCGAACCTCGGCTGCGCCTGTACCCGTTGATGGTCGGCTACTTCAAGCCCTTCTTCACCCTGGGCTACAACGTCCGGATCATGGACGACTACGAGGTCCCGGACCTGTCCACGGTGGACTTTCCGGACACCCCGGGCCGGGTGATTCACGGCCTGACCGTGGGGGTCGGGGCCATGATCGATGTGCATCCACGGATCGCCATCGTGCTGGATGTGCCCATGACGCTGGAGCTGGCGGGGCACGAGGGACGGATGGAGACCACGCCTCTGCTGTCAAACGTGCCGCTGCCCTGTTCGGCAGAGGAGCCTCCCTGCCATTGGGGCCGCCTGACTCGCTTCTCTGCAGGGCTGCAGATTCGGCTCTGATCAGCGCCGGGAACGGGACAACACCGAGGCCAACAGCACCTCGTCATTCAGCTGCAACGGTTGGCTACCCAGGTCCTCGCGGACCCGGTCGGCCACGGCGGCGAGAACCGTTCCGCGGCGTTCCGGTGCCAGGCCCGCTCGACGGCTCAGGGTCTCGGCCACCAGGAAGAGCCCATCCGCTCCCAGTGCGGCGCGGATTCGTCGTGGGGTCCAGGCGTCAGGCAACAGGTCCTCCCGCGCCACGGCCAGCATCGGTGCAGCGCCAACCGCAGGATCGTGGACCACCAGGGTTCCCGCGGCCAGGTCCCCGATGCGGCGCCCCTGGGGATCGAGAAAGGCCACCAGGATTCCCAGCCCTCCGAATCCTGGCAAGAGGTCCGCCACACGCAACATGTTGCGCACGACGGACGCGGGCAGACCGACAGCGCCGCCATCCTGGCGCACCACGCGCAGGGCCAGGGCCCGCTTTCCTGGCGTCTGCCCGTCCCATGCGAGCTCAAAGAGGGTCGGGTAGGTCCAGAGGACCAGGAGGCCGACCAGGGTCGCCAGGGCAGCAACCCATCCTTGCCCCGATGGATCCAGGCGCTGGCTCATCGTTCCCAGGCTTGCGAGCAGGGCTCCCCAGATGACCATCTGGACGGCCAGGTCCACCGCCGCTGCGGTGAGTCGGCTGCCAAGGTGAGCGGTTTCCAGACGCACCGGTACCTCATCCACCGTGCGGATCTCGTGCACCGGGAGCATCGAATGGGGCTTCATGGGCTTGAAGCGTAGTCTGTTCAGCGGCACCATCCGGTCATGGCTCTCATCGAGGAACAGCTCGAGCAGCTCCTGGCCGGCTCCCAGGCGGATCCGGACGCGCTGGCCAACGCCTACCGGGAGGGCTCAGAGGCCCTGGTGATGGCCCGGGACGACCCATCCGAGGCCTGGCGGGTGCCCAGGCTCAACGCCCTGGTCGGGGCCGCACACGGCCGGATCTTCCGGGGACCACGGCCTGGCCCACGGCAGTTGCTCTCCTTTCTGAGCGTGAGGCTCCCCCAGAGGCTCTGGGAACAGCGTTGGGCCACCGTCTGGGCCGCTGTGGTGCTGGTGGGCATGGCCTTGTGGACCTGGGCCGCGGTGCTGGTCCACCCGGAAGCCGCCGTGGACATCCTGCCCCTGGAGGTTCTCGACCAGATCCAGAGTCGCCTGGGGGATGGACGCTGGATCGAGTCGGCAGAGGCGGGGCCAGCACTGGCGGCCAGCCTGCTGGCCCACAACACCGGTGCAGCGCTGGAAGCCTGTGCTCTGGGGGTGCTCTATGGACTGGGCACCGTGTGGAGCCTCGCACGCAACGGCGCCTTTCTCGGCGCGGTGCTCGCCGTGGTCCAGTTGGAAGGTCAGGCCTCCCTGTTCTGGAGCTTCCTGTTGCCCCACGCCGTGGTGGAGTTCACGGCGGTGTTCATTGCGGGTGGGGCGGGGTTGAGGATGGGACTGTCCCTGCTCCAGTCCGCCAACCGTCGTCGTGAGGCCTTTGCTGCAGCCGCCCGGGCTGCGGCCGAGGTGATGCTCTTTGTGGCCGGCTTGCTGGCCATCGCTGCCCTGGTGGAGGGATTCCTGTCCAGCCGGGGCCTGCCCCTGGGGGTCGGTCTCTTGCTGGATGGCCTGACCGGGGGGCTTTTGATCGCCCTGGTCCTCAGAGGGCGCCCATCGCCTTGACGCTGCTGTAGCCCCCCAGGAGCACCTGCTGTAGACCACCGGCATCGGCATCCAGGACCAGGGCGCCAGCAGCGGTGAGCCGAGACAGGGCGCGCTTCCGGCGGTCCAGCATCTCCAGGGCCACGGCGCGGCTGTGGAGATCGGCCAGGTCCTGGAGCGGTTGCGCTTCTGGACCCCGGCCCGACAGGGCCCGCAGGGCCTGCTCGCCGACCGCTGCACAGACCACCAGGTGGCGTTCACGGACCAGGGAAAGGGCGGACTCCAGGCGGCCAGGTGGCCGGCCAGCGTCCTGGGGGTCCGTCAACAAGACGACCAGGGTACGTCTGCGCAGCCGGTCACGGAGAGTGCGAAACAACTCCGCATAGTCGGGTTCATGGGTGTCAGGGGCCAGGTCAAAGAGGAGCCGTGCCACGCCCCTGGTCCCCGCCCGGCCTGGAAGAATGGCCCGGTGCACCCGGTGGGAGAAGGCGACAGCACCGACCCGGTCCTCCCGATCGGAAGCCACCGCCGCCAGGGACACGGCCGCCTCGATG
>CAZMNK010000147.1:0-7618 GCA_964567625.1 uncultured Enterobacterales bacterium | reverse complement strand
GATGGCCCGATCCAGGCGGGTGTGAAGGGGCCCGTCCGCGGCCGACATGCGTCGGGAGCAGTCCACCGCGATGAGGACCTGCTGGGCCTGCTGTTCGGCAAATCGGCGCACGACTGGACGCCCCAGGCGTGCAGTCGAGGGCCAGTGAATGGCTCGTGGGTCATCACCAGGAACATAGGGGCGAAGGGACTCGAAGTCGGCACCGGCCCCGGTCCGTCGGATCGGGTGGCGGCCCTGTCCCACCATGCGTCGGGCCCGGCGGCCTCCTCGGGCGGCGGTGGAAGGGTGGACCTCCACCTGGCCCGGGACCGGCCAGGTCGACCGGAGGGCCAACAGTTGGAAGGGGTCCTGGGACCAGACGGTGATCGGTCCCAGAGGGTGTCGGCCACGGACCCTGGCCAGCACATCCACCGGGATCTCTCCGACCTGGCCGGGGGCCAGGGTCAGGGTCAGGGTGGCAGGCGTGCCCGTGAGGCCGGGTGGCCAGGCGGGAACCAGTTCCAGCCTGCAGTGGACGCGGGCGGCGGAGTGGACCCGGACCCGGAAGCGGGTCGACTGGCCGTGGACGATGGCCGGAGGGCCGATCAACTCCACGTCTGCAGGGGGCGCGGCGAGGCCTCTCAGGACGACCAGGATGAGCGCCAATCCGACGGCCAACAACCAGGCCAGCGCCGTCCATCCTCCGGGAAGACCGAGAAGCTCCACCAGGCCACCGATCACCGTGGCGCCGGCCAGCACAGGGGCCAGGGCCGGACCGGGGCGGAAGTGACCGCTCATCGGGGAATGGGAATGGCGGCGGTGAGCTCGGCCACCACGTCGTCGACGGTCATTCCCGCCAGCTCGGTCTCACCGTGGAGCACCAGGCGATGCCGCAGGACGTCCGGTGCAAGTGCGACCACATCGTCGGGGGTCACGTAGCGCCGACCGGACAGGGCGGCCTGGGCCTTCGCACAGCGCAGGAGCACCGTGGCCGCCCTGGGCGATGCGCCGAGCAGGATCCGGGAGTCCCCGCGCGTGCGCCGGATCAACTGCAGCAAGAAGGTCATGACGTCGCTGGCGACCGAGACCTGGGCGACGGCGGCGCGGACCGCCTTCACCGTCGGTACCCCCTCACCAGGGCCCAGGGCGAGCGCTTCCAGTTCACGGGGATCGAAACCGGCATCGACCCGCACCAACAGGTCCCGTTCGGCCTCCTCGGAGGGGTAGGGGACCTGGAGCATCATGGCGAAACGGTCCAGCTGGGCTTCGGGCAGCGGATAGGTCCCCTCGTGTTCCAGCGGATTCCGCGTCGCGAATACCGTGAATTCCGTGGGGAGTACCTGGCGTTCCCCTTCGAGGGTGATCTGACGCTCCTCCATGGCCTCCAAGAGGGCCGATTGTGTCCGGGCCGGTGCCCGGTTGATCTCGTCCGCCAGCAGGAAGGTGGTGAAGACTGGGCCCTTCCGGACCTTGAACTCCCCGGTGGCCGGGTGCCAGATGGAGGTCCCCAGCAGGTCAGCAGGGAGCAGGTCCGGCGTCAGCTGAATTCGGCCGAAGGGGAGTCCCAGGCAGCGGGCAAGCGCCTTGACCGCGAGGGTCTTCGCGGTGCCGGGTACCCCCTCGAGAAGCACGTGGCCCCCGGTCGCGATGGCCACGAGCATCCGGTCGATGAGCAACTGCTGACCGACAACCGCTCGGTGCCAGCGGCCACGCAAGTCCTCCGCGAAGCGGCGCACGTCATCCACCCTTGCCTACCTCCACATCTGTTCCAGGGCGACCGCCGCGGCCAGTGCAGCCTCGGGGGTCAGGTCGGGATCTCGAAGGGCCTGGTGCCCGGCGGTCACCGCGGGGTGATTTTCGGGGATGCGGCGCTGTCGCGCCTCGCCCAGGAGCTGTCCCAGTGAGCGGGCGTGAAGGCCCTGGGACAGGCGCATGCGCCCCACGGCACCGGCCAGCAGTGCCAGGCCGCCAGCCCCTTGTTCGGTGGTCAGGGCAACTCCCCCAGGCCGGGCAGCGGCGCGCCAGCCGGCCACGCCGGCACTGAGCAGGGCAGCCAGCAGCATGGGGCCCCAGCCTGCCCGCCACAGCCAGGGGACCAGGCCTCGCGCTGCGGTGTAGCCATGAACCCCCTCTACAAAGGTGATGGGGACGTCACCGGCCGGAAAGAGGGCGCCTGCCAGTCGGACATTCACCGGGTCGTCCAGGCCGGTATTGCTGAGCTGGCTCGGATCCGTCAGCAGGTAGACCTTTCCCTCTCCGACAACCAGGCCGCCCAACAGCACACCCTCGTCTGTGGCGTAGAGGGGAGCCAGGCCGGGCACGGGATCCAGCAAGGTGTCGCCCGTACTGACCAGCCCTGGCCCCGCCTGGGCCTGGCTGCTCGGCACCTGGGGCTGGGCCACCCCGGTGAGGGGATGGCGCTGGGTCTGCAGTCCCAGCCCGGCCAGGGCTGGCGGCACGTTCTCGCTGGCAAGGACCAGGTCAGCGCCGCGCTCCACCCGGTCCAACAAGGCGGCCTCCTCTTCGAAGCGAAGGCCGCCCGGAGGTGCCAGCACCACCAGCACACCCTCGGTGGGCAGGGAGGCGATCTCGTCCTCGTGCCTTCGCACGTCCCGGCCGGCCTCCACCAGGAGGGCATGGAGCCTGGAGGCGCCTGTCGGACCCTCGTACCAGGTGGACCCCGCACTGCGCGAGGTGCCTTCGCCTTCGACGGAACCGACCACCAGGGCGCTCCCCAGCAGCACCAGGCCGAGGGTGATCAGCCCCAGCGCCCCGACCAGCCCCCCAGGCCCAGGCTTCATCGCTCCTGACCTCGGGCTGCCACCAGCGCCTCTTCGACCACCAGGATCTCGGCCTCCCCCGCGGACTGCCCGCCGTACCAGGTGGCCTCGAAGGCCACACGGGCGAGGTTGTAGCGTTCCCAGAGGCTTCCCTGCAGTCGCCGGGCGACCTGCCCGTTGGTGAGCGTGGCGACCTCATCCACCCGGCCCGAGGCCTCGAGTGCCTGCAAGGTCGCCAGGAATCCCTGGCGCACGGCAGCCTGGGCCGAGCCCTGAAGTTCATCGGGCAGGGGGGAGCCCAGGGGCTGGGAGGTCGGTGGTCGGGAGATGACCCGGGCATCGAGTCTCCTCGAGACGCCGAAGAACCAGGCCAGGCCCAGGCAGAGGGCGGCCACGCCACCGAACACCAGGGTCCGCCCCCCCAGGATTGTCGGGGCCGTCGGGTCCCCACCCCTGGCCCAGGAGTGCAGCTGGCCTGCATTGCTGGCGAGATCGTCCAGGGAGACGCGCAGGGTCTGCAACTGGCCCTCCTGTCTTTCCCGAGAAGGGGGCGCTGCCCTGGACCATGAACCCTCCAGGGGCTCCGTCCTCACCAGGTGCCTGGCCAGTTTCTCAAGCACGACAAGGTGGTGAACCGTGTCCACCACCGCGCCGGGGTCCCCCGCTGCCAGTCGCTCGCTCAGGTTCACCAGGGTCTGGTCAGTGACCATGACCTGCTGACCGTCGCCGAGTTCCACCTCTCTCCCCAGGAGGGTCAGGACCTGGTCAGGGGCACTCGGGTTGCCGGTGAGCACCGCCTCACGGGCTTCCCACAGGTAGGCCGACCAGGCCTCGGGTGAGATGGGTTCGGCCTGGACGGGGCCCGCGAACAGGCTTGCGGCCACCAGCACCGAGAGGGCACGGAGGGCTGCCCCCACGAGGTCGTGTCCCTGAACCTCTCGCCGCCATGCCCCGTGGGCTGCGACCGCAGCGGATCCCCGGATGGGATCCACCAGCCACCAGGCCACAGCCCCCAGGACTCCCAGGGCCGGGCCATCTCGCAGGGCTGCCTCCAGGTGTCCGGGTTCGATGAGCGCCAGCCATCCCAACAGGGCGGCGTAGGCCATCACCAGGTTCAGCCAGACCACGGGAAACAGGAGCCATGGAAGGGCCTGTGCCAGGGCATGCGCCCTGGGGGCCCGACGAGCCCTCGCCAGTCCCTCCCAGGGGCCGGCACCATCCAGTACGGCGGCAGGCACCATTCCCGTGGACCACACCGCGGCGTGGGGCAGGGCGCATCCCAGGGGCAGCGACCCAAAGAAGAGCATCAGCAGGCGCGTGGCCGCGGCCAGCATGACCCGGGGAACGTCTTCGATCCCGCGCCGAATGCCTTCGGAGAGGGTCACCTTGTCCCCGTCGATCTCTCCCTGGCAGAGACGGACCGATGCGGCCTGACCCCAGCAGTAGAACAGCCAGGCCATCGCGGACAGGACCCCCACCCCCAACAGCCCGAAGAGAGAGGGACGCTGCGGGGACAGCACCTGGGTGGTGAAGGCCCAGAACGCGAGTCCGACCGGGGCCAGAGTCAGAGCACTGCACAGCAGCAGGGACAGGGGCCGACGGGCGTAGATCAAGGTGGTGGTGTCCAGGATCTCCCTCACGGACCCTCCACCCAGACGATGACGTCGTCGCCCTGGACTCTGCCCTTGTACTGCAGGGTGCCCAGCCCCGCGCTCTCGAGCACGCCATCCTGGCCCGCGGAGGCGACATAGACCCAGCGCTCGTCAGGCTCGGTCCAGTAGAGAATGGGATTGTCCCAGGCATCCACGAACCGGCCACTGCCCCGGTCATAGCGCAAGCCTCCCTCTTCCAGTTGCAGATAGGGACCCTTCCAGTCCTGGAGACGCTGACCCGTGGTGCCAGGATCCGCGCTGACGAGCACGGCGAGTCCTTCTCGCCCGGTCGGGTACCGGGTCAGGTCCAGGTAGAAGTCCTCCAGGGAGAATCGCAGGGATCGCAGGGCATCCAGGTTTCTTCGGGCCTCGGTCTCCGCCCGTACCTCTGTCACCACGACACCGGCCACGAAGACGCCCATCACACCGGAGCTGACCAGGGTGATGACGGTCGCCAACAGGCGCGGCGCCCCAGGTCCGGTTGGCAGACCCATGGCCGAGAGGGTCGCTCGGTGGCAGGTCTGGCATCGACTCTGTGCCAGGTGTCGGCACCGGCAAGCCAGGCAGAGGGCCTTGTTGCAGTCGACGCAGCGCGCCACCGCTGGTTCGCGGGCATGGCCGTCGCAGACTTCGGTGGGAGACAGGGCGCTCACGGCCCCACTAGAGCAGAAACTCAGGCGTCTCCAGTCTCGGAGAGGACTTCCTTGAAGTACGCCACGGTGGCGCTCATGCCCTCGGAGAAAGGCACCACTGGATGCCAATCCAGGATCGTCTTGGCCCGGGTGGTGTCCGGGCGGCGGCGCGTCGGGTCATCCGTGGGGAGGGGGCGAAACACGATGCCTGCCGGATTGCCCGTGTACTCGTTGATGTAGTCGGCCAGTTCGAGCATCGTGCGCTCATCGGGGTTGCCGATGTTGCACGGCTCGGTCAGGTCCGACGCCATCAGTCTCAGGAAACCCTCGACCAGGTCGGACACGTAGCAGAAGGAGCGGGTCTGCAGACCGTCACCAAAGACGGTCAGGGGCTCACCCTGGATGGCCTGGGAGCAGAAGGCAGGCACCACTCGACCGTCGTTGACCCGCATGCGTGGGCCATAGGTGTTGAAGATGCGCACGATCCGAGTTTCCACGCCCTTGTAGCGGTGGTAGGCCATGGTCAGGGCCTCGGCGTAGCGCTTGGCCTCGTCGTAGACCGAACGGGGTCCAATGGGATTCACGTTGCCGAAGTACGACTCGACCTGGGGGTGCACCGCCGGGTCGCCGTAGACCTCGGAGGTGGAGGCCATGAAGAACCGGGCCCCGGTCTCCAGGCACTTGTCCAGCATCAGCCGGGTGGCATCAGAACCGGCGTAGAGCGTGGCGAAGGGCAACTCGACGTAGTCGATGGGACTCGCCGGAGAGGCCAGGTGGAAGATGCGATCGATGGGGCCCTCGACCGGGATCTCACGGGTGACGTCGCACTCGATGAACTGGAATCCTTCCTGGTTCCGGAAGGTGTTCATGTTGCGGGCGGTACCGGTGACGAAGTTGTCCAGGCACACCACCTCGTGGCCTTCCTTCAGAAGCCGTTCGCAGAGGTGGGAGCCGATGAAGCCGGCACCGCCGGCGACCACGATGCGCATGATGGGGTTCTCCACAGAGGTCGGCAGCTAACCGATCGGCCATGCTCGGGTGCCCGCGGGATAGGGGTGGAGCCCATGTCTCGGCAGATCCGGCCCACCACCGCCCATGTCGACCTTCAGCGCCTTGGCCGGAACCTGGTCCGGGTGCAGCAGGCTGTGGGCACGAATGTTCGCGTCCTCGCTGCGGTCAAGGGCGATGCCTATGGCCACGGCGCGGTTCGGACGGCGCTGGCATTGGAGGCCGCGGGGTGTGATGCCTTTGGCGTGGCCCTGGTGGAGGAGGGCAAGGCTCTTCGCCGGGCGGGGGTGAGGGGAGAGATCCTCTGCCTGGGCGGTGTCGGCCACGATGGCGCGGAAGAGGCGGTCGAGTGGGACCTGACGCCGATGGTCTACGACCTGGAGGCAGCAGCCCGAATCGATGCCGCCGGTCGTGCTCGGGGTCGCCAGGTGGCGGTGCATCTCAAGGTCGACACCGGTATGGGACGGCTGGGGGTGCCCATGGGGGATTGGGAGCCCTTTCTCGATCGCCTGGCCAACCTGGCTCACCTGGACGTGGTCGGGCTGGCCAGTCACCTCGCGGAGTCCGAGGCGGAGGACTCGACCTTTACCCTCGAGCAGACCCGGAGGACGGTCGAGGCCCTGGATGCCATGCATGTGCGCGCCTGGCGCCCAAAGTGGTGCCACCTGGCCAACAGTGCCGGTGCCCTGGGCCACCCGGCACTGGGCCGGGCTCCCTTCAACATGGTGCGGGCCGGTCTCGTGCTGTTCGGGGTTTCGCCTCGACCGGACCTGGGAAGCGACCTGGAGTCGGTGATGCGGGTCACCTCCCAGGTGCTCTTCGTGAAGAACATTCCCACTCGCTACGGCATTTCCTATGGGCGACAGTGGGTCAGTTCGCGTCCCTCGCGCATCGCCACAGTGCCGGTGGGCTACGCCGACGGGTACCCGCGGGCGCTCTCTGGCCGGGCCGAGGTCGTCATCGGGGGCCACCGTTGCCCCATTCGTGGCGCGGTCTGCATGGACATGGTGATGGTCGATGTGACGGACGTCCCCGTGCCCGTGCGTTGTGGCGACGAGGTCCTGCTGCTCGGAGACGAGCTGCCGGCCACCGAGCTGGCGGCCTGGGCCGGTACCATCCCCTACGAGATCCTGTGCGGCTTTTCCGAACGGGTTCCGAGGCAGTTCCAGGACAGATGAAGACCATGCTCGCCCGGCTCTTTGCGCCTTTCGTTCGGGGGGTGGAGTCCCTGGGGGGCACCATCATGGGCCTGATCGAGGGGGTGGGCACGGTTCTCGTCGTCGGTTTCCAGGCCTTGATCTGGGTCTTCCGGCCTCCGATGCGGCTCCGGATGGTGATCAGTCACATGGAGTTCATCGGCTTTCAGAGCCTGGCCATCGTGATCATCACCGGGATCTTCACCGGGGGGGTTTTTGCCCTCCAGGCGGAGTACGGATTCAGCCTCTTTGGGGCCCGCGCCCTGACAGGATCGACCGTCGCGCTTGCCCTGACACGGGAAATGGGCCCGGTGCTGACGGCGCTTCTGGTGACCGGTCGTGCTGGCAGTGCGATGGCGGCCGAGTTGGGG
>CAZMNK010000146.1:6030-14205 GCA_964567625.1 uncultured Enterobacterales bacterium | reverse complement strand
CTGGTAAGCACTCCACCCTGTCCGGGCCGACTCGCCAGCCAGCACGAAGGCCCAGCCGTCAGCGCACCCGGAAGCGGGGGAACTTCTCGCCTTCCAGTGCGGTTCCCCGGACCGGGTTCAGGGTGTGGTTGTAGGGGTGGGGGGCGTGGGCGGTGTCCCAGCCGATGTCCGGGGGGATCCAGCTCATGATGAAGGCTCGCCGGTGCTGGGTGGTGAGGTTTGGCGAGGAACTGTGCCAGGTCAGGCAGTGGTGCATCAGCACGTCGCCGGGCCGGGTGGTCACGGCCACCACCTGGTCCAGGTGGGGTTCGATGTCCATCGGTGGGCGTCCGGCCAGCTCCGGCTGGTTCGACCCCGCGACGAAGTCAGTGGGCTGGAATTCCCCCCAGCGGTGGCTGCCGGGCAGGTAGTGCATGCCACCGTTGTCCGGCAGGGCATCGTCGAGGCCCACCCACATCATCGCCCCGCCCGGTCGCTCCAGGGGCCAGTAGCCATAGTCCTGGTGCCAAGAGACGGGGCCTGAACCCGGGACCTTCCACACCATGTGGTCCTGGAAGAGCACGGCCTCCTCACGCCCGAGCACTGCCATCGCCAGGGCCGGAAGCAGCTCACCTCGGATGGTGCGGTCCAGCACTGGCAACTTCTGCCGGGCCTCGAATTGGATCAGCCCATGGGGGTAGGGGTTCGAGCCTGCGGGGGGGGTACCCAGGCCTGCGGCAAAGTCATCGAAGGCCTCGACCAGCGCGGTCACCAGGTCCGGAGACAGCACGGATTCGACGTGCACATAGCCCTGGTCCAGGAACCGCTGTCGCAGCCGGGTGGCCTCCGGGGCGGGCCAGGGGTCCAGGTGTGTGGTGCGCTGATCGATGGTGTGTGGCCCTTCGCAGGGGGAGGGGGGGGGCGGGTCCGGGTCCTCTCGAACACGACACACTACCTTTGCCGGGGTTATCGCCAGGGAGGGGCCTCCACGATGGGTGTCGGTCCGGAGTCCCTGCCACAGGGTGGCTCCTTCAGCAGAGGTCTTGGGCTGGTCAGGATGCGCGTACTGTTCCTGGAGATCGACACCGAGCGCTCCTGGGCAGTGGCGTCCTTTGGGCCCGCCTTCATTGCCGCCTACCTCCGGGAGCACGGCCACGAAGTGGTCTTCCGAAGAGCGTCGGTGGACGTCTCGGTGGAAGAACTCGCCCGCGAGATCGCCGGGCTTGCTCCTGCGCTCATCGGCGTCTCGTTGACCACGCGCCAGTGGCAGAGGGCACGGGTGCTGCTCGGCGGTTTGCGGGAGCGATTGGACATCCCGGTCGTCGCCGGCGGTCTGCACCCCACCTTTCAGCCCGAGGTCGTGCTCGGCCACCCCGGTGTGGACTTCGTCTGCCTGGGGGAGGGCGAGGCCCCGATGTTGGAACTGGTGGAGGTCCTGGCCACCGGTCGGCCACCAGTGGGGATCGACAACATCCAGGTCGCTGGCGGGCCGCGCCCCAGCCTGCGCCCGCCCTTTTCTCCCATCGATGCGCTGCCATTTGTGGCGCGGGACCTGCTGGACGAGCACCCGGGCGTGGTGCACATGGCCACCCAGCGCGGGTGTCCCTTTCCCTGCACCTACTGCGGGGCGCGAATGTACGACGAGCTCTACGCCGACATGGGTGGAGAGTACGGTCGGCGCCGTTCCCATGCCGGTGTGCTGGAAGAACTCAACGGGCTTCGGGACGCGGGACAACTCGCCTACGTGATCTTCCTGGACGACACCTTCACCATCCATCACCCCTGGGTCCGGGAGTTCTGCCAGGTCTATGGAGAGCGACTCGGGACGCCGTTTTCACTCCACGCCCGGGTGGAAACCGTGAACGAGCGGCTCCTGGGCCTGCTGGCTGCCGCCGGCTGCAAGCAGATCACCTACGGGGTCGAGGCCGGCAGTGAACGGGTTCGCCGCGAGGTGATGCGCAGGCAGGTCTCCAACCAGCGCTTCCGGGACGTCTTCCGGTGGACCCGGGAGGCGGGCATTGCCGTGACCGCGAACTACATGCTCGGCATTCCGGGGGAGACCCCCGCCGAGCTCCAGGAGACGGTGGACCTGGCCTGCGAACTCGAAGTGCTCGACTTCGGCTACTTCGTCTTCTACCCCTACCCGGGCACCCACCTCTTCAAGGTCTGTCAGCGGCAAGGCTACCTGCCGGAGGACTACCTGGACCGGGAGGCGAACCACCGGGAATCGATCCTGACGCTGCCGGGCCTGACCGACCAGGACATCGGCCTGGCCTATGAGCAGCTCACTGCGCTTCGAGAGCGGCGATACCGGGAGCGGCTCGGCCCGGAGACGGACCCCGCACAGGTCGCGGCAGCCACCGGACACGTGGCAGAGCTGGCTCGCCGCGCCTGAACAGCCGGAGAGGGTCTCAGCTGGGTTCCGGGTTCCGGGCGGTGGATCGTGCGACGACCAGGTGGACCTGGTAGTCCATCGAGGAACGCCCATGGATACGCACCCGCCAGGGCACCCGCTCCCGGTCGGCCTCGAGCCGCAGCCGGATGCCGAGTTCTTCTGGAGAGTTGTCCCCCAGGAGCCGCCGCATCTCCCGGATGTCGTCTCCGCCGCTGTCCGAGCGCTGGGAGTGCCCGCCGATCCATCCCTGGACAGGGGTCACCCCAGCAGTCCAGTCGTAGGGCGTGGTCAGCAGTGCCGGGGCCCCGGGCCGTAGCAGTCGCCCCAGTTCGGCGAGGTGGGTCACCGGAGAGACCACACAGTCGACCACGTTGAAGCTCACGGCACCGTCGAAGCGGGCGTTGGGGAATGGCAGGGCGCTGGCATCGCAGGCCCAGAAGCTCACCTGGTCCCGGTGGGCGGTGTCCACGGTGACCTCGCCGTCGTCGTAGACCACGCCCAGTCGACGCAGGGGCAGGCGGGCCCGGCCGTCGACGGCGAGTCGTCTTGCCAGGCGCAACATGGCGAAGTTCAGGTCCACGCCCAGCACCATCTCGCCTGTTCGGGCGGCCAGCTCGAAGGCGGAGCGGCCGACAGAGCACCCGGCATCGAGCCAGATCCCTGTGGGCGCTTCTCCCGCCAGGGCGAGACCGGCCTCGAGCAGGGTCACCACACCGTGCTCGCCGTCGCCGTAGTGGCTGTGGCCGTAGGAACTGACCAGGTTGCGGCTGTGGTTGAAGCCCGCGTCCGCCGCCACGCCGTCGCCGAGCATGCCCCGGGTCCGGGAAGAGAGATCGTCCCTCTCCAGGATGGCGTCGAGTTGACCGGCCAGGAAGGCCTGGATGTCGGCGACCACGATCGGGATGCCATCGATGATCGGGTGCTCGCGTCGGCACTCGGTGAGAGGGCACAGGAGCACACCTTCGATCACGTCGTCGCCGTCCTCTCGGACGACCGGGCCCAGCAACAGCGGAGCCAGGTCTCGACCCGCGAGCCGGCACAGGGGGCAGACCGGCTGGAGTCTTTGGAGGTGTTCCCGCTTCAACCGCCGATCGTCACGTCGGTAGAACAGGGAGACTGGATCGTGCCGGTAGGACCTGGAATCGGCGCGACGCAGGAGGAGTGCGAGGTCATGTCACCGGACCGACCGGCCGGCATGTTCGTGATCATCACGCTGGAGGAGCCCATGGCCACCATGCCCGGACCTGCCGGCACGCAACTGGGCAGCATGCACGGGGTGGAGATGCTCCCCACGATGGCTGCGGCCAGCGAGTTGATCATCACGGTGGGTGCGGTGGCGGAGACGATGGTCAGCGGCAGGGCGGGGTGGGCCACCGGCGTGGGCGTCGGTGCTGGAGGATGGATGGGCGCGTGACAGTGCGGCGCATCCTGCTTCATCATGTCCGTCATTCGGGCTGCGCCAGGCACTTGATTCTCCTCAGTTGAGCCAGATCATCTTGCCGACTACCCGGCAGTCGTCCTCGGACTCCACGCGGATCTCGCCCTTCGAGCGGACCCCGACGGTGCCCTCGCTTCCCAGCTCCAGGCTCTCGTCGGCCTGGACGGAGAAGTGCTTGCACTTCATCTCGATGGAATCGGCGGCCTGGAACTGGACTCGGGCACCCTCGAAGAAGAGCACGGGGCCATCCTCGGTGATCCGCACGCGCAACTCGACGGTACCGTCGGGAGAGCGAACCTCCAGGTCCCGATCGGCACGGATCTCGGCGGTCCGACCGTGATCGAGGTCCAGCTTCTTAGGGGAGGTGCTCATGGTTGCTCCAGGGTCGGGCCAGCGGCCCGGAATGTAGCACGACTCCGGCGGCTCAGCCGCCCGGTCTTGCGGGGGTCCGCACAGCCTCGTGGACGGCCTCCAGGGGGATGTCCTGACCCCAAAGCGTGAGGACCCGGTGGGCGGCCGGACCCCGTGAAATCCGGGGGTCTCGTTCCCCGATTCCGGCGGCGAAGAGCTGGCTCAGGTGATCCCGCATCGCCTCGGGGGTGGCAAAGCGGGCGGCATTCAGACGGCGCCATGCCTCATCGTGACGGGCCTGGGGATCGAGCTCGGGCAGCTCCTGCCGCACCTGGTCCAGGGTGCAGTGCATCAGTTCCTTGCCGAGCCCGCTGACGAGTCCGTAGCCCACCTCTCCGGTGGTGGAGACAGGGTGTCGCTGGCTGACCTCCATGAGTCCCTGGCCACGGGTGAACAGGAACGTGGCGAAGAAGTCCCAGAGCCGCGGCACCGTGAAGATCTCCTCCCAACTGACGCCCAGCATCTCGGTGGTCACCTGGTAGCTACGCTCCAGGCAGACCCGGCGGCTGTCGCTGGTGTCCCACTCGCTGGCCAGCGCCATCATCACCGGTCGGAAGGCCATGTGGAGCAGCACCTGGTTCCAGGCGGCCTCCACCCGCAGGCAGTAGTCGTGGCGAGCCACCTGCAGCTCGATCTCCGTCCTGCTCTGCGCCCTGTCCACGGCCTTCCGCAGCAGCCTGGCGTGGGCTTCGAGATGTGGTTGCGAGGCGCCCTGGGCCCGTCCCCTGTAGTCCGCTGCCACGATCCGCTGGTGGGCTCGCGCAAGCTCGCAGACCAGGTCGGCCTGTTCTACCTCCATCAGGAAGGAGGAGGTGTCTGTCGCCTGTTCCTCCAGGTCGAAGATCCGCTCGTAGACGGCCACCACTTCGGCCAGCTTCGGGTCCTTTCGGTGCGGGTCGCAGGCGGCGTGGAAGCCGGCCGCGGCCTCGCTCACCGACGGAAAGTCCAGCAGGGCCTCCTCGGTGGGGAGCGGCCCGGGGTTGAACCGTGTCAGGGGAAGGGGAGGCGGTGGCTCGACCACGCTCAGGGTGGGGCCCACCACCTCGTCCAGCCAGGCGCCGATGCGGTCGAGGCGTTGGTCGGAAAATGGCAGGCAGTTCCGGTAGGGCGGGTGCTCCCGGATGCGTTCCCAGGTGCAGCCGGGGTCGTGTTCCCGCAGGACCTGCCAGAGCTTCCTGGGTGCCCCGCTGTAGAAGAGCCGGGCTTGAGGAGACCCCGCCGTGGCCCAGACCCACAGGGCGAGCACCAGCTTGGGGACGGTGGCCTGGCAGGTGGCAGCGGCGAGCTCGGTGGGGGCCCACTCGACCTGGGCGTCGTGAATGGCACCCAGGAAGCCCAGGAGGTTGCTGCTCGCCTCGGCCGCGGCCCCGTGAGCCCGGGCTGCTCTGGCCAGCTGTTGTTCGCCCAGGGCATCGAAGAGGCGTGCTCGACCCTGGTGACGGTCCAGCCACTCGGCCCGTACGAGTGCGAAGAGCCCCTGGCTCTGGCGCACATAATCTCGGGGACTCAACCCCGATCGGGCCAGCCGCAGCAACTGCTCCAGGGCATCTCGCTGGTGTCGGTGGAGCTCGGGGCGGGACTCGGTCTGGGCGAACCGCAGCTCGAGATAGCGTGCGTGGGCCTGCACGGGCCGGATGATAGGGCAGGGGAGGAGGCGAGACAAACCCCTCTGCGGGTTCGACACCGACTCTGTGGCGGGAGGGGTTCTCGATGGGCAGGTGCTGGGAACTGTCCCTGGACGACCCGGATCCAGTACTCGCCTGGTTCTGGGCGCTTCAGTAGGGGCGTGAAGCCTGGCAGAGAGGCTTTGTCTGGTCCCTCTTCCCCCTCTACACTGGGCGCCATGCGTACCAGCCTGGTCCTTCTCTCCCTTCTCCTCGGCACCGGGTGCCGCCACAAGACCGAGCCTCCCTCGGACACCGGCTCCATCGGAACCGAGACCGGGTCGGTGGACCTCGACGGCGACGGCTCCCCGGCGGGCGAGGACTGCGACGACGGCAATGGCGCCGTCTACCCTGGCAACACCGAGGTCCCCTACAACGGTCTCGATGACGACTGCGACGAGGCCACGCCGGACGACGACCTGGACGGCGACGGCTACGGCATTGTGGACGACTGCGATGACGGCGACAGCGGCGTCCACCCCGGAGCCACCGAGGTCTGCAACGAGCTGGACGACGACTGCAACACCCTGGTCGATGACACCGTGGGGGGGACCTGGTACGCGGACGCAGACGCTGACGGCTACGGCGACCCGGACGACAGCACCCAGAGCTGCGAGGGGGCGACGGGGTATGTCGCAGACGCCACCGACTGCGACGACGCCGTGGCCGACGTGAACCCCGGCGCCACCGAGGTCTGCAATGGCGTTGACGATGACTGCGATCTGCTGATCGACGATGATGACCCGGGGGTGGCGGACCAGGTGACCTGGTACCGGGACGGGGACGAGGATGGCTACGGCGACGACGCGGTGTTCGTGGCGGCCTGCGACGCCCCCTCGACCTACGTGGCCGATGGTGGTGACTGCAACGACACGGTGTTCGCCGTGAACCCGGCAGCCACCGAGGTCTGCGACACGATCGACAATGACTGCGATGGCCTTGTCGACGACGATGACGACCCGGTGGAGGGCCAGACCGCCTTCTACGTGGACAACGACGGTGACGGTTACGGTTCGGGGACCTTTACAGTGGAGGCCTGCGAGGCCCCCGAGGGCATGGCGGCCACATCCGACGACTGCGACGACGCCGACGCCCTCACCCATCCCGGTGCCAATGAGACCTGTGACAGTGCAGACAACAACTGCAATGGCGAGATCGACGAGTCCTCGGACGACGCCGGCACCTGGTACCGGGACGGCGATGGTGATGGCTACGGCGACGCCACAGACAGCATCGAGGACTGTGCCGGGGGGAGTGCCTATGTCGCGGACGCGACCGACTGTGATGACGCCGACAGCACGGTGAACCCCGGCGCCACAGAGGTCTGCAACGGAATCGACGACGATTGCGACACTCTTGTGGACGACAACGACCCGGATGTGGCCGACCAGGAGAGCTTCTTTACCGACGACGACGGTGACGGCTACGGGGACGCGAGCGCCCCGGTCGAGGCATGCGCCCAGCCGACAGACGCCGTGCCGGACGGAACGGACTGCGATGACACTTCGAGTGGCGTGAACCCCGGTGCCACAGAGGTCTGCAACGAGTTGGACGATGACTGCGACACCCTTGTGGACGATGACGATCCCGACGTCACCGGCACCAGCACCTGGTACCTGGACTTCGACGGCGATGGGTTCGGGACGGACAGCTTCACCGTCGAAACCTGCACGGCGCCGTCCGGGTACGTGTCCGATGACACCGATTGCGAGGACGCCTTTGCCAGCGCAAACCCCCTGGAGACCGAGGTCTGCGACGGCCTGGACAACGACTGCGATGGGGACACCGATGACGCAGACTCCAGCCTCGACGCCACCACAGCGGGCACGTACTACACCGACGCCGACGGTGACGGGTTTGGTGACGAGGCCTCCACGACCGTGGCCTGCAGCCAGCCCTCTGGCACCGTCACCAACCCCGACGACTGCGATGACACCGCCGCCAGCGTCTCGCCTCTGGGCACCGAGGTCTGCAATGGTGTGGACGACGATTGCAACGACGCCATCGACGACGGGGCCGTAGACGAATCGAGCTGGTATGCCGACACGGACGGGGATGGATTCGGTGACGCGAGTGCCGCCAGCGAGGCCTGCGATGCACCGTCTGGCAGTGTCGAGAACGCCGACGACTGCGATGACACCACCGCGTCGGTGAACCCGGACGCCGAGGAGGTCTGCAACGGTGTCGACGACGACTGCGATGGGGAGGTGGATCCGGCCTCCTCCGCTGATGCGACCTTCTGGTACACCGACGGCGACGGCGACGGCTACGGCGACGTGAGTACTCCC
>CAZMNK010000146.1:0-6020 GCA_964567625.1 uncultured Enterobacterales bacterium | reverse complement strand
CGTGCGAGGCCGGTTCCGGCGAGGTCTCCAACGCCGACGACTGCGACGATGGCGAGGAGAGCGTGAACCCGGACGCCGAGGAGATCTGCGACGGGGTGGACAACAACTGCGATGGCGCCACGGACGAGTCCGGGGCCTCGGGCGAGTCCACCTGGTACGTCGATGGCGACGGGGACGGGCAAGGAAACCCCGACGACGCCATCGACGCCTGTTCCGCCCCCACGGGCACAGTCGCCAACGGGGACGACTGCGACGATGGCGAGGCAACCATCAACACCCACGCCACCGAGCTCTGTGACGGGGTGGACAACGACTGCGATGGGACCACCGATGTCGATGCCGTCAACGAGTCGACCTGGTACGCGGACCTGGATGGTGACGGCTATGGCGATGGGAGCACCTCGAGCACCTCGTGCGATGCCGGCTCCAACGAGGTCGCCAACGACGACGACTGCGACGACGACGAGGGGGCGGTGAACCCGGACGCCGAGGAGGTCTGCAACGGTGTCGATGACGACTGCGATGGCGATATCGATGGGGGGTCGACTGCCGCTGACACCTGGTACGCGGACGAAGACGGAGACGGCTACGGTGACGCGAGCGTCTCGACCATCGACTGTGACCAGCCCAGCGGCATGGTCGACGACGCCAGCGACTGCGATGACGGCGAAGCCAACAGCTATCCCGGCGCCGCCGAGGTCTGTGACGGCGAGGACAACGACTGCGACGGCTCGCTTCCGTGGTTGGAGGAGGACCCTGACAGCGATGGCCTGCTCGCCTGCGAGCAGGGCCTGTGGCTGAAGACCAGCACGGGCGACAACAACAGGCCGACCGTCTCCGGCACCCACGGCGGTTCGGACGGGGCGGCGCTACTCACCGCCCGCGGTATCACCTGGGACAGCGATGACTGGTCCAGCGGCATGCTTACCAGCTCCCTGCTCGACAACGTTGGCATCCTGGTCCTCTACGGCTACGCGAGCTCGGGGAGCCTGACCAGCTCGGAGGCCACGGCGCTGGAGGACTGGGTCTCGGATGGTGGTGGCCTCCTCTACATGGGCTACCACCCCTACAGCAGCGGGTGCGATGCCATCAACGCACTGCCCTCGGCATGGGGCCTGTCGTGTTCGACCTACAGCAGCGCCTGGTCGGGCGGCACCTCGACCTTCGCCACGCACGCGCTGACCGAAGGGCTTGGCACCATCGGCGGGAACGGGGGCGAGAACTGGACGGCGTCCTCCCCCGCGGAGACCCTGGCCTCGGTCAGCGGCTACCCGTTGTTGATCGCCATCGAGGACGGCGACGGCAAGGTCGTGGCCTTCAGCGACGAGTGGGCCTTCTACGACGCGGGAACGGGCACCTACGACATCAGCGATGTCGACAACGAGTTGTTGGTCGACAACATCTGGGCCTGGCTGCTGGAGTAGCCCGGGCCTGTCGCCCGAGGAGAAGCCGGCTTCTCCCGGATCAACCGTCCTGAATCACCGTGAGCACCTGGCGGGTTTCCACGTCCACCCACTCCTCGCTCTTTCCGCCGGGCCAGGTCACTCGAAGAACGTCCACATGGGGGGCTGGGCCCAGTCCGAAGTGCACCTCGGGGGGGCCGCTGGAGGCCAGGCCGGTGCTCCCGATCGACATCCAGCGGGTCTGGGTGACACCGTCAACGATCACCTCCACCCTGGCGCCCACGGCGCTTGTGTTGGGTGCCTTGCCTTCGAGCTTCACCCGCAGCCACGCGGCTTCCCCACAACGGGAGAGGTAGAGGATGGCTGGCTGGTCGTGGCTCCGGGAGAGCAGGTCCAGGCTGCCGTCGCCGTTCCAGTCCACCGGCAACAGGCCACGGGTGATGCCGGTGTCGCCCACCTGCCACTCCTCGGCCACCTGGACGAAGGTGCCGTCGGTCTGTTGGAGCCACAGGCCATTGGGCTCGTTCTCCGGGTTGGCTTCGATCGGGTCCACCTTGAGGCTCTGCCCAAAGGCCACCACCGCGTCCAGCAGGCCGTCGTTGTCCATGTCTACCAGCTCGGTGGACCAGGACACCACCCGGTCCATCTCCACCTCGGGTACCAGGCCCAGGGCCAGGGCGCTCTCGACCCAGACCGTGCCCTCGCCCTCGGACATCAGCAGCCGCAGTGGCCCCCAGTCCGACATCAGGAAGTCCGGTAGACCGTCGCCGTTCAGATCACCGATGCCCAGGCCCATGCCATCGAAGCCGACGTCCAGTCCCAACTCCGGGGCGATGTCCACCAACTCCGGGTCCTCGGCCGTGCCACGAATGTCCAGGAGGGCGTTGGGAAAGATGTCCACGCCGTGGTCGTTCACCACGTAGAGCTCGAAATCGCCGTCTGCGTCGATGTCCACCCAGCCGGTGATGAAGTTGTAGCCGTCGCGGGGGGCGCCCTCTTCCAGCAAGTTCGGGAGGTCCTCGAAGGTGCCGTCCCCGTTGTTGCGCAGGAACTGGTTCGCGTGGCCGGGATGCGGTGGGGAGGGCCCGTCCGCATGCGTGTTGTTCATGATGAAGAGATCCAGGTCACCGTCACTGTCCAGGTCTCCCCAGGACCCCCCCATGCTGGCGCCTTTGGTGTTGCGGAAACCACCTTCCGAGCCCGCATCCGCGAACTGCCCGGTGCCGTCGTTCAGGTAGAGGCGGTTGTCCTTTCGCAGGTTGCCGAGGAAGAGATCGAGGTCACCGTCGCCGTCCACGTCCGCGGTACTGGCGCCGCTGCTGGTCATCTCCCCCCAGTGCGGCAAGCGGGTCAAGGCCTCGTCTTTCAGGGTGCCATCGGCCTGTTGGATGAAGAGTTCGTTGGGTGTGCTGTTGGCGAGGAAGACATCGAGGAGCCCGTCTCCGGTCAGGTCCGCCACCACGGCACCCTGGCCCCGGACGGGGTGCTGATCCCATCCCTCGGGCACCTGGGCGGCCCACTCGTCGCCGAGATCGGCCTGCTCCATGGGCCCGAGGGTCTCTCGCAGGCTCGGATCCGCGCAGGTGACCACACCGCCCTGGACGAGCGCCCCCACCATGGTGTCGGTCGAAGTGCTGCTGTCGCCGGTATCCGTCGCGAAGAGCTCACAGGCCAGCAGCAGGGTGGGGAGCAGGACAGACACGGCACTCCAGGCCGGGTGCAGGGGGAATGATATCGGCTGCCGAGACAGATCCGCTGCCCGGGGGTGCGTGGGTGCGTGGTGTTCTCGAAATCCTCTTGCACCGGGAGGACCCGGTTTGGGTGCGAGCGAACAGTGGTTTGCGCCCCGAGCCTCGTCGCGGCCAGGGAAGGGTGCGGAGCCTTGTGTCGCCCGTCCTCCCTTCGGGGACTCCGGTCCTGGTGGGCCTGGGCCTGTGTTTGCAACAGGAAGCCGGGGCGTAGACTCTCTGCACCACGGAGGAGAGGCCCTTGCTGTTCAACAGCTTCGAGTTTCCTGTCTTCCTGGCGGTGACCTGGGTCGTCTATGCGGCCATCCAGCGCTTCCGATGGCCGCGACTGGCCTGGCTGCTCCTGATCAGCGCCTTCTTCTACGGTGCCTGGCACCCCTGGTACCTGGTGTTGATCCTCCTCTCGACCCTCAACTCCTACGCCTTTGGCGGCTGGATTTCCCGCAGCGATTCGGACCGGGCCCGCAAGGTGCTGTTGACCGCGTCGGTGTCGGGAGACCTGTTGCTGCTGGGGGTCTTCAAGTACGGGAACTTCGTGATGGAGTCGGTGGAGGTGATCTCGGGATCCACGCTCCAACTCCCCAGGCTGACCACCGAGCTGCCGGTGGGCATCAGCTTCTACACCTTCCAGTCGATCTCCTACACCGTTGACGTCTACCGCCGGAAGATTCCCAGGGCGCGGAACCTGCTGGA
Organism: uncultured Enterobacterales bacterium; assembly: GCA_964567625.1. GTDB lineage: Bacteria > Myxococcota_A > UBA796 > UBA796 > CAJQPC01 > CAYFPX01. Next base: position 2,176 of record CAZMNK010000146.1, on the reverse strand, counting down.
GTTCTCGGTCTTCGTCTTCTTCTTCCCACAACTCGTCGCCGGGCCCATCGTCCGGGCATCGTGGTTCCTTCCCCGGCTCGAGGGCCAGCCGCAACTGGAGAAACAGGCCCTCGGTTCGGGGTTGTTCCTGATTCTCGCGGGGCTGGCCAAGAAGGTGGTCATCGCCGACTCCCTGGCCACGCTCGTGGTGTTGCCGTACTTCGATGACCCGGCTTCACACAACGCGGTGGAGACGGTCTTCGCCGTGTGGGCCGCCAACTTCCAGGTCTACTGCGACTTCTCCGGCTACTCCGACGTGGCGATCGGTTCGGCCCTGCTGTTCGGCTTCGCCCTGCCCCTGAACTTCGATCGGCCATTCTGGTCCCGTTCCCCCATGGAGCACTGGCGGCGCTGGCACATCAGCCTGTCCTTCTTCCTGAGGGACTTCCTCTACATCCCCCTGGGCGGATCCCGCCATGGCCCTCTTCGCACCGACGTCAACCTGGTGATCACCTTCCTGCTTGGGGGCCTGTGGCACGGCGCGGGCTGGACCTTCGTGGTCTGGGGGTTCTACAACGGGTTGCTCCTCGTGGTCTGGCGGCGGTGGAATCCTCCGCCCGCGAAGTCCTGGTGGGGGATCGCGCTCCAGGTCTTCGCCACCTTCAACGCGATCTGCCTGGGCCTGGTCTTTCTCCACGCCCACTCCTTTGCCGATGCCTGGGCCTCGTTCGCCACGCTCCTGCGCTGGGGATCCGGGGCCGGTGGGGTGTTCACCACACCTGCGTTGCTGGCCTTTGGAGCGGCCGTGTTCCTTCATGGAACGCCGAAGTCCTGGAAGGAGGAGCTACAGGCCGCCTTCGCGGAGATGCCTGCCTGGGGCCTCGGGGCGGTGATCGTCCTGGCCGGAGGTGTTCTGTCCCTGTTCGCCGGGCTGGCCCAGCCGTTCTTCTACTTTCAGTTCTGATCGGCGAGCAGGGAGGCGACCTTGCTGCAGACCTCGTCGCTCAGCATCCTGGACCCGAAGCTGTTGAGGTGGCCCGGGTCCACGTAGAGGATCCTGGCCTCCTGCCAGCCTGGCTTGTTGGCGTCGTGCCAGGTGAAGTCTTGCTGCTGGGCAAGGTCGGTCATGGCCTCGCGGTAGGTGTTGTCGACCTCGGTTGGAATGCTCTCGGCGAGCAACCGGTGCAGAGGCATGTTCACCGCCACGATCTCGGTTCCCCGGCTCCTGGCCAGGGCCACCAGGTCCACCAGGCGCTCCCAGGCGATCCCTGAGTCCCCCTGCCAGGTCGAGAAGCGCTGCCCGGCCCAGGTGGCCAGGCGATGCTCCAGGAACCTGTCCCAACGAGGCTCCTGGAGCTCCTCAAAGGCCTCGTTCTGACGGGAACAGGCCTTGGACCCAAAGCAGTACTGGCCGCCACCGTGGTGGACCATCAGCCACCGCAGGCGGGCCTCCTGGTGATCGCGACCTGCCAACAGGAGCCCCAGGCTCTCCGAGCCACGGGTCAGCGGGCGCAGGGCCCCCATGCCTTCCCTGAATGTGCGGGCACCGGCCAGGTTCGACGGCAGGTCCCGCAGGTGGGTGTCGTTGCTGAAGTTCTCGGCCAGCTTGTGGTTGCGGGCGTTCAGGGCTTCGGGCTCGAGACCCAGCAGCAAGACCTTGGGCGTCCTCTTGCCGCCCAGGTAGTCCCGGTACAGCGTGTGCCAGACCACGGCTGTGCTGAAGGCCCGGGCGAGGTTCACCGTGGTTGTCTCACGGTCCAGGCGGGAGGAGAGGCAGTTGTCGATCTCCGAGGGAGACAGGCCGAAGCTGGCACTGCTGCTGCCGAGCACCGCCACGTCGATGTCCCCAGTCCACGTCTGTTCGAAGGCATACAGGTCGGTGGGCCAGATGACACCGCTGACCCCCGCGAGGCCGAACATCTCGGCGGTGGCGGTGGTGGCCGCAGACAGCCCGATCGTCCAGGCCAGCACCGTGAGTCCACGTCGAATCACCGACCGGCCTCCAGTTCATCCTCCAGTGCACGACCGTCGAGACCCCCGGGAGCCCGTGGGACTGGAGCGTCGGGAAGTCCTTCGATGGCGGCGACCTGTCGGTCGTGGGCGAACTCCTTGGCGTCCTGGCGAGCCATCACCCAGCCCGCGAGGAGCACTGCAACGAGCAGGGCCAGCGACAGGAAAGGAAGAGTGAGACGGAGCA
>CAZMNK010000145.1:2189-14258 GCA_964567625.1 uncultured Enterobacterales bacterium | reverse complement strand
CACCGACACCGACACCGACACCGACACCGACACCGACACCGACGCTGATGCGGACACGGATGCAGACGCTGACGCTGACGCTGACGCTGACGCTGACGCTGACGCTGACGCTGACGCTGACGCAGACGCTGACGCTGACGCTGACGCAGACACCGATTCGGATACCGATGCCGATGCCGACACCGATTCGGATGCCGATGCAGACGCCTATCGAGCCATAGACTTTGAAGGTGACAGCGACACCGGATCTGGCGGCACCAAGACCAACCGATAGCCGGTGGTCCCCGCCTTCCCTACAGGAGTCAACATGCGCAAGCTCATCGCGCTGGGCCTCGCCCTCCTCACCTTCGCGCCCGGTTCTGCCCGAGCCCAAGAAGATGACGGCGGTGATCTGAACGTGGACCTGGAGGGCTTCTACCGGGCCCGCCTGTACCACTTCACCAACCTCTACACGCCCACCGGCGATGACGTCCGGGATCACGCCCGCTACGCCACCCACAAGCTCCAGCTGCGACCGATCATCTCCTATGACTCCCGGGCGAAGTTCATCTTCGAGGTGAACGCCCTGGACCAGGTCGTCTGGGGTGACAACGAGAGCCTGGCCTCCACTTCGATCTTCGCGGGAAGCCCCAGCAACACAGGCATCGATGGCCAGCCTGTGAATGAAGTCCGGCTCAGCCGGGCCTGGGCGGAGTTCTCCCTCCCGGTCGGTCTCCTGCGTATCGGTCGCCAGCCCTCAAACTGGGGAATGGGGCTTCTGGCCAACGACGGCAATGGCCTTGGCGACGAGTTCGGTGAGCACAACTACGGCAACACTTTTGACCGGATCGTCTTTGCCACCAAGCCCATCGCCGTCGCCCAGACCCTGATCAAGGGCGAGTCCTCGGACATCCCGTTGTTCTTCGCCTTCGGGGCTGACCGCCTCGTCGAGGACCCCCTGATCCAGTACTACGGCTACAAGTGCGACGACGAGTTGTCGGTCGAAGAAGGAGATGACCCTCGCTGCGCAGAGGATGACGACCATTCCTGGACCGAAGACCGGGAGCCCGATCAACGGGATGACGGTTGGTGGGCCGAGGGTGAGGACGACGTCTACGAGTTGATCTACGTCCTGATCTACCGGGGCGAAGGGCTCGAACTTTCAGGCCACCTGTTGGACCTGACCGCAGGGGCCTACGCCATCAACCGGCGCCAGGTCGAGACCTCGAGCAATGTCTGGATCTTCGACGCCTACCTGAATGCGTCCTACCGGAAGTTCTTCCTGGTCGGTGAAGCCCTGACCATCCGCGGAAGCACCGAGGGCATCACCCTGGCCGGAGCCGTGAACCGAGATTCCGAGGCGTCCCCACTCTACAAACAGGCTCAGATCTGGGGCGCAGTGGGGCGGTTTGGATACGAGACGCCCGATGCGACGGCCCAGTTGGAGGTCGGACTGGCAGCCGGCGATCCCAACATCGCCGACGAGTTGCTCATGGGCCGCCCCCTGCACCCGGACCACAACGTGGGCCTGTTGCTGTACGAAGAGGTCCTGTCGAGGGTCACGGCCTACACCTGGGGTGACGCCGCCGCAGGCCTCTGGAGCCGTGGAGGGGTCTACAACAGCAGCTACATCTACCCCATGGTCAAGTACCGGCCGTTTGACTGGGCCGAGATCGTCGCCGCCTACCTGGTGGCGTTCCCCCACAAACCCGATGGCGCCATCATCCGGACAGACGAGGACAGCAACAGCAGAATCCTCGGCCAGGAGGTCGATCTGGCGCTGCGAATGCGGCTTGTTCCCCATGTCCACTGGTCCGTGGAAGGCGGCATTGCCAAGGTCAGCGACCGCCTCCCGACAGACTTCATGGGACTGACCAGGGACGGTCGGGTGTGGACACTTCAGACCCGACTGGCCTACGTGTTCTAGTGGTCCAGGAATTCAAACTGTTCCGGGAGGTCTCATGACCGGCATCATCGCCCTCGTACTTCGGGGTCTGGTCTGGCTGGTGATCATCGACGCCCTGGCCTCGTGGGTCGTGCGCAACCCATCGCAATTCCCGCGCAATCTCACCCGCCAGATCGCCGAACCCCTGTGCGCCCCGGTGCAGAAGGTGCTCAGCCCTCGGATGACCGGAGGCATCGACTTCTCCCCGCTGGTGGTGATCATCGTGCTCCAGTTCGCCATCGGGCTTGTCACCCAGGCCGGTCTGTAGATGCGCCTCCTGCTCTCACTGGTCTGCGTCGCACTCGCCAGCGGGCCTGCTGACCTGACCAAGGCAGCCGACGCCAGCCTGAGCGAGGACGACCGCATGGCTGTCTTCCACGCCATGGTGGCTGACTACCCCAGAAACCGGACCTGGCTGGAAGAGACTGCGGGTGACGACGCCCACAACGCCCGGGAGCGCTGGGTGGCCATTCGGGTGCTCGGTCAAACCGGACACCCCCACGCAAAGTCTCCACTGGTCCGCCTCTGCGCGGACCCGATGCCAGCGGTCCGTGCAGCCGCAGCAGCCAGTCTCGGGGATCTGGGTGATTCCTCCGTGGCTCTCCAGCTGTCAGAACTGCTCAAGGACCCAGCGGTCATCGTTCGTGCTGCCGCCGCCGATAGCCTGGGCATGCTGAAGGACCCCAACACCGTCGGACCCCTGGCAGATGCCCTGTGGAACAGCGACAGCTACTACCGGGGCCAGTCGGTCTGGGCGAGGCGTCACTATGTGGACGCACTGGGCGAGATCGGAAGCAAGAAGGCCTTTCCGGCCCTGGTCCGAGGCCTTGAAGACGCCGACCCGAATGTGGTGACCTCGTCGCTCGTCGCGCTGCGCAAGATCGTGGGCTACGACTTTGCGGAGGGCCGAACCCAAGAAGAACACATCGAGGCCTGGCGTCGATGGGCGATGAACGAGGGCTACTGACCCTCCTCGAGCTACCGGGTGACCTGGAGCTTCATCACCGTCTTGCCCACCCCGATGGTGTCCCCGGGACGCAGCCTCGAGACGCTCACTCGTCGGCCGTTGTGGAAGGTGCCATTCGTGGAACCGAGGTCCCGAAGGAAGATCATCTCCCGTCCGAAGACCTCAACCACCGCATGACGACGACTCGCCTCCACGTCCGAGAGCGGGATCTCGCCCATCCGCCGCCCGATGATCACGTTCCCACGGGTGAATCGATAGACCTTTCCCACGTCCTGGCCGGCGACCACCTCGACCACGGCGTTCAAGCCCGGCGGCAAGCGCAAGTCCTGTCCGATCACGTCCGCTGAGCTGCCAGTCTGGTCCGACGCACCCTTGATCTCCACCAGTTCCTCGTCCAGGAGCCAGGCGATCTCCAGTTGGCTGCCCAGGCCCCCCTCGCGAGATCCGTCCCCGGCCTGTTCGTTGGCCAGGAAAAGCACCATGCGCGTGCTTCCCACCGTGATCTCCGCGCCCGGGCGCAACTCCACCTCGCGAACCAGCCGCCCATCCACCATGGTGCCGTTGGTTGACCCGAGATCCAGCAGTACCCAGCCCGTCCCTTTGGAGAGGACCTGAAGGTGCTTACCCGACACCATCGGGTCCTCGAGCACCAGGTCCCCTTCCTGCCGACCAATGACGAGTGCACCCTCGTCCGGAAGAGGCACATTCATGCCCTGCTTCGCCCCAGCCACGATCTTCAGAAAAGCACGAGCCATCGCGGTGGGTTCAGCGACTATGCGCTGCTGCGCGCCGCTTCCTGGGCACGTTCAGCCAGGAAGGCCCGGTGCACACGACCGGGCAACTGGTGTCCAAGGGAATCGGCGATCCAGGCTCCGGCCTCACTGGCCTTTCGCAGGTCCACGCCTGTCTCGACCGACATGCCCCTGAGCATGAACAACAGGTCCTCCGTGGCCAGGTTTCCGGAAGCTCCCGGCGCATAGGGGCATCCCCCCAGTCCTGCTGTCGCGGCGTCGAAGGTCCGAACGCCAGCCTGGAACCCGGCAAGCACATTTGCCAGGGCGACACCCCGGGTGTCGTGCATGTGCAGGGCAATGTTCTCCAGGGGAACTCCGCCAGCGACCATGGCGTCGATGATCTGCCGGACCTGGAGCGGATTGGCCACCCCGATGGTGTCGCCCAGGGAAATCTGCTCGGATCCTGCTTCCAGAAAGGTCAGCGCAAGCTCCACCGTACGGGCCACGTCGACCCGTCCCTCGTAGGGACAGCCAAAGACCGTGGACAGGTAGCTACGCACCTTCAGCCCTTCCGCTGTGGCATTTGCAACAACCTCGGCCAGGGCCATCCTGGATTCAGCCACGGTGCGGTTGACGTTCTTCTTGTTGTGGGTCTCGGACACCGACATGAACGTGGCCACTGCCCCCAATCCCGCATCCAGGGCCCGCTCCAGTCCCACCCGGTTCGGCACGAGCGCCCAGAAGGTGACCTCCTCTCCCACCGGGAGCCGACGGACCAGTTCCGCAGCATCGGCCAGCTGGGGAATCCAGCGGGGACGGACAAAGGAACTCACCTCGATATGCCGATAGCCTGCCGCAACCAGGCGCTCGACAAACCCGAGCTTCACGTCCGTTGGCAGGATGGCCTGCTCGTTCTGCAAGCCGTCCCGGGGTCCAACTTCGTAGACGGTGACTTGTTCCGTCACTGGGCGGTGCCTCCGATCTTCAATCTAACACCGACCGTGGCCGGTTCATGGTTCCCCGATCAATCCCTTCCAATCCGGTCATCGGCCCATCAGGTGCACCATCAAGGCCTTCTGGGCGTGAAGACGGTTCTCGGCCTGGTCAAAGACCGCGCTCGCCGGCCCGTCAATGACCTCGCCCGTCACCTCTTCTCCTCGGTGTGCAGGCAGGCAGTGCAGGAAGATGGCGCCAGGATTGACACTCCCCATCAGGGCGGCATCCACCTGGAAACCCTCGAATCGCTTCAAGCGCTGTGCTGCCTCGTCTTCCTGTCCCATGGATGCCCAGACATCTGTGTAGACGACATCCGCCTCAGCCACGCCCTCGGACAGGTCCTCTGTGACCTGAATGGCCCCCCCTGTCCCCGCAGCGATCTCCCGGGCTCGGGTGAGCACCTCCGGATCCGGGGCATATCCGCGCGGATGGGAGACGGAAACCGTCATCCCTACCTGGGCGCCCCCATAAAGGAGGCTGTGGGCCATGTTGTTGCCGTCCCCCACATAGGCAAGCTTGAGCCCCGAGAGTCGCCCCTGCTTTTCCTGAATCGTCAACAGGTCAGCCAGGACCTGGCAGGGGTGCAAGAGGTCACTGAGCCCATTGATGATGGGGATGGTGCTGTGGGCTGCGAGATCCTCCAGGTCGCTGTGAGCAAAGACCCTGGCCATGATGCCGTCGACGTAGCGAGAGAGCACCTTTGAGGTGTCAGCGATGGACTCTCCTCGATGCAGCTGGATGTCCTTCGGCCCCAGGTACAGGCCTTGCCCCCCCAGCTGGTAGATGCCGGTCTGAAAACTGACCCGTGTGCGCAGAGATGGCTTCTGGAAGATCATGGCCAGCGTCTGGCCAGAGCAGGCGGACTCAAACGCACGGGGGTTGGCCTTGATCAAGCGGGCCAGTTCCAGGAGGGTTCGGATCTCCTCGCGGCTCAGATCCGCGAGACAGAGCAGGTGGCGGGCCATCATCACTCCTGATCGGGCCCACTTCGCAGGGCCGCGCTCTGGCTATCTGAGGAGACCGCGACGGGTCAAGGGTTCTTCTGCGAGTACGAGGCTGCCTCGCTCAGCCCACCGGCTGACAGACAGTACGCAGCCTTTCGAGTTCGCTTCTGACTGGCCTTCCCTGCAGCAGTGGTGACCCCAACGGGATTCGAACCCGTGTTGCCGGGATGAAAACCCGGTGTCCTGGACCTGACTAGACGATGGGGTCAGAAGAACTGCTGCCGGGGGGGGAGGTGGGCCGCATAGGACTCGAACCTATGACCCTCGGCTTAAAAGGCCGGTGCTCTACCAACTGAGCTAGCGGCCCTCCGTGAGGCGTCTAGCCTCTCCCTGAGAGAGGGTCAAGACCTCATCCCTCGAAGAGCGGATCCCGCACGATGGTCTCCGCCCGGTCCGGCCCCACCGAGATGAGTCCTGCCTTCACCTCGGTCAACTCCTCCAAGCGATGCACATAGGACTGGCAATTGACCGGCAGGGATTCAAAAGACCGACAACTCGAGAGATCCTCGTCCCATCCTGGCAGTTCCTCGTAGATCGGATGAGCCCCCGCCATCTCCTCCGGCAGTCCCTCATGGCCTTCGTAGCCCACACAGATTCTCACGACAGGCAGACCGGAGAGCACATCCAGCTTGGTGAGCGCCATGTGGGTCACCCCATTGAGGGCCGCGCTCGTACGCACCAGAGCCGCATCAAACCAGCCACAACGACGGGGCCGACCGGTCGTCGACCCGTATTCCTGGCCGATCTCCCGTAGCCGCTCACCGACGGAATCCTCACACTCGGTCGGGAACGGGCCCCAACCCACCCGAGTGGTGTACGCCTTCGCTATTCCCACCACGTGATCGAGAACAGAGGGTCCAACACCCGACCCCGCACAGGCCGCACCAGCGACCGTATTGGAACTCGTGACATAGGGGTAGGTGCCATGATCGATGTCCAGGAAGGTGCCCTGTGCTCCCTCGAATAACAACGGCTTCCCAGCTCGCACGGCATTGTGGAGCAGCGCCACGGTGTCCCCCACATAGGGCTTGAGCCGTTCGGCCAGGGGATTCAACTCCGCCAAGATGCCCTCCAGCGAGAGGGGGGCACCGCCGAACCACTCCACGATCATGCGGTTCTTCACAGGCAGCAGGGCCTCCACACGGGCCCGAAAACGTTCCGGATTGACGAAGTCTCCCACCCGAATTCCGCAACGGGCAGCCTTGTCCTCGTAGCAGGGTCCGATGCCCTTCCCCGTGGTTCCAATGGCATCGCCTCCGCGAGCGTGCTCTCGAAGGCGATCCAGCTCCCGATGCCAGGGAAGAATGACCTGGGCCCGAGAGGAGAGCACCAGGTCCCGGGGCTCAATCAGCCGCCCTGCCAGTGCCAGGGCATCAAACTCTCCCAGGAGAACCCCGGGGTCCACCACGACGCCGTTGCCGATGATGCACCGGGTGCCGGAATGAAGAATGCCGGAGGGCACCAGGTGCAGGACTGTCTTGCGGCCCTGAACCACCAGGGTATGTCCGGCATTGTTGCCCCCCTGGTACCGGACCACGAAGTCGGCCTGTGGTGCGAGCACGTCGACCACCTTGCCCTTGCCTTCATCACCCCACTGGGTGCCCACGACTACGGTACCGGCCATCTCGACCTCCGAGATGGGGCCGGTAACGCCCCGTGGTGCCCCACACCACGCACACCCTATCGTCGCCACAACGGCGTCACAGAGCGAGGACAGAACCCCCGGGGGCGACTGGTCAACCTGGCGCGGTCAGCGCGCCTTCTTGAGGCCTTGCTTGGCCTCAGAGTGCTTGGGTTCAAGCCGAAGCACGGCTTCGAATTCCCGCACAGCGTTGTTCTTCATCTTGAGCTCGATGTACATGTTGCCCAACGCCATCCGGTAGCGAACGCTGTCTGGCTCTTTTGCCACGGCCGTTCGGTAATTGCGCAAGGCTGCCCGCGGTTCCTCTTCGAATGCCCGCTGGAGTTCCGCCAACCGGAAATAGGCCAGGCCTTCATTGGGTTCACAGGCCACCGCCTTTTCGTAGTTGGCAATGGCCTCGCGGATGTTCCGATAGGATTCCGCGTTCTCGGCCACAGCAATGAATTGGGCTGACCGAGCCTGTTTCGCCCGGAGTTGCGCCTCCTCGTAGAGCTTGCGGTAGTCCGAGTTGCGCGGATCGAACTGCACCGCGAGGTGCAGCGTTCCTGCGGCCTTGACCCATTGGCCGGACTCCATGTCCGCCTGTCCTTGCTCGTAGTAGCGCTTCGCTCGGGAGAGTTGATCGATCAATCGGTCCCGCAGCACCCGGGCGGCCCCCGTCGACTTCTTCTTCCGGCGTCGCTTCTTCCTGGGCTGCTCCCCCGGGGGGGCCTGCTCTCCACCCCGGGGGGCCTCTTCGGTCTCCCCGGGATCCGATCCCTCGGCAGACGACGCTGACCGTCTGCGCCCCCTGGGAAGGTTGAACTTGGTCTCGTGGTCCGGAGCCTTCTCCCCCACCGCTGGCGTGGCGGGGATCGTCTCGTGATCCTCACGACGCTTCTGGCGACGTCGGTGCTTGGCAACGACCTCGCGATCGTAGCGACTTCGATCCAGGGGATTTCGAAGGGTCTCGTAGGCCAACGTGATGCCCGTGAACACCCGTTCGATGACCAGCGTGTAGTCCCCGAGCTGCCGTCGATAGAAGCGGTCGGGGTGGTAGCGACGTGAAAGGTCGTAGAAGGCCCGCTTGATCTGGGTGCCCGTGGCATCGTCGTCGACCTTGAACAGGTCGTAGTAGATGCCGTTGTCGAGCGCATCAGCCAGGGCCTCGAGGTCCTGGATCTCCTCTGGCGATAGTTCGCTCAATTGACCCGCTCCAGAGAGGTCATTCTACCTCTCCCTCCGGTCCCTCGTCACCATGGGCACGAGGATGTGCACGGCGGTAGGCATCGATCATCGCCTCCAGTGAGACGTGGGTGTATCGCTGGGTGGTCGAGAGCGTGGCATGTCCGAGTTGTTCCTGGATGGCGCGAAGGTCGGCACCGCCCCCCAACATGTGGGTGGCACAGCTGTGGCGGAGCATGTGCGGATGGACAGCAGCCAGTCCATGGCTCCGGCCCGCATCGCGCACGATGCGATGCAGGGTACGCACGCTGCACCGGTTTCCTCGTGCCGTCACAAACAGGGACTCGCCATCCCTCGGGCAGACCGCCAGCCAGGCGCGAACCGCAGTTGCGGCGGGTGGCCCAAATGGGACCAGCCGTTCCTTGCGTCCCTTGCCCTTGCGCACCAGGACCAGGTGCTCATCCAGGTCCAGATCACGCCGGTCCAGCCCGGCCACTTCCGAGACGCGAAGGCCGGCTCCATACATCAACTCCAGGACGGCCCGATTGCGAAGCCGGAGCGCCCCCTTCTGGGCCGGCTCTTCCACCACCTTTTGCGCCTCCGGTACGTCCAGGAAACGAGGGACGGGCAGGTTGGCCCTCGGTGAGGCCAGGCGTTCCGCAGGAGAATCGGCCCGACGACCGGTCTGGACGCACCAGCGGTAGAAGGTTCGAAAGGCCGCCTGGCGACGTCGGGTCGATGCGGGTGCAGGGGCACTTCGGGCAAGAAGGGACAGGTGCTGGCGGAGATCCCGCAGATCCGCGTCCAGCAGATTGCGGTCTCTGAGGGTAAGACTCTCCTGCAATCGCTCCAGGTCCCTACGATAGGCCCTGAGCGTGTGCGAACTGGCCCCACGCTCTGCTCTGAGGTGGGCCTCAAACCGATTCAGGACTTCCTTCATCCAGGACGATCATAGTCGAGTGATCTTGCCGAATGGGGGGCGGGAGCCTATACCCGGGACCCTGCCAAGGAAGGTCAACTGCATGGGCAAGCCCCTGGTCATCGTCGAGTCCCCCGCCAAGGCGCGGACCATTGCACGCTTTCTCGGTGCAGATTTCGCCGTTGAGGCCTCCGTGGGGCACATTCGCGACCTGCCAAACAAGGCCTCTGAGCTTCCTCCGAGCCTGCGAAAGAAATCATGGGCGCGCCTGGGAGTCGACGTCGAAGGCGACTTCAAGCCCGTCTACGTCAACACCACCCGGGGCAAGGAGCAGGTCAAGAAGCTCAAGGATCTGCTCAAGAACGCCCCGGCCCTCTACCTGGCCACAGATGAGGATCGGGAGGGTGAGGCCATTGCCTGGCACCTGGTCCAGGCCCTGAAGCCCAAGGTGCCCGTCCGACGACTGGTCTTCCACGAGATCACCTCCAGGGCAATCCAGGCCGCACTCGACAATCCCCGGGAGCTGAACCTGGACCTCGTCAAGGCCCAGGAGACTCGGCGGATCGTCGATCGACTGGTGGGCTGGGACGTCTCCCCCATCTTGTGGCGAAAGATCCGACAGGGCCTCTCTGCCGGAAGAGTCCAGTCCGTAGCAGTCCGCCTGATCGTCGACCGGGAAAGGACGCGCATCGCCTTTGTGTCCGGAAGCTGGTGGGACCTGAAAGCTTCGTTTTCCTGCCAGGAGGGATCCTGGGAGGGAACCCTGGTGAGCGTGAATGGCACTCGCCTGGCCACCTCCAGGGACTTCGACGCCAGCACCGGTCGACCCAAGGAAAGCGCCAAGGTCCTGTTGTTGGACGAGGCCGCCGCCCGGAAGCTCGCTGCCCAGGTCGAGAGCGGCCAGGCCCGGGTCAGCAATGTCGAGCGCAAGGCATTCAACGAACGTCCCCAACCTCCATTTGCCACATCCACGCTGCAACAAGAGGCCAACCGACGATTCCGATGGACGGCTCGCAAGACGATGTCCGTGGCCCAGCGCCTGTACGAGAATGGCTGGATCACCTACATGCGTACCGACTCGTTCTTCCTGTCGGACCAGGCCCTTGCCGCAGCCCGCAAGGCCATCCTCAAGGAGCACGGAAACGACTACCTGCCCGAGAAGGCCCGGTTCTACAAGAGCAAGGCCAAGGGTGCCCAGGAAGCACACGAGGCCATTCGGCCCGCAGGCGAGGTCTTCCGGCCCACAGAGGCCTGTGTGTCGGCACTCGACAACGACTGCGCTCGCCTGTACGACCTGATTCGCCGACGCTCCCTGGCCTGCCAGATGGTGGATGCCCAGGGCACCCGGATGACGCTCGACACCACCGTCGAGCCAGACGCAGTCTTGTTTCGCGCCAAGGGCAAGGCCTACACATTCCCGGGGTTCCGCGCAGCGTTCGTGGCCACACGAGATGCAGGCAAGGAGGATGAGAGTGGGCTCCTGCCAAACGTCTCAACCGGCACCTCGACCGAGGTGACCGACGTGGCGGCGGAAGGTCACACCACCATGCCCCAACCCAGGCTCACCGAGGCCACCCTGATCAAGGAACTCGAGGCCCGGGGCATCGGCCGACCCTCGACCTATGCCGCCATCCTCTCGACCATCCAGGACCGAGGGTACGTGTTCAAGAAGGGCACGGCTCTCGTACCGACCTGGACCGCCTTCGCGGTCACCAACCTGATGGAGAACCACTTCACGGACCTGGTGGACTACGACTTCACGGCGCGACTGGAGGACGGCCTGGATTCCATCGCCCTGGGCAAGCTGGACAACCTCCTCTACCTGAAAGACTTCTACAAGGGCAGTGGCAAGAAAGACAGCGACCATCCAGGCCTGGTCGTTCTGCTCGAGCGGGCCCAGGCTGAGGCGAAGCCCCAGGAGCTCTGCAGCTTTCCGCTGGGAGAGGTGGAAGGCAAGGTCCTGCAGGTCCGGGTGGGGCGCTACGGCCCCTACCTGCAGCACGACGATGTGAAGCGCAGCCTGCCCGAAGACCTGCCCCCGGACGAACTCGACCTGAAGGCAGCCCTGGAGATCCTGGCCAACGTGCCCGAAGGGCCCAGAGATCTCGGAGTGGACGCCAAGTCCGGCTTGGGGGTCACCCTCCATGACGGTCGATTTGGCCCCTACGTCCAGCTCGGAGAAATGGTGGGCAAGGGCTCCAAGGCGATCAAGCCGCCTCGCGCCAGTCTGCTGAAGGGCATGGAAATGGACAGCGTGGACCTGGAGACAGCGTTGGCACTGCTCAGCCTTCCGCGCACCCTGGGGCAAAACGCCGAGGGGAAGGACATACTGGCCTTCAACGGCCGATACGGCCCCTATGTGCAGGCGGAAAAGGTCCGCGTGAACCTGCCAGAAGGGGTTTCTCCTCTCGAGGTCACGCTGGAACAGGCACTCGAGGCCCTGGCCAACCCACCCAAGCGAGGGCGCTCCAACACGGTCCTGAAGGAGCTGGGCAAGGATGGGGAAGACCGGGCTGTGGTCCTCCGAAGCGGCCGCTTTGGCCCCTATGTCACCGACGGCGACGTCAATGCCACGGTCCGCAAGGGCACGGACCCCGACTCGGTGACGCTGGAGCAAGCCCTGGAGATGCTCCAACACAAACGGGACAACCCCTCCAAGCGACGCTCCAGCAGGAAGAAGAAGGCCACCAGCAAGAAGGCCACCAGCAAGAAGGCCACC
>CAZMNK010000145.1:0-2089 GCA_964567625.1 uncultured Enterobacterales bacterium | reverse complement strand
AAGAAGGCCACCAGCAAGAAGGCCACCAGCAAGAAGGCCACCGGCAAGAAGGCCACCGGCAAGAAGGCCACTGGCAAGAAGGCCACCCGGAGTCGCTCTTCCAAGAGCAGCTGAAACAGCCCCTTCAGACCCGCTGGTAGCGTCCGACAGGGGTTCTTGTGACGAGGCCTGAGATCTCCAGCAGCGCCAATCGTCGCAGGGTCTCTGGAAGCGGGCGATCCAGCTCCGTGGCCAGCTCTTCCACCGATCGTGGGATGTCCAGCAGGGCGAACAGACGCCTCTCCGGCGAGAATGTCTGTGCCTCGATGAGCCCTGCCACCGTGCCATAGTCCCGCACCACGTGAGCCCCGTCGGCCAGGAGTTGAAGACAGCCCGCCGATGCGGGAGCGTCCAGTGGACCGGGCACGGCATAGACGTCCCGCCCAAGCTCTGTGGCCAGCCGGGCGGTGATCCGGGCCCCGGAACGAAGTCCAGCTTCTACGACCACGGTCACCATGCCCAGGGCGGCAATGAGACGATTGCGCCTTGGAAAGGTCCAGCGAGTGGGGGGATCGAGCGGCGGTAGTTCGCTGACCAATGCTCCTCCCGTTTCCAGCACCTGGTCCCGAACCCGACGAGACTCAGGACCCGTCCTGACGTCCAGTCCCGCCCCCAGGACCATGAGGGTGAGTCCGGCCTCGGCTGCTCCCTTGTGGGCCTCTGTGTCGATTCCTCTCGCCCCTCCCGACACCACCACTCCACCCACTTCGGCAATGGCCCGTCCAACGCCCCGTGCCACACGACGGCCATAGGGCGTACAGGCACGAGAGCCGACCACAGCCACTGCAGGCCCCGTCAACACCCCGGGGTCGCCCCGGAGCCAAAGCGCCGGCGGCGGATGAGGAAGGTCTCCCAGGGCCTCCGGGTACCAGGCATCTCCGATCCGGGCCCAAGGAGCCTGATCAGCCGGCACAGCCTGCCTCCAGGCTGCCACCAGCGAACCGGGTGCCCCCAACCTTCGAAGGGACATCCAGGACTGGCTCCCCAGGGCATCAGGTCCCCCGACAGCCTCTACCCAGGGACGAATATCGACCCGGTCGGACCATCGGGCCAGGACGGTCCAACGGCCTGCAATTTGCGGTTCCACGAAGACTCCCTCTCGGGGAGCACGGTCGGAGTCTTGCTATAGGCGCCAGTCAGCCCGTCGACAAGGGCATCGTGGTTCAGCGAATCGGCTATTCCAGGCTCTGGGCCAGGTCATCCCCTACCCGCACGGGAGCGGACGCGTTCACCACCACCGCAGTGGCGGAGTAGTCCTCGACACGTGTGACCACCAGGCGGCCAACCACCGACGCTGGAAGATCCGGGTCCTCGTTTTCCCGCATTCCGTACAACTCATCCTGCCGCTTGATGATGTAGAAGGTGTTGCCGATCCGCAGGCCATCCTCCTTGCCGCGGTCCAGGAACACGACCTCTCCAGGGCCGGCCAGGTCATAGAGGCCCTTCCCGCTCCGAGCCACGATGGTCCCTTCCAGGTCCCCCCGCGGCTCGCGCACGGGCATCTCTGCCGCGACCGGCACCAGGGTCGAGACCACATCTCCGCGCCGGGCATGGCTGTACATGGTCCGAATGACCGCCGTGGCGATGTCGCCTTCCTTGTGGAGGACCCGCACCTCAGCCAGGATGTGGAACATCGCCCCATACTTCAAGCGTCGCAGGTCCGGGTGTTTGACCTTCTCATCCCGTCGCACGAGAGCAAAGACATCTCCGCACTCCACAGTGTCGATGTCCTCCATCTCCAGGTAGATCAGGTCTCCTTCTCCCAGGCTGGTCATCCCGATCTTGGCACCGTAGATGAATCCCAGTTCCTCAACCTCCCGGGGGTCAGCCAGGAAAGCCGGAGAGACATAGATCGCTGACCGCAGGCTCTCAGTGAAGCGAATATCTGGACCACAATCGATCTCTGCGTCCGAGAATTCGACGATGGGCACCGTGTACCCATCCCCCTCATCCCCGTCGGGCCCCTCCAGGTCCATCTGTGGCGGCTCCAGCAAAGTCCCCGGCGTAAAGACGACGGTGCTTCCCGGGTAGATCCAGTGGGGGTTGGTGA
>CAZMNK010000144.1:10925-14419 GCA_964567625.1 uncultured Enterobacterales bacterium | reverse complement strand
CTCTATTATGGAATCAACGTCTGCTGTTATCTGGTTTTCAAAGACCGACCGAGTGAAGACGTCCACCACGGATGGCAGGCTTCCCTCAGTGAAGCCCCCGGCGTCTATCGGCCAGGACTGAAGGTGTCAAGGAAGAGAAGTGCCCTTCTCTTCCGTTTCAGTGCCCTTCTTCAGGGCAGGTCAAATAGAACCCGCCGGTGCGGCGCTGTCAAGGCAGGAAATGAGGCCAGGCAGGGACAAGCCCATATGTCCCTTGGTCCGTGCCATCTGCGCCCTTCAGGGGTCAGGGGCCACCCATCATGAGCACCTTGTAGATCCAGCCCAGCGCCAGCCCGCCAAACAACCCCGCCGCGATCATGCGCTCCCGATCCAGGATCTGCTCCCAGAGCCTCTGCAGGCGTCCCCGTGGCTGGAGAAGTTCAACCACCGCGACCAGGGCAATCCCCAGGGTCAGTAGAAAGAGAAGGGAGCCAAAGGGCTGTGCTCGGAACGCGGCCAGGGGTTCCAAGTGGGCCATGTGCGCAAAGCTCGTGGTCATCCCGCAGACCGGGCAGGGCACTCCGGTTGCCTCCAGGATGGTGCAGGTCCCGAGACCAAGCTGTTTGTGGGTCCCGTGCCCGGCGACGTCCGGAGTCAGGGACCTGGCGATTGCCAACAAGCCCCATGCCGGGGCAGCGAGTGCCAGCGGGAGAATGCGCCTCCAGGAAATAGGCGAAGCCAGAGCTCAGCCTTCCGGCAACGCCGCGCCGAGTACGGCCCCCACGGCTGCGGCCTCGCGCTCGAGTTCCTCCAGCCGCTCGCCCATGCGCTGACGATACCGGCTGTACTCCGATGCGATGTTCAGCGCGGAAAGTATGGCCACGGTGTACTCGTCCAGGTTGGGCCTGGAGAATTCCTCCATCTTGCCGTCGACGTAGCGAGCAACCGCAATCAGATCCTCCTCGGGCTCATCCGAGCGGAGGGTGTATTCGCGGCCTCGAATGGTGATGCGAACATTCATCGCCAACTCCAGAGGGTCTCAGAAGAACTGGACGGTAGGGAGACAGACATCCCCTGTCAAGCCGAAGGAGAGGCCGGCTCCATGAGCGCTTCCACAAAGGCCTCCGGGTCGAAGGGCCGCAGGTCGTCGACCTGTTCCCCCATCCCGATGTATTTCACCGGCAGGCCCAGCTCGGCGGAGACAGCGAGCACGATGCCACCCTTTGCGGTTCCATCGAGCTTGGTCAACACGACACCGGTCACCCCGGTGACCTCCCCAAATGTTCGCGCCTGGGAGAGCGCGTTCTGGCCCATCGTCGCATCGAGAACCAACAGCACCTCGTGGGGGGCGCCGGACACCGCCCGGCCCACCACCTTGTGGACCTTGGCCAACTCGGCCATCAGTGGCTGCTTTGACTGGAGACGCCCTGCAGTGTCACAGAGCACCACGTCACTCCCCCGCCCCACCGCTGCGTCCAGCGCATCGAAAAGCACCGCAGCCGGGTCAGCGCCTTCCTGGTGCGCAACAAAGTCGGCCCCGGTCCTCTCGGACCAGACGCGCAGTTGTTCGATCGCCCCGGCACGGAAGGTGTCCCCCGCACCGATCAAGACCCGCTTGCCAGCCCGGCCATATCGGGCGGCGAGCTTACCGATGGTCGTGGTCTTTCCGGAACCGTTCACGCCGACGACCAGAACCACCGTGGGCCCCTCCTCACCGTTGTCAGCCATGTCGCGGTCACCCCCCTTGAAGAGCGCCAGCATCGCCTCTCGCAACAAAGCCTGGAGGCGCTCCGGCTCTTCGATCCCCTGGGCTCGCGCCTCCCCCCGCAAACCCTCCAACAAACGGGTGGTGGTCTTGACCCCCACATCTGCGGTGAGCAGGGCTTCCTCAAGTTCCTCGAAGAGTTGTTCGTCGACGGTATCCCGGCCAAAGGCCAGCGCGAGACGTCGTCCGAAGCCCGCCGAGGTCCGTGCCAGACCACCCCGCATGCGCTCAAGCATCGAGGTCCTGGAATCCACCACAGGGTCGCCCCCGGGATGCTCGGTGTTCCCGGTGGTCTCAGCGACCGTCGAGACCTCCGCGGGAGGCACCTCTTCCCGGGGGTGACCCCGGCGAGCCAACGCCAGACCTCCGCCAAGCCCCACGACCAGCGCGAGCAACAGCCCACCAAACCAGAGGGGACTGAACGCATCGAAAGCTGTGACCTCGTCACCGGCAAGGGAGACAACGGGTTCTTCGACTCCCCCTTGAAGCGGAGCGGCCTCGGGCACCGGGACCTGTCCTGGATCCGGGATCGACACAGCGACTTCAGTGCTCCCCTCCCCGGCATTGGAAACGGGATCGGTCTGGGAATTCATTGGAGTCTCAACGTCGTCCATCAGGTGCCCCGGCGGGGAGGACGCGTAACGCCACAAGGTCGCTCAGGCGATGCGCACCGAGACCAACCGTGAAATACCCGGATCGGGCATCGTGACTCCATAGAGGGTGTCCACACTCTCCATGGTCTTCTTGTTGTGGGTGATGAGGATGAACTGCGACAACATGCTCATCTCCCGTAGCAGCGCATTGAAACGTGCCCCATTGCCTTCGTCGAGGGGGGCATCCACCTCGTCGAGGATGCAGAAAGGAGAGGGTTTCACCATGAAGATGGCGAAGATCAACGCAATGGCCGTCATGGCCTTTTCACCGCCCGAGAGCAGTCTGAGGGACTGCAAGCGCTTGCCGGGAGGACAGGCATAGATCTCGACCCCGGTCTCCAACAGGTCGTCCTCGTCTGTCAGGGCCAGGCGCGCTTCTCCGCCACCCACGAGCCTCGGGTAGAGTTGCTGGAAGGCCTTGTCCACCCGGTCATAGGTGTCCCTGAACCGAACGCGACAGGTCCGGTTGATGTCGGCAATGGCTCGACGGATCGACTCCATCGACCGCTCCAGATCCGACCGCTGACCTTCGAGCCACGACCAGCGCTCCTCGACCTCCAGGTACTCGTCCAGGGCGACCAGGTTCACCTCACCGAGCCTCCGAAGCTGTTCGCGTGCTCCCTCGAGCCTGTCGATCCAGGCCTGGAGTTCTTCACGATTCTCCAGCAACGCCGGTGTGACCCGGAGGTCCTCGGCGATCGGCAGATTCTGGAAGGCTTCCGGCAGTTCCCGATGCGGTCCTTCCATGGCCTCGAGAACCAGAGCTGCATCCCGGTCCAGTCGGTCGAGCATGCCCGGCAGGGAAACACCGTGGCGTCCTTCCACCTGTTCCTTGATGCCATCGATCTGGAGACGGACTTCCTGGAGATTGTGTTCGAGGCGAGTTCGCGTGACAGTGCACTTCTCTCGCTGATCCCGCAAACCCCGAAGTCCCTCCTCAGCCGCTCGAAGCCTGTCGTGGTTCTGCTTCAGACCCTCGCGTTCGGCTTTCAGTTGGATGGCGACCTTCCCCTGTTCCTCTCCAAGGAAAGCGATGCGTTCGCCCAGGTTCTTGTCTTCAACCGCCACCTCGACCACACGGGTCTGGCTTGAACGCA
>CAZMNK010000144.1:0-10915 GCA_964567625.1 uncultured Enterobacterales bacterium | reverse complement strand
GTCCAACTGACGTTCCGCTTCGGCCAGGCGACTCCGGCTGGCAGCCAGGCTCTCGCTGAGGACCTCGACCTGGCGCAGTCCTCCGTCCCTCTCGCCCTTCAGGGTCGCCAGCTCCTCACGAGCCCCATTGGTCTGGTCCTCGAGGGACTCAAGATTTGCCTGTCGCTGGTGCAGCTGAGCCTCGGCCTCAGTCTGCCTCTGCTCCAGTTCGCTCAGTTCGATGCGAGCCTGGGCAGCCTCGGTCACCAGTCGGGCCTCAGAGGCCTCGAGTCGCTCTCGCTCAACCTCTCTCTCTCGAACCTGGCCCTCCTGCTGACGGAGTTCCTGGGCCTTCAGGTGCAATCGCTGTCGCGCCTCGACCTGGACCAGTTGTGCATCTCGCCAGGCGGTCTCCAACTCCTCGGAGGTCTCGAGCAAATCGGCCTCTGTAGCCCGGGCCTTCGTCAACGCCTGCTCCGCCACCGCCAGGCGCCCTCCGGCTTCCTTCACCTGTTCCAGGCCTTCCTGGACCAGGCCCGCGAGTTCAGCCAACTCGCGACGCCGCTCCAGGATGGCCAGGCCTCCAGAACGACCGGGAGTGCCCGCCCAGACCACCCCCGAAGCATCGATCCGGGTTCCATCGCCTGCCACCACCGGCTGGCCGCTCACGGCATGGGCGCGAAGCGCTTCCTCCAGGCTGGAGGACTGCTCAAAGCCCGAGAGCAGACGGGCGACTGCTGCCCGCCCGGCGGGCGTGCCTTCGAATCGCGCAGCCAGTGCTTCGGGTTCCGGTTCCGGGCCAGCCTGCACCGAAACCAGCCCGACCCGGCCCCTGGCGGCTGCGGCTGCGTCCAGCAGGGCTTTCTGGTCCTCCACCAGCACGTGTTCCAGGGCATCTCCCACGGCGGCATGAAGAAGCCCGGGTTCGGCTTCCAGCCCATCGAGATGCTCGGCAAGGGTGCCCAGTACCCCGGGTACTTCCATGAGTTCCCGCGCCCCGTCCCCCACGCCATCATGGGCATCGAACAGGTCCTGGAGCGATTGCTTCCGGGTCTCTACACGGGTCAGGTTCCGCTCGGCCTGGGTCCTGGCCTGCTCGAACTCTCGTAGATGGGCCTCGCTCTCCTGGGAGAGAATCCGCGCCTGGGCGTGACGGCGCAGGGCGTCCGTCCGGGCTGCTGCTGCGTCGGTCACCGCCTGGTCGGCCAGCGCCAGACCCGCCTCCGCACCTGCCAGGACCTCGCGAAGCGCGGTCAGCCCGGTCCGTGAGGCCGAATCACCAACCTCGGCCCTGGCACGCCGCTCGGCCAGTTCCTGGGCGGCCCGCACATTGACACTGAGGTTGGCCCTGGTCTGACTGGCCTCGGTCAGCAGGGCCGTGATCTCCTGCTTGTCCTGTTCCACCGCGGCCCGGGCAATGGAGAGGTGCTCCTGGGCCTCTCGTGCCCGGGTTGCCGCCCGTTCCGCCGCCGTGGCCTGTCCCGACAAGGTCTCCTCCAACCGAGTGAGATCATCCTCAAGCTTCTGGGTTTCCGTTCCAGCCTTCTTGTGCTGGCCATCCCATTCCACCAATGCCCGCTCCAACTGTTCGAGACGCCCCTCCAGGTCCGTGCTCTCCCGGGACAGGTAGTGCCGGGCCGACTCACTCTCCCGCCGCTGGGCCTCGTGCTCTGCAAAGCCGTCCCGAAGATCGGCGACCAGGGCCTCAGCCACCCCAATGAGATCCCGCAGCCCGGTCAGTCCCTCCTCCTTTGCCGCCAGGGTCCGGATGGCGGCGTTCTCAGCAACCCTGGCCTGGCGAAGATCCCCCACGAGAGCTCTCCGGTCCGCGGTGAGGCCCGCAAACCTGCCCAGACCCAGAAGGAGTTCTCCCTGCCGCACCGTCGCTCTCAGACACCGGTAGCGAGCAGCCTTCTCCACCTGGCGTTCCAGGGAACGCATACGGCGCTTCATGTCATCGGCGATCTCGCTGACCCGCTCCAGGTTCACCCGGGTCCGATCCAGCTTGTCGAGCGCCTCCGCACGCCGGGCCTTGTAGCGAGAGATGCCGGCTGCTTCTTCGACCAGGACCCTGCGCTCCTCGGGCCGGGAGAGCACGATCCGATCCACCTGGCCCTGCTCGATGAAGGAGTAGAGCCGCGCCCCGACCCCGGTGTCCAGGAACAGGTCATGGATGTCCCGCAGGCGCACCCGCTCCTGGTTGATGCGGTATTCGCTCGCTCCGTCGCGAAAGAGCCGACGGGTGATGCTCAACTCCTCGTAGCGAGCCCACCGCCCGGGAAACGGCTCTTCATCTGAAGCAAAGGTCATGCAGACCTCTGCCATCCCCACCGGCGATCGACTGGCCGACCCGTTGAAGATGACGTCCTGCATGGCAGCGCCTCGCAGGCTCTTGGCAGATTGTTCTCCAATGCACCAGCGGACCGCGTCCACCACGTTGGACTTGCCACAACCATTTGGGCCCACCACACCCGCGATGCCCGACCCGAAGTGAAAGGTCTGACGATCAACGAAGGACTTGAATCCCTGGAGGTCGAGCTTTCGAATGCGCATCAGGGTGGAGCCTGCTCGCCGCCACAGGAGCACGGCATTTCAGGAATCAGGGTGGGTTGCCCGCAGGCAGCGCTGACATTTAGGACGGTCGATCAGACGAGGCAAGAGAGGAAGAAGGGTTGACAGGATCTTGCGCGGCGGGACAGCATTTTCAGCAACTGACTTCCAGGATCCTCCGATCTTCTTCTTGATCGCCATTCCACTGTGGGCCGGACCAGCCTGCCAGCAGGAGACCGAGTCTGCCCCGGTCGCCGCCCTGGCGACCGAGGAGGACCTGGAGCGGGCAAAACGTCCACGCCACGTGGCGCTGACGATCCTCGAGGGGGAAGGAGTGACCCTCAGCGGCGCAGTCTCCGGACCGGACAGCACGGAAGGAGTCATACGCCTGGACGTCGTGACCCTGGCTCCGGGCAAGCCCCCCGAGCTGGTGCACCAGACCACGCTGGCGGGTCTCGGGGACTTCGAGATCGCTCTGCCTGTCGCCTTCGGCGAGATCCACCTCGTTGCCTACATCGACCTGGACAACAATGGACCCAGCAAGGGGGAGCTGGTCGCCACCCATGCCCTCCTGGTCGGCGACACCGCCCTTGAAGGGATTCGCCTGGAGCTGTCCTCGACAACCGACCTGGGCCCCCTGGCCCCGGGCGCCCCCCCGCCGCCCGATGCCGGTCCCCCTCCGGAGGACAAGAGCGGTATGATGGAGGAGAGCAGCCAAGCCGCGGCGGATCGTTGACCGTACCGATCTCCCTCATCGTTCCCGTCTTCAATGAAGAAGGCAACTTGATGCGACTTCACGAGGCCATCCGTGGATCGCTGGACCCCTTGGAGATCCCTTTCGAGGTGCTCTACGTCGATGATGGCTCCACCGACGGCTCTTCCAGAGAGCTCCAGGAGCTGGCCGAGAACGATGACCGCGTCCGGGTGATCGAGTTCGTCCGAAACTACGGGCAGACCGCGGCCCTGACCGCGGGGATCCGAAACGCCCGTCACGGCATCCTGATCACCCTGGATGCGGACCTGCAGAATGATCCGGCCGACATCCCGGCGATGCTCGAGAAGCTCGACGAAGGCCACGACGTCGTCTGCGGTTGGCGAAAGGACCGCCAGGACCCCTGGCTGACCCGCACCCTGCCCTCCAAGCTGGCCAACGCCCTGATCTCCCGCCTGTCCAAGGTCCACCTGCACGACTACGGCTGCACCTTGCGGGTCTACCGCCGGGAGTTCATCGAGCACATCCCCCTGTACGGGGAGATGCACCGCTTCATCCCGATCTACGTGACCTGGGCCGGGGCTCGCCTGGTCGAAGTGCCGGTGCGCCACCACCCACGACAGGTCGGGGAGAGCAAGT
This sequence comes from uncultured Enterobacterales bacterium, assembly GCA_964567625.1. GTDB lineage: Bacteria > Myxococcota_A > UBA796 > UBA796 > CAJQPC01 > CAYFPX01. The sequence goes on along the minus strand of CAZMNK010000144.1, from coordinate 7,035 downwards.
ACGGTCTCTCCCGAATTCCCAAGGTCCTGCTGGACCTCACCACGGTGAAATTCCTCCGCGACTTCTACGTGACGCCCATCTACTTCTTCGGCTGGCTGGGCTTCCTGCTGTTCTTCGCAGGACTCGCCACAGGCCTCGTGGCCGCTCTGGCCTGGACGGTGCTGGACGCTCCCACGCTCGCCGTGGCGCTGACCGTGGTCGCCCCCATGCTGATGATCTTCGGCGTGGTGGAGATCACCCTGGGGATCGTGGCGGAAGTACTGATCCGGATGCACTACGACATTCGGGACAAGGAACCCTACCGGGTCCGAAGGACCCTGAACCTGGAACACGAGGCCATCGCCCTCGGGGAGACCAGGGGCTGAGTGTGTGGGATCGCAGGAGCCATCCGCTTCAACGGGGAACCACCTCGAACGGATGAGGTGCGCCCGATGTTGGCGGCCCTGGCCCACCGGGGACCGGACGATGACCAGGTCGAAGACCTGACCCACGGGGCCATCGGCACCCGTCGCCTCGCCATCATCGATCTGGAAGGAGGAGACCAGCCGCGCTGGGAGAGCGGCGGGCGCCTGTGTCTGGCCTTCAACGGCGAGATCTACAACCACGCCCGCCTGCGACGCCTGATGGAGGCCGATGGACAGGAATTTTCGACGGTGAGTGACACTGAAGTCGTGGCCGCGCTCCTGGCCCGACTGCGACCGGCTCGGGCCCTGGATCAACTCAACGGAATGTTCGCGCTTGCCGCCTGGGACAACCGCCAGCAGCGACTGATCCTGGCCCGGGATCGGGTCGGGCAAAAGCCACTCTACTGGACCAGGACATCCGCGGGCACCCTGGTCTTTGCATCCGAACTGAAGGGCGTGCTCACCCACCCGGAGGTCAGCCGAGAGGTGGACCCCGTGGCCCTGGAGCAACTCCTGCTGTTTGAGTACGTGCCCTCACCACGGACGATCTACAAGGGCATTCACAAGCTGGAACCCGGGACCTTCCTGATCGCTGACCGATCCGGAATTCACCAGGAACGCTGGTGGTCTCCACCCCTGACCGGCGAGGGGCGGGAGGAGCTGGGATTGGAGCGTTGGTCCAGGGCCCTGCGCTCCTCCCTGCAGGTCGCCGTCCATCACCGACTCCTGGCCGACGTGCCCGTCGTGACTCTGCTGTCCGGAGGCATCGACTCCAGCACCGTCAGCGCCCTGGCCGCACAGCTGGTCTCAGACACCCTGCACAGCTTCTCGGTGACCTTTGGTGAGCCCTCCTTTGACGAGTCCAGCGCAGCCAGGAAGGTGGCGGAACACCTGGGGACCCACCACACCGAGGTTCCCTTTCCCTCCGAACGTCTTCCCGAAGTCCTGGATGCCCTCACCGCGGGCCTGTGCGAGCCCCTGGCAGACGGGAGCCTCCCCGCCACGTGGGTCCTGTCCCAGGCGGTGCACGACGCAGGCTTCAAGGTGGCACTCTCCGGCGACGGCGCTGACGAGCACCTGGGAGGCTACCCCACCTACCTGGCGCACCGTATGGCCGGAGCAATGGCGCCTGGTGCTCCAGCCCTCAAGGCCCTTGGCGCTGCCCTGCCGGCGTCCACCGACAACCTGAGCCGGACCTACCTGCTCAGGAGACTGGCCGCGGGACTCCCCCTTCCCCATCACCGCCGGAACCAGGTCTGGCTGGGCGCCTGGCTGCCCGAGGAGTTGCAGCCCCTGCTGGGGGGCTCTCCGTCGCCATGGGCCGAGGTGGACCGCTGGGCCGGCATCGCCACAGCAATTGCGGATCCGGTGGACCGTGCGATGTTTCTCGACCAGCGGCTTTACCTGGGAGAAGGTGTTCTGACCAAGATGGACCGGGCCTCGATGCTGAATTCAGTGGAGGTGCGTTCCCCGTTCCTGGACCCGAACCTGGTCCAGGTCTGCGCCACCCTGCCCCGGGGCGTGCAACTGCGAACCCGGGAGACCAAGCGCATCCTCAAGCGTGCGGTCGCCGATCTCCTGCCCGAGGAGATCCTGACCCGGCCAAAGAAGGGCTTCGGAACCCCCCTTGGACCCTGGCTACGCGGCCCCTGTGCCGGGCTTCTCCAGGACCTGGATACACGCCTGGAATCGGTGTGCAATCCAGCCGTGGTCCAGCGGGTCTGTCGCGAACACCGGGAGGGGTCTGCGGATCACCGGCGGAGGCTCTGGAGCCTGTTGGTGCTGTCGCGGTGGTGGCATGGCCCCTGGGGTCCGGCAATCCGATAGGCTCCGGGCCATGCCGAACATCGTTCTCCACAAGAAGTCTCACCTGAGCGTCTTCCGACGCATCGCAGCAGTGGCCTGGGACGCGCCCCGAGACCCCACCATCCTGGGCACGATGCAATTCCCAGCCGAAGCCCTGGAGGCCTGGCTCCAGCAGAAGCGAGAGCAAACAGGCGAAAAGGTCACTGTGACCCACGCGGTCGCCCGTGCCGTCGCCGTGGTCCTGCATCGCCACCCGGACCTGAACTCGATGGTGCGTCTGGGCCGCCTCTACCACCGGCAGGACGTGGACGTGTTCGTCCAGATCGCCATCGAACGGGAGCAAGTCGAAGGCGAAGGAGTGGCCAAGACAGACCTCTCCGGTGTGGTCATACGCAACGCGGACAGCAAGGACATCATCACCATCGCCGAGGAGATTCGCAGCGGTGCCCAGAAGATTCGAAAGGGCCAGGACAAGGACTTCAAGAAGGTCAGGCGCCAGAGCGAGGTCATACCACCCCTGTTGTTTCGCTGGATCCTCCGCGCCCTGGAGTTCTTCCAGTACACCCTGAACATGAATCCCCGGCTTCTCGGCGCACCCAGGGATCCCTTTGGCTCCATCATGGTCACCAGTCTCGGCAGCCGCGGCGTCAAGGTGGCCTATGCACCGTTCTTTCCCCAGGCCAGAACGCCGATCATCGTCCTGGTCGGAGCCGTCGAGGACACCGCAGCCGTGGTGGACGGTCAGCTTGCCGTCCAACGCCAGTTGACCCTGAGCGGGACCTTTGACCACCGCGTCCTTGATGGACTGCACTGCTCGATCTTCGCCAAGGAGATGTCCGAGGTCCTGGAGAACCCCGCGCAAATGGATGAAGCCCTCACCCCTCGAGGGTGAAGAAACCCTTCATTCAGCCGGCAATCCAGGTCCGGGCGTTCTCAAAGGCGGCCACGGTGGACTGGGAGCCCATGTCCACCCAGACGAGGTACTCCGAGGAGTCCGTGTAGACCACGGCAGCGACCAGCTGACCGGGGCCTACCGCGGTGAGCGCACGGATGACATTCGTGGTCGCCACAACCTGGTGGAGCTGACCAATGGCACTCAACCGGGAACGGTGGGCCTTCCATAGGGCTCGTAGCTTTGCCCGCTCGTCCATCACAAGCGCGTTGGCGACCTGGAGATCCGCTCCTGGCGCCTGGCGTTCCAGGATGCGACGAACCTCTCCGGGCAGCTGGGAGATTCGGCGGGCCAGGACCTGGCTGGCAGCCAGTTCTTCCTGCCTCTTGGCCTCGGCCATCGCTTCCTGGGCACTGGTGGGCCTGCGGGCCCTGGCCAGAAGTCTCAGGCTGGGGTCGCGGGAGTTCTCCGAATGCTCAGGACTCGGGGCAGGTGTCGAGGCGACTTCACCCTGCGATGGCGCCACTGGAAGCAATTCGACGGGTTCCACGCTGGCCGCCTGGGCCATGGCTGCACGGGCCAGCGCCCGGGCCAGCGCGACCTTGTCGATCTCGGGTTCGACCAGGGACGGCTCCTCTGCATCCAGGTCTTCGGCCAGCATCCCCGGGTGGAGGGTGGGGCCGGTGTCATCATCCTCGTAGGTGCCTAGCGGGGCCGTGGACGAGACCTGGGCAATGCCCGGGACATCGAACAGGCTGGCCAACGGGTCGAAGCCTTTGGGGGCAACCGCCATTGGTTTCCTCCTGGGATTCCCTGTTGATGCCCGATAGACACAAGGGGTGAGCGAAGATGAGTGCCGACTCCCCAAACATACCCTCCCCGGATTTGGAGACAACCGGGGTCTAGGGTGGTCTGAGGTCGCCAGGCTGGGGCAAGTACCCCTCGTGATCTGCCGCCATGGGCGCACAGCCTTCAACGCTGAACGGCGCTTTCTGGGCAAGCTGGATGTACCTCTGGATCCGCACGGGGAGCGCGAATCCGAGCTTTTGGGAGCCCGCCTTCGCGGCATGTCCCGCGCCGCTCTCTACGCGTCTCCACTGGCCCGAGCCTGGCAGACTGCCCTTCGGATTGGAGCGCCAGAACCCCACAAGTGCTTGCAAGAGCTTGACCAGGGTGAACTGGAGGGACAGCGCGCAGGCGACATGCTGGAACGCTTTCCAGACTTCTTTGCCGCCTGGGCTGTGAACCCCGAGAACGCCCGAGTGCCTGGGGGAGAGACACTGGGAGAGTGTCGAGACCGTGCTGTGGCTGGTGTGACCGCCCTGGCCGCCCTCCACGAACCCGGACCGCCTGTGGTCATCGTCAGCCACCAGATGGTCATGGCCACCCTCGTCCTGACGGCCAAGGGCCTTCCCCTCGGTGATTTTCGGGAGTACACGCACAAGAACACCGCCATCAGTGTCCTGGGCTGGTCCCCCGACTCCGGGCTGGTCGTGCACCGTTTCAACGACGATGCCCACGTGGCCGCGCTCAACAACCGCCCCGGCAACTGAAGCTCAGGCGTCTTTGCCAGCGTTCTCCATGGCTTCGGCCAGCTCGATCAACCGGGTTCCAGGGACCACGTAGCGTTCCATGCAGAAGTCACAGGTCACCTCGGCCTGGCCTTGTTCCGCCAACAGGGCTCGAACATCGGCGGCGCCAAGGGTGCTGACCGTGGCCTCCACACGTTCCTGGCTGCAACGACAGGAGAATTCCACGGGCCTGGACTGAAAGGTCTGAAGTTCCACGCCCGGGACCAACCCTGCCTGAGCCGAGACGATGCGAGCGATGGCATCCCCCTCCTCCAGGCCGTCCATCAGCGCATCGAATTCCTCCCGCTCAAACCCGTTCGCCACCGGCAGGCGCTCGATCAGCAGACCCCCGGCAAAACCCACCTCTGTCTGGGAGACCTGGGCGTGCAGCCAGGCCCTTCCCAGGACCTGCTGGGAGTCCTGGAGATAGGCCCGCAGTACGGCCTGGAGGTCACGGTGGTCCATGAGCGCCGTACCCCGGTAGAGTTCCGTCGACTCATTCCATTTCACCGTGGCCATGCGACCCCGAAGGTGGGACAAGGCGCCGAGCCGCGTGGGCCGAAGGCGAGCGCGAACGCGTCCACCAGCGCTGGCCTCGCCGCTGAAAAGGAAGCGTGGTTCATCCCCGCTGACCTCAAACAGGATGCGCTCTTCCCCCTTGACGTAGGCGGAAAGCAACAGCGCGCAGACCGTTCCCTCTGCAGCCATGCGTACAGCTGTGGAGCCCTGGATCCCGTGTCGCCGGATGACCTCCTGGGCGACATCCGTGGCGGTGACCACCAGGACACGCAACCGCCCATCGGTCGACAGGAGACGGTTGAGATGGTCCATTCAGAGGGCCTTGAGCGCGGACTCCATGCGGGGCAGGAATCCCGTCGCAGGCTCAAACCCCACCAGGGTCAGATCCGCCATCACGGTGCCATCCGGCTTGAGGAACAGGACGGTGGGCAAACCCTTCACGTCGTACTTCTCAAGGAGATGCTGGACGACGGGGTCATCTCCCCGCGTGGCGTCGATCATCAAGGGCACAAAGTCCTCGGACTTCGCGATGACGCCCAGATCCGTGTAGGTGAAGTGTTCCAGTTCCTTGCAGGCCGCACACCACTCAGCCGTGAAGTCGATGATCAGCGGCTTGCCCTCGGTGGCGGCACGAGCCAGGGCCTGGGGTTCATCGGATTCCCACTTGAGGTAGGGCCCCTGTTCCACCCCCAGCTGGGAGGCAGCCAGGTTGAATGGTGGAAGGATGAAACCCCGGGTGATCAGCAGTCCCAACAACAGGTAGGCCCCCACGATGCCGGCCACGACGCTGTACAGCTTCTTGCTGCGCCCGAGCATCACCCCTTCCTGGGCCTCGTCCGAAGGCCACCCGAAGACCGCGGTAGAGAGCAATACGAGGGCCGTCAGGCCAGCCACCAGGGCCTCGGAGAGGTGCGCGGAGATGAAGTAGATCGCCCCCAGCCACATCAACACGCCAAAGGACTTCTTGACCGTGTCCATCCACACGCCGGGCCGGAAGAGCGCACCGGAGAAGGTCCCGGCGATCAGGAACAGGACGCCCATTCCCAACGAGAAGGCAACCATCAGTCCCGCACCCAGGAGGATCTCACCCTGTTGGCCGATGAGGACCATCAGCGAGGCGATGACGGGTCCCGAGCAGGGACCGGCCACCACGGCACCGACGGCACCCACCACAAAGGAACCGATGAAGCCAGCACCGCCCTTCTGTCCCAGACGGGTCTGGATCGAGGCAGGCACGCCCACATCAAAGAAGCCGAACATGGCGAAGCCCATCGCCACGAAGAACACGGCGACAGTACCCACCACCCAGATGGACTGCATCCAGCCCCCGAAGATGGACCCTGCCAACGCAGCTGAGACTCCCAACACGGTGTAGACCGTGGCGAGCCCGGCCACGTAGGTCAGCGAGAGCAGGAAGCCCTGGAGCCGGTTGTTCGAGGACTGGGCCCCGATGATGCCCATCGTGATGGGAATCATGGGCAAGACACAGGGGGTAAGTGACACCAGGAAGCCGGCACCAAAGGTAAACAGCACCAACCAGATGCCCCCCTTGGTGGCCGCTTCAGCAAGAGCGCCCCCGCCAAAGGGTGCCTCGGCCAGGCTCTGGGCACCGACCCCCGCCCCCATGGCCTCATCTGCCGGCGCCGGCTCCCCCTGAGCGGTAGCGGTTCCAGCCACCGGCCCGCCCTGGGCCATGAGCTCCACCACCAACTCGAAGTCATGGTACTGCGGCAGGAGACACTTCTCGGCCTTGCAGGCCTGGGACTCCACCGTGCCCTTGACCTGTTGTTCCCCCTCGGGGCCCAGCAGAGCAGCAGTGACCGAGAAGTTGCCGTCGTACTCC